>JBHHYR010000113.1:0-12474 GCA_046757585.1 Binatia bacterium | reverse complement strand
TGGTCGGCGGATGCCGGCCGCTCGAGTTGCTGGACTTCGTTTCGGACCGGGACTGGCAAGTCGAGCACCGAGCCGTGGTGGTTGCCTTCGGCGTTCCCTCCGAAGTTCTAGTGGCCACGAAACGGTGAGGGTGCGCCGTCACTGGGCCGTGAGCTTGTTTTTGGCGTCGAGCGCGGCGACCTTGTAACATTCTGCCAGCGTCGGGTAGTTGAAGACGCTATCGACGAAATACTCCAGCGTGCCGTCAAACGCCAAGACGGCCTGTCCGATGTGGATGAGCTCCGTCGCACCTTCCCCGATCACATGGACACCGAGCAGCCTGTGGTTGTCGGCATGGAACAGCATTTTCAACATGCCCACGTCATCCCCTAGGATGGCGCCGCGGGCGATCTCGCGGTAGCGTGCCCGGCCCACTTCGTACGGAACCGCGTCGCGCGTCAGCTCTTCCTCTGTTTGTCCGACCATGGAGATTTCCGGCACGGTGTAGATTCCCAGCGGAAACGGGTGCAGGCTGGTGCGGGTGGGCAAGCTGAGCGCGTACGAGACGGCAAGCCGTCCCTGTTCCATGGACGTCGAAGCAAGACTGGGGAAACCGATGACGTCCCCAACGGCGTAGATGTGCGGCACCGCCGTCTGGAAATGCTCAGTGACCGCGATGCGTCCCCGTTCGTCGGTGGCGATCCCGACCGCCTGCAAGTTCAACTGCTCCGTGGCCCCATGGCGCCCCGCGGAAAAAAGGAGGGTGTCGGCGGACACGCGCTTGCCGCTCCGCAGATGGGCCGTGACCAGACGCGTGGTGTCGTCGAGTCCAGCGACGGAGGCGACCTCTTCGCCCAGGCGTAGCGTGACCCCTTGGAGCCGGGCATGGTACTTGAGAGCGTCAACCATCTCGACGTCCACGAAGTCCAGAAGGCCCGACCGCCGTTCAATGAGGGTCACATCGACGCCGGCTGCGGCAAAGATCGTCGCGTACTCGGTACCGATGACCCCTCCGCCCACAACAATCATCGAGCGGGGGAGCTCCTCGAGATCGAGTAGTCCGTCGGAGTCGATGATCCGGTGGCCGTCAAAGGCCACCGACGCCGGCCGCGCTGGGACGGTGCCTGTGGCGATGACGATGATGTCCGCCGCTACCGTCCGCGGCCCGCTGGGGGTCACGATGCGGATTGTGTGCGGGTCCTGGAACGATCCTTCTCCGCTCACCAGGTGTACGTGATTCCGAGCCATCTGGTCGCGGATGACGCCGTGCTCCCGTTCGGTGACGTGGCGCGCCCGCATTAGGAGGTCCTGAATCGTGACCTCCTCCTTGACACGGTACCCCCTGCCGTAGAAGCTGCGCTGCCGGTAGCCCGAGAAATACAGCACCGCTTCGCGCAAAGTCTTGCTGGGGATCGTGCCGGTGTTCATGCACACCCCCCCGAGGCTCCCTCGTTCGACGACCGCGACCCGCTTACGCAGCTTAGCTGCCTGGATAGCTGCTTTCTGACCGGCTGGCCCGCTGCCCAGCACGACAACGTCATACTGCTTCACGACGAGCCCTCAGACGATTCTCGGTGCAGATCAGGTTCCAGCAATTTCACGCTCACGTGATGGCGAACAGCGCGCCGGAGGCTCGATACCATCTACGAAGGCCGCAACGGCAGCTGCGACCCGTTCTTTGTCGACATCGACGCTGACGACGTGATAGCTGTCATGCAGCCACAGGACGCGGAGCGGTCCGCGCACGCTCCGTCTGAGGATGTCCACATTGACCGCCGGGCACGTGTGGTCCTGGCGGGAATGAAGAACCAACACGGGCTGGCGGACCCGCGGCAGCTGGGCGCGCGCGTGCTTCTGTAGGAGGACCAGCTGGTGCAGTGCAGCGAGTGGAACGTGCCGGTAGCTGGGGCTGTCGGCGCGGGCTTGGGCGTCAGCGATATCACTCTCCCCCTTGCCAACAGAGCAATGCCGCCCGACGAGCCGCAGCACAAGCGGCAATGCCGTGCTGATCCATGGCAGCCAGCGATTCGACAGCACTAGCGCTGGGGACAAGAGCACCATGCCGGCGACGGTGGCGGGTTCTTCCACTGCGAGCTGGATGGCCAGGAGGGCCCCCAGTGATTGGCCCACCACCACGCTGCGCGGCGCGTGTTGCTGCAGTGCTGCCATGGCGTCGCGTACCGACGTGTACCAGTCGCGCCAGGTACAGTGCTGGAGATCGCCCGCCGACGTGCCGTGGCCGGCGAGCCTGACGCCGTTCACTGTGTAGCCGTGCGCGAACAAGTGTTCGCCGAGAAACCGCATCTCGTGCGGTGTGCCGGTGAACCCGTGGACGAGCAGACACCCGACGCGGGCGGTGCGGGCCAGAAGGAAGAAGGGCTGCGTATTGATCGCTTCGTTGGGGTGACTTGGCACGGCCCCGTCCTCCCCCTAGTTGATCTCGGTCGAGCCTGGCGTGCCGGCGCGTCACTCAGCGCCGCTGGCGCCCGCCATACAGTTCGCGTGCCGTATCGGGAATACTTGCCAGGAAGTCCCGGTTGACGGAGATGGTGGCGCGGGCCTTCAGATGGTTGATGAACTCCTGCAGCACCTGCTGCTGGCGTTGCTGTTCGATTTGGCGCCGCAGCTTGTCCTTTTCGGCGGCAAAATCGTCCTCGGGAGCAGGGATCTTTTCCTTCAAGCTTGCCAGGACGCTGCTCCCTGTCACCGTGTACACCGCCGGTGCCACCGGCTTTTGCGGCGTGAGACGAAAGGCCGCTTTCTTCAACTCAGGGGCGTTACCGATATTCGGTACGTACCCGCCAGAGCGGGTCAACGGGCCGGTTTCCTGAATTGTCTGATTATTGGCTTTCGCGGCAGCCTCAAACCCCGTCTTCTGTACTTCTGCCAACAGTGCCTCGGCCTTCTGCTTCGCCAGTTCCTCCGCCCGGTGGATGCGCGCCGCGCTTTCGACGCGGTCGTGGATGTCCGCCAGCGGTGGCACATGAGCTGCCAACTTTTCGATCACGCGGAGTACAACAAATCCCTGCGGCGTCTCGACAACGGGCGCGACCTCGCCGGCGCTGGTCGCGAACGCAGCCTGCATCAGGTCGGGGTTGCCATCGAGCCCGGCAATGGTCTCTTGACGTGCAAAGGGCGGAGGGGTGGCGACGGAGAGCCCCGCGGCCTGGGCGACGGCCGCCAGTGACTTGCCGGCGGCGACCTTCGCTTCATCATCCTCGGCCTGCGTGCGAGCCAGCTCCTTCGCCTGCTCCTGCGTCAGCGCTGCACGAACCTGGTCCCGCACTTCGTCGAGTGGTTGTGAGTGCGCCTCCTCCTTGGCCTCGACCTTGATGATATGGAAGCCGAATGGCGACTCGACAATGTCGCTGGTCGCTCCGGGCGCCAGGGCAAACGCCGCCTCTTCAAACGGCTGGACCGTCTTGCCGTGCGCCAGCCAGCCGAGGTCACCCCCCTGCGCGGCGTTCGGATCATCGGAATACTCCCGGGCCAGCGCCGCGAAGTCCCCGCCTGCCTTCACCTTCTGCAACACCGCCTCGGCTTTGCTCCGCACTTCGGCCTTCAGCGCCGCACTGGTGTCGGGCGCCACCTTGAACAGAATGTGCCGGGCATGTACCCGCTCCGGCTTTGTGAAATCCGGAATGTGCGTGTCGTAGTAACGCTGGATCATCGCATCGGTCAGCTGAACCTTGGCGGTGAACTTATCCGGCGCATACAGCACGTACTCCGCTCGCAGGCGTTCGGGCTCGCGGAACTCGCCCTGGTGCTTGTCGTAATACGCGCGTACGTCTGCATCCTTGAGCGTGACCGCAGGAACGAAAGTCGCAGCATCCAGCTTGATGAAGCGCAGGTCCACCTTTTCGTTCTCGAACTCGTAGCGCTTGCGCAGCTCGGCGTCACTGACGTGTACTCCAGCCAGAATCAAGTCCTGCAACTTGCGCACGAGCAACTCGTTGCGCTGTCCGTCTTCGAACTCGCCCGGGGTGATGTTGTTGGCGCGCAAGGTGCGCAGGTAGAGGTTCTTGCTGAAGCGCCCGTTGGGCGCGAACGCTGGGAGGGTGGCGATGGAATCACGCAACTCCGTTTCGGTGACTCGCAGGCCGAGCCGCCGGGCTTCCTGGTCCAGCAGCGTCGTCTGGATGATTTGGTCCAGCGTCCGTTGCTTCAGGTTGAGCACCTTGACCAGCTCGGGCGTGAAGGTGTCCTTGTACGCGTTGCGGTACAGGCGGGATAGATTGTTGTAAGTGCGGTAGTATTCGGTCGGGTCGACTATGCGTGTGTTCACCCGGGCGACGATCTGCGCCTTGTTGCCTCCCATGACACCGCCCATGCCCCAGAAGATGAACACGACCACGATGGCCCCGAACATGAACTTGACCCACGTGGCTCCTGCGTTACGGCGAATGAACTTCAGCACGGAAAACGCCCTCGGGAAGGACGATAGACAACCACTCCCGCAAAATCAATTGCGCTGCGGTGTGCGTGGCTTCAGGTGCATCCCGCCGGCGGCTGCGTCCAGCCGCTCGAGGAGCTGCCGCAGCACCTTGAACTGCTCGTACAACCGAGTCGGACTCACCCGCCCGGTGCGGTCGCGGACGCCGTGCAGGCGTCCGATGGGCAACAACAGCGCGGAGCCGACATAGTCCCAAACTCCCACCACGTCGCACGCCGCGGCCTGGCTAAGCAAGGTGCCGTGGGCGTGCCCCTTGGACTGCAGCGGGCGTGCAGGTATGATGCGCCACACTTTTCAGGTGGAGGAGCTGCATGAAACGTCGTCGCCTTGGCCGTACCGGCCTCGTGGTTTCGGAAATTTGCCTAGGTACCATGACGTTCGGCAATCAAGCCGACGAGCGTACCAGCAGTGCCATTCTCGACCGTGCCTGCGATGCCGGCGTCGACTTCCTGGACGTTGCCGAAGTGTATCCCGTGCCGCCGGATCCCAAATATGCCGGCCGGAGCGAAGAAATCGTGGGCCGGTGGCTGGCTGGCAAGCCACGTGACGCCCTGTGCGTCGCCACCAAGGTGGCCGGCCCCGGCTCGGGCTGGTTCATTGCGCCGGTGCGCGCGAATAGGACGTCGCTGGACCGGCATCACCTCATGCGCGCGGTCGAGGGCAGCTTGCAGCGCCTCAATACGGATTACATCGATCTCTATCAGACGCATTGGCCCGATCGCGGTGTGCCGATCGAGGAGACGCTCGAGGCGCTCACACGTCTGGTACAACAAGGGAAGATCCGCTACGCCGGATGTAGCAACGAGACGGCGTACGGACTGACCAAGAGCCTCTGGGCAAGTAGCGCGCGCGGCCTGACGCGCTACGAAACCATCCAGAATAACTTCAGCCTGCTGAACCGCCGCTTCGAGGACGAGCTGGCGGAGGTGTGCCGGGGCGAGCAGATCAGTTTGCTGCCGTACAGTCCCATTGCAGGTGGGGTGCTCAGCGGCAAATATCAAGATGGTGGGCGGCCCGCCGCCGCACGCTTCACCCTCTACGGTGAGGGTAATCCACGCTCACAGGCCATGTTTCGGCGTTTCGTCAATGAGCGCACGCTGGGTTCCGTGGCGCGGTTCACCACAATCGCGCGCGCCGCGGGCATGTCGGTAACCACTATGGCGACTGCGTGGACACTGACGCACGACTTCGTTGGCTCGACGATCATCGGTGCCACCACGCCCGAACAGCTGAGCGACACCCTCGCCGCCGCCGATGTGACCCTCTCCGCCGATGTGCTGCAGGCCTGCAATCAGGTGACGAAGGAGATCCTTTATCCAATGGGATAGTTCACGGCGTAGGGTCCGAGCCAAGGCGACCTCGGCTGCCCGTTGGAAACCCTTTGACCAGGCGCCGCGGCCAGACGGGTGGACATTCGACTGCCGACGATGACCGATCAACTATCGACTGCATTTCCTATCTGGTGAGCAGCAGGCACCCCGCCACCGGCCCGCCGCCAACGCCGACGACTGCTACGTCGCAGTTCGGGACCTGCCGTTCGCCGCATTCACGGCGGAGCTGATGGACTGCTTCCGCGACGAAGCCGAAACCGTGGAGACGCCCGCCCGACAGCTGTCCACCCCAGGTGTTCAGCGGTAGCTCGCCGTCCAAGGCGATCCGGTGGCTGCCTTCGACGAAGGGCCCACCTTCGCCGCGTTTGCAGAACCCCAGCGCTTCGAGCCACGCCAGGGCGAGGAAGGAAAAGCCGTCGTAGAGCTGCGCGGTATCGACGTCCCGTGGCGTCAGGTCTGTGCGCGACCACATGTGCGCCGCGGCATCGCGTGCTGCCATCGTCGTGATGTCCTCCCACTGATCCCACAACGGCCGGGCGCGCATGGCCGTGCCGACGGCGTTGAAACGCACCGGCGGGTGGGGCAGGTCACGAGCCACCTCTCCGCTCGACACGATGACGGCTGTGGAGCCGTCGACGGGCGCGTCGCAGTCGTAGAGGCCGAAAGGTTCGCTGACCATGCGCGCCCCTAGGTAGTCTGCCATCGTCATGGGCTCGCGATAGACGGCTTTGGGGTTGAAAGCCGCATGCCGGCGCCCGGTGAGGGCGATGGCACCTAGCTGCTCCTTGGTCGTGCCGAATTCGTACATGTGACGGCGCGCGTACAGCGCTAGCCAGTTGGCTGCCGACATGGCTCCAAACGGGATGAAGAAGGCGGGAAAACCGCTGATCTCCAGCGACCCAGCGCCGATGCCACGGCGGCCCGTATCGGCGGCAGCGCTCGCTTCCGTGACCGTGCGGTACACCAGCGCGTGCCGGCACAGGCCTGCGGCGACGGCCAGCGTGGCGTGGATGATGGGTGCGATCTGCGCTGCGCCCTCGAGCCCGGACGCATGCCAGTGTAAATCGATGCCCAAAGCGTCTTGAACATCGTAGACTCCGGGCCCCGCGAAGCCCGGTCCGCCCTGGATGGGCCCGGGGTACGCCGCCACACCGTCGATGTCGTCTGGATCAAGGCCCGCGTCAGCGATCGCTTCCAGGGCGGCTTCACAGGTGAGATCGAGGTCGTCACGGAACAGGCGGCGCCCGATCGCCGACTGGCCGACGCCCGAGATAATCGCCCGCCGTTCCAGGGGCTCGGTCATCGCACCGGCTCCCTGAACGCCGCAGGTGAACAGTGGCGCGCCGCGCCAGGGGCAGGCGCTCTTGTGAAGGCACAGGCCGCCATTATTGCGGCTCTTCCGGCTCGAACATCGGCAGCGCCACCTCGTCACTGACGTTCTCGAACACGACACGCAGCGGCATGCCGATTGCCACCCGTTCAATCGGGCAGTGGATGATGTTCGTCATGAGGCGCAGGGTGTCTTGTTCGACCAGCTCCACCAAGCCGATCACGTAGGGGACCTCCTGCGTGGGGTACCAGCGCTGATGATTCACCGTGAAGCTGTGCAAGCGGGCCCGGCCGCTGACGGTGGCCACGTTGAGGTTGCGGCCGCGGCACTTGGGACAGATCGGTCGCGACGGGTGGATGAAATGGTGGCACGGAATGCAGTGCGTGAACTCCAGGCGTCCGGCCCGGCAGGCACGCCAGAACGCTGCCGTCCGCGGTTCCAAAGCTGGAATGGGTCGAATGAACGTGCTCATGCCGCCGGACTGTACAACGGACGGGGTGCCTTGTCAGCACCTGCCGTAGGCCGTCGCGTTCTGTCCGTCGCGTGTGTGCCACGAGGGGTGGCCGCTTGTCCCCTGCGTGCTTCCGGGAGTACACTTCGGGCATGCCTGCACCGCCGCTGGCACATCTCCGGGTCGTCGACCTGATGGACCTCCGCGGCGCGCTCGCTGGCCGTTTGCTTGCAGACCTCGGTGCCGATGTCATCAAAGTCGAGCCGCCGGCCGGCGATCCGGGCCGGCTGCAGCCGCCGTTTGCCGGCAACGTGGCGGCCCCGGATCGCTCCCTGCCGTTTCTCTATCGCAACGCCAACAAGCGGGGTGCCGTGATTGACCTGCACGACCCGGCGGGCCGCCACCGTTTCGACGAGCTGTGTGCGCGGGCCGATCTGCTGCTTGAAAACCTGGGCGCCGTTGGGCAGCGCCGCTATGGCCTTGAGCCGGAGGTGATCCGCGCGCGGCATCCGCATCTCGTGCACGTGGCGGTGGCGGATTTCGGCCTCTCCGGTCCGCACGCGAGCTGGCGGGCCGAGCCGCTGGCGGCGTTTGCGGCATCGGGCGCCTTGCATGCGTCAGGCTTTCCTGATCTGCCTCCGTGCTGGCTGCCCGGCTATGTGGCGCATGACTGTGCGTCGGTGTTTGCAGTTGCCGGAGCGCTGGCCGCGGTGCTCGATCGCAGCCGGTACGGCGACGGGCAGACCGTTGAAGTGTCCGTTCAGGAGGCAGCGCTGCATGGCCTGAACCCGTGGTCGATCCCGCTCGCTGACTACACGCGGCTCTATCCGCTCATACCCGCATCACCCCCACGCAACGCCGATGGAGCGTACCTTGTCCTGCCGACTGCGGATGGGTACGTCCGTGTCTTGCCCGGTACCCTGCGGCAGTGGAAGGCGTTCGTTGCGCTCGTCGGGAGACCAGAAGCGCTTTCGGGTGCAGAATGGGAGAGTCCGATTTACCGGCTCCTTAACGTGGACGTGGTGCGCTTGCTCGCCGTGGACGCCTTGCGGAACCGGCGGCGTGCGGAGGTGTTCGCCGACGCCCGTTGCTTGGGTCTCCCGCTGGCGCCGGTCAATACGCCGGTGGAGTTTGTTTCGGAAGAGCAGACGCAGGTGCGCGGGTACTTTCGGCGCACCGGGTTTCCACACGTTGGGGAGGCCCCATTTGCGCCGGCCCCGTTCAATTTTTCCGTGACCCCCATCGTCCTGCGGCGCCCAGCCCCTGCGCCCGGCGAGGACGACCGGAAGGGGTTCGACCTCGCGGATGACGGTGCAGCTGCGCGGCCCGGACAGATGGCCGCTGGGGTGCAGGGACCGCCGCTGGCTGGCACCCGGGTGATCGACCTCGGCGTCGGCGCCGTGGGCCCCGAACTTTGCTGGGTCCTCGGCGAGCTGGGCGCCGAGGTGATCAAGATCGAATCACGCGCGAACCTGGATTTTCTGCGCGGTGCCACGATCGAGCCTGACGCACCAAACCGTGCGTGGACCTTCAATGACGAATCGCGCGGGCAGAAGAGCGTTTGCCTTGATCTCGGTACACCGCGCGGCCGGGAGCTGGGGTTGCGACTGTGCGCGACCGCCGACGTGGTGGTCGAGAACAACCGTGGCGGGGTCGTGCGCAAGTGGGGGCTCGACTACGACGACGTCCGGCGCGTCCGCCCCGACGTGATCTACGTCGCATCCCAAGGGTTCGGCCGCGGGGGTCCTCTCGGCGAGGCACCGTCCTTCGGCCCCCTCAACTCCGCGTTCGCCGGGGCCAACTGGCTCTGGAATCACCCCGCGGCACCGTATCCAGCCGGGACCTCGCTCAACCATCCCGACCACATTGCCAGCAAGCTGGGCAGTGTGGCGGTGCTGGCCGCGCTCGAACACCGACGCCGCACGGGCGAAGGCCAGCTGATCGAGATGGCGCAGACGGAAACGGCGGCGTACCTGCTCGGCGAGTTCTACCTCATGGGCCCGTGCACCGGTCATGCACCCGTGCAGCAGGGCAATGCGGTCGACTACGCCGTCCCCCACGGTGTGTATCCCTGCGCCGGTGAGGACCGCTGGTGTGCCCTTGCGGTGATCGGCGACGCAGCATGGGAACGCTTCGTCCGCTGCCTCGGCTGGCCGCCGGAGCCGCAGCTGGGCGGGCTCGAGGGGCGGCGGGCGGCCCGCGCGGAGATCGATGCGCGCGTGGCGGACTGGACTCGGCTGCGCAGCCCGGCGGAGGCGGCTGCGGCCCTTCAGGCAGCCGGTGTCTCGGCCACGCCGGTGTTGAGTCCCGACGAGAGCCGTGCCGATCCGCACCTCGCGGCCCGTGGTGCGATCGTGACCGTCGAGCATCCGGAAGTTGGGCTGGAGCGGCATATCGGAAACCCCGTGCGGATGAGCCGCAGCACACTGGTCACCGCTGGCGCCGCCCCACTGCTCGGTGCGGATACGGAGGAGGTGCTGGCGCGCCTGCTCGGTCTCACACAGGCAGAGATCGCGCAGCTCGTTGGCGAGGGCGTGTGCCGCTGAGACGGACGCTCAGGCCGGCGCGTGCCACTCCCTCTTCACGCGAAAGAAGTGTTCCCGGTAAAAGCGCAGCTCCTCGATGGACTCACGGATGTCATCGAGGGCCAGGTGCGCGTGCTTCTTCTCAGGCGGCCGCGGGCCGTTCGGCCACCAGCGGCGCACCAGCTCCTTGACTGTGCTCACGTCGATGTTGCGGTAGTGCAGATACGCTTCCAGCCGCGGCATGTACCGGACGAGAAAGCGGCGGTCCTGGTAAATCGAGTTGCCGCACAGCGGTGAGGTGCGCTCGGCACAGTAGCGCTTCACCCAGGCGAGCGTCTGCGCTTCCGCCGCGGCCATGGAGATCGTCGATGCCAGCACCCGGGCCGTCAGCCCGGACTGCGCATGATGTTCCCGATTCCATTGGTCCATCGCCTCGAGGACCTGGGAGGGCTGATGGATCGCGAGCGCCGGCCCTTCGGCGACGACGGCGAGGTCGTTATCGGTGATGAGGCTGGCGATTTCCAGGATGGTGTCGCGGTCGGGATCGAGGCCAGTCATCTCCATATCCATCCACAACAGATGCGCGTCGCTTCGCTCGCTCATGCGCATCCCCTTACCACGCAGGCAAGGAAAACGCCGAAGGCGCCCATGGGCAGCGCCGCGCGGCCGCCGTCTCCAGCCCGCGTCCCCGTCACGGATCCCGGCGTCACCGCCAGGGCTCGACGAGGATCTTGGCGTGGGTATCGGGCGTCGCCAGCGTTTCGAATGCGCCGGGGACGCCCGCGACACCGACCCGGCCGGTTACCAGCGGCGCCACGTCGATATGTCCGTCGGCAATCGCTTGCAGTGTGTGCGCGAACTCTTCCGGTGCGTAGCCGAGAACGAACTGCACAGACAGCTCCTTGTTGATACCC
The DNA here is from genome assembly GCA_046757585.1 of Binatia bacterium. Classification (GTDB taxonomy): domain Bacteria; phylum Desulfobacterota; class Binatia; order HRBIN30; family HRBIN30; genus JBHHYR01. The sequence goes on along the minus strand of JBHHYR010000113.1, from coordinate 1,491 downwards.
AGCATCGGCTTGATGACATCATCTTCCATACACACCCCGGCAATGACCAACCGGGCCCCGACCGGGGCCTCGCGCATAATCTGATGGAGAATGCCGGGGAGCCCCACGCATTCGAAGATCACTGGTGGGCGCATGTGGGTCAGCTCGTTGCAGGCAGCCATTGCCGGGCGCTCAGCCGGGTTGACGACGGCGTGTGCACCCATGCGTTCGGCGAGAGCGCGGCGCAGCGGTGAGAAATCTGCCGCGACGATTGGCTCCACCCCCTTGAGCTTGAGGGCTGCAATGACCGCCAGACCCACCGGGCCGCACCCGATCACCACCGGCACTTCCGGCGGCTCGAGGCGCGCCTTTGCGACTGCGTGTACGCCGACGGCCATGGGTTCGGTCAGCGCTGCGTGCTCGGTGGCCAGGCCGTTCGGCACAGGCAAGACCAGCGCTGCCGACAGGGTCATCAGCTCACCGTACCCGCCTGGCGCCTCGTTCGAGTACCCGACGCCTTCGATGTGACCACCGCGGAACAGTAGCGGCATGGACACGACGCGGTCCCCGCTGCGAACCTGTCCCGTGGTGTTCGGGCCATAGTCGATGACCTCGGCGCAGAACTCGTGCCCCATCACGACGTCGCGTGCCAGATCGAGCGCGAAGGGCGCCCCCGTTTCCCGTGCGATCGCCACCATCTTGTCGGCATGCTTGAGCGCGTGCAGGTCGGAGCCGCAGATTCCACACGCCAGCGTCTTGACCAGTACCTCGCCCTCACCTGGCACCGGATCGGGGACGGTGTCGACCACCAGTTCGGAATTGCGCATCACGGCTGCACGCATCGTGTGTTCCTCCTTATCGCCTGCCCGGAAGCTCGCGCCCATGGACCGGGACTTGGGAGAGGCGTCTGACGGGCCTGGAGTTCACTGTTTCAATGACGGGATACCAACCGCGAGGAAGCGTGACAAGCGGGCATGCGATGTCGTGACGCTGACCCGTCACAATAACCACCAACGCGAAATGCAGCGCACGTTCCAACAAAGCCTCGAACTCGCAGAGTGATGCCGTTGATCTCTCGACATGACGTTGGAAACGGTCAAACAAGCGTCTAATGACTTTACGCCACCTACTGCCGGTCAATGCGCAGGACGACCACCGCATCCGGGTTGTCGGTGAGATCCTCGATCGGGCTCGCGGGCGCCCAGGCGTTCGGGTCGACCACAGCAGGGATGCTGATGGGTGGTGTCGAGTATGGCTTGGATCCTGCCGCCAGGGTGCCAAACATGTCCCACGCAAGCGACGTCTGATTGAAGCGCCGGACTGAGTACGTGCCGGCATCCAGGTCCCAATCCGATGGCACAAACGTAAACACGACTGAGGATGCCTGGCCGGTTGCGTCGGAGGGCTCGGGCGCGCCGGGCTCCGCAATCCAGAAGTTCACGGCGACGATGCCGATCGAGCCCTGTCCCGAGAGCATCCACAAATCGAACCCCTCGCTGCCAGGGGGCTTAG
>JBHHYR010000112.1:0-12528 GCA_046757585.1 Binatia bacterium | reverse complement strand
CATACGTTGGCATGCTGCCGTGCCAACGCGTTGGCGTCCGCGACGTCGCGGGCGCCGGCATGACCGAGGACGAAGGGCAGCTGGGGAAACCCGTCGAGCGCCGCCGCGTAGCGTCGCATGAGCGCATACTTGCGCATGAACTGCGGCTCGATCCCCGATCGGCCGGCATGGAAAATCACCGGGAGGTGCAGGCGCTGGCACTCCTCGTAGACCTGCATGGCCGCGCGATCGTCAGGAAAGAAGCGCTGCATCTCCGGGTGCAGTTTGAGGCCGCGCACCCCACGGCGCGCGTAGCGGCGCAGCTTCTCACGCCAGCGCGCGTCGCGCGGATGGACCGACGCGAACGGGATCAGCCGGTCTCCGACGCCAGCCTGAGCAATGGCGCCGAGCACATGCTCGGTGGGGTCGGCGCTGAACGGCAGGCCGACCGCAATCGGCAGGATCGCCACCCGTGCGACGCCTAGCGCATCCATTTCCGCGAGCAGATTGGGAATGGTGTGCGTCGCACCGGCGCGACTGCCGCGGAGCAGGCTATTGCGAATCTCCCGGGACATGTCGCGATGCATCGCCGGGGTGAAATTCGCATTGACGTAGACGTCCAGGTCCAGCGTGCACGGTGGCTCCTCACGGTCGCAGTCGAGAAAGTAACGGGTTCGCGGCGTCCGGCGCAGCAGGTCGACCCGCGGGGCGACGAGCTGCGACCAACCGAGGTGTGTGTGCAGATCGAACACCGGTGGTAGCCCATCCACAGTGAGCCGGAGCGAACCACTTGCGTCGCGTGCGAAGTAGGGAAGCTCAGCCAGGCCCCGATAGCCGGAGAGGCGCAGCGGACCGAACGGACCCGTCCCGGAGCGTGCGGCCTCGTCACGCATCTGTGCCACAAGCCGTTCGGCATCGTCGCGGGTGTAGTGCATTCGGCGAGCGCTCCAGCGCTGCAACGCCGTAGTGAGAACGCCTCCCAAGAGGTTCCGGCGACGGGGCATGTCGAATCCTTTCACACGCGCGGTGCCCAGCAGGAACCAACGCCCACTCGCGGGAGCGTCAATTGTACAGGATCACGCTGCGGGCAACCTCGCCCCCCTGCATGGCGTCAAAGGCTGCGTTGATGTCGTCGAGTTTGATGCGCCGGGAAATCAGCTCGTCGATCTTGAGTTTCTTCCGCATGTACAAATCGATCAGCTTCGGGATATCACGGCGCATGTTGGCTGAACCGTACAGCGAGCCGATCAAGGACTTCTCTTCGATCGGTAACATGAGGCCCGGAATCGTCACTTCCTGCCCGAACCCTGGCACGCCGACTATGACGGCCTTGCCCCCGCGTTTGGCCGACAAGAACGCCTGCGTGATGACCGCGGGCGCGCCGATCACCTCGAAAGCGTAATCCACGCCCAGGCCGCCCGTCAGACCGCGGATCGCGTCCGGAACGTCGGTCACGTCCTTGCCGTTGAGCGTGTCCGTGGCACCGAACTCTGTCGCCCACTCGAGCTTCTGCTCGACGAGGTCCACGGCGATGACCTGTGATGCGCCGGAGAGCGTGGCTCCCTGGATCACGTTGAGGCCCACGCCGCCGCACCCAAACACGGCCACTGTCTGTCCGGGACGGATCTGCGCGGTGTTGATTGCCGCGCCCACGCCGGTCATCACACCGCACCCGACCAGGCACGCTTTATCGAGTGGCACGTCCTCCGGCACCTTGATCGCCGCCGTGGACCGGACGACGGTCCGCTCGGCAAAGGACGCCACGCCAGCCATACGGCTGATGCCCAGTCCGTCCTTCTCGAAGACAACCTCGTCCCCTTCCATCGCCGCACGCACACCCGCGTCGCAGAGGTGATACCGGCCGGCAGTGCAGTAATAGCACTTGCCGCAGTTCTGCACCCACGAAAGCACCACATGATCACCCGGCTGCACGTCCGTCACGGATTTTCCAACTTCTTCGACCACCCCCGCGCCTTCGTGGCCCAGGATCACCGGCGGAGGCAACGGTAACTTCCCCTGGATCACTGATAGGTCCGAGTGGCACACTCCGCTGGCGATCAACTTCACAACCACTTCGTCCTCACGCGGGGCCTTGAGCGTCACCGCCTCGACTGTCAGCGGCTCGTTGAAGTTGTACATCACTGCGCCCTTGACCATCTTGTCCTCCGATGCTGTGCCCTGATATCCGGAAACGCGCCTACGTATGCCGAACGGCCGACGGGGTCAAGTGATCCCGGGCCACACCGGGGGCAGGCTTGGCTGCGGAGGCCTGGGAGAGCCCGCGGATCAGGTGGGGAGAAGGCCCGGGTGACCTAGATCATCCGTAAAGGTGCCTAGGATCATCCCGTCCTACCGGTCGGTAGGATACCGGGGATGTGATCCGAGCGGGCGAGGGTGAGTTTGACACCCGTGCGGAGGAGGGAGCGATCCATGCCGCTAGTCGATCTCGAGGTGACGCTCACCGACGAGGAACGGGCCATTCGGGACACAGCACGCAAGTTTGCCCGGGAAGTCATGCGACCTGCCGGTGCCGCGCTGGACCGGCTACCTGACCCTGCGATGGTCATCGCGCCAGACTCGATCCTCTGGGATACTTTCCGGCAGTACTGGGACCTGCATCTCGACGTACTCGATGCATCGGGCACGGAGGTGCCCCTGGCCGAGCAAGCACGCATACGGTTCCTGATTTCGGAGGAGCTCGGCTGGGGCGACGCCGGTCTTGCGATCAGCCTAGGCGTGTCAGGCTTCCACAAGATGTTCGCACAGATGTCGGGGCGGCCGGCGCTCATCGAGCGCTTCGGTGGCGCGGACAATCGGGAAATCGGCTGCTGGGCAGTGACGGAGCCCGATCACGGCAGCGATTCGTTGGCGGTCACCGAACCGCACTTCGGTGATCCGAAGCTCAAAGCAAACTGCGTGGCCCGCCGCGATGGCGACCACTACGTGATCAACGGGCAGAAGGCTGCGTGGGTGTCCGATGGCAGCATCGCCACGGTGGCGACGCTGTTCTGCACGGTCGATCCCAGCCAGGGGTTCAGAGGCGGAGGCGTCGCCCTGGTACCGCTCGACCTTCCTGGCGTCTCCCGTGGCAAGCCGCTCGACAAACTGGGACAGCGCGCTTTGAACCAGGGAGAGATCTTCTTCGACAACGTTCGGATCCCCGCGGACTACATGGTGGTTGGGCCGGAGGCCTACGCCACAGTGGTCGAAGCGGTCCTCACCCTGGCGAACGCTTCCATGGGGGCCATCTTCGTCGGCGTAGGGCGAGCTGCCTTGGAGTACGCGTTGGCGTACGCTAAGGAACGCATCCAGGGGGGCGTGCCGATCTTCGAGCACCAGAGTGTGAAGGCACGTCTGTTCAAGATCTTCATGGAGGTGGAAGCCGCCCGTTCACTCGCCTGGAGAGTCATGCTCTACAACACGACCAACCCGCCGCTCGTGCAGTACTCGATTGCGTCGAAGGTGTTTTGCACGAACACCGCGTTTTCGGCCGCGAGCGCCGCGCTCCAGATCTTCGGCGGCAACGGCCTCAGCCGCGAGTACCCGATCGAGAAGCTCCTCCGCGATGCGCGGGCGGCGATGATCGAAGACGGCTGTAACGAGGTGCTCAGCCTGGTCGGGGCCGCAAAGCTCTAGCCCGGTGCATCCCAGGAGGATCTGCGATGGAATTGCGAGAGGTCATTGGACGGCGGCGATCGTCGCGGTTTCTGCGACCGTATAGGCCCGTCGAGCCGGAAAAGATCCAACGCATGCTCGAGGCCGCGCGGCTCGCGTCGCACTGGGGCAACGTCGGCAGCTTGCGCGCCGTGGTGGTGTTTCGTGATAGTGCCGCACCCGAGGTCGTCGAGTCGCTCACCGCTCCGATTGCGGGATTCCAGATCCGGCTCGCTCCAGTGGTCATCGTCTGGTACATCGACACGGCTGCCGTGGATGAACAAGCCGATCGGTTGCGAGAACTGCTGGCAGCGGGCGCGCTCGGGTTCGGCGAGGGCAAGCAGGAAGCGCTGGAGAACCAACTCATTCCCATCTTCGATTCATTGAGAGAGCAGCTGAAGCAGCCGGGCCTTGGAGAGCTCGACTGCGGGCAAGGCATCGCCCAGGCGACCCTGATGGCGTTCGAGCAAGGACTGGGCACCTGCTGTCTGGGGTCGCCGAACCTCGATCAGATCCGCATCAGCCTCGGCTTGCCCGAGACGTGCCGCGTGCTGCTGCTGCAGACTGTCGGGTACCCGGCGGAGAGCCCCGAAGCCGGGGGCCAGCGACCACGCCAGCCGTTCGAAAAGCTCTTCCACATGAACCGGTTCGGCAACCCCTTCCCCCGCTCGCAGCCTATCGTAGACGAATTGAGGCGGAGTGGCATGATCCAGGACGCGGCGCCGCTGCCGTGGCGGGAGGCGGAGCTGGCGTACCTCAAGCACGCCTTAGGGATCAAAGGGAACGGCTTGCTGTGAGCACGGGGACACCGCGATCGAAACGGAGAGGACGGCACATATGCGCTTCAAGGCAGTGATCGCAGGGGTCGGCATGACCCCGTTTGGAAAACACATGGACACCGGTTTGAAGGCACTCGGAGCGGCGGCCGTGCAAGCGGCTCTCACCGACGCCGGCATCGAGGCGAGCGCCCTGCAAGCGGCTTTCGTCGGCAACGCTGCGGCCGGGCTCGTGACCGGGCAAGAATGCATCCGGGGCCAGGTCATTCTGCGCAGCATGGGCGTCGGTCGCATCCCCGTGGTGAACGTCGAAAACGCCTGTGCCAGTGCGTCCACGGCGCTGCACCAGGCCTGTGCGATGGTGTCGGCCGGCTTTTACGACACCGTACTCGCCCTAGGCGTCGAAAAGCTCTATGACCCCGACAAGCGTAAGAGCTTTGCAGCCTTTAGCGGGGCCGTCGACGTCGAGATGCTGGCGCCCATCCTTGCAGCGCTTCGCCAGAGTGCAAAGGCGCAGGGAGCGGAATCAGCCGGATCGGGGGCCGGCCAGAAGCGCTCGATGTTCATGGACATCTACGCTGCCGCCGCACGCGCCCACATGCAGCGTTACGGGACCACGGTGGAGCAATTTGCGGCCGTTGCGGCCAAGAACTCTTACCATGGAAGCATGAATCCGCGCGCGCAGTTCCGCGAGGTCTTGAGTGTCGCCGACGTGCTGGCGGCGCCAATGATCGCCGAGCCGCTGACGCGTCCCATGTGCTCGCCGATCGGCGACGGCGCCGCGGCGGTGGTGGTCATGAGCGAGGGCACGGCACGCGCGCACGGCGTCCGCAATGCCGTGCGGGTCGTTGCGAGTGTCTTGCACTCCGGGTGGGACCATGCGCCCGACGAGCCGGGCACCGTCGAAGTCTGCGCGACGGATGCGTATAACGAGGCCGCTGTCGGCCCCGCCGATCTCGACGTGATCGAGTGTCACGATGCGTCGGCTCCAGCCGAGCTCATGGCCTACGAAGCCCTCGGGCTGTGCGCCAAGGGAGAAAGCGGTGCACTGATCGACTCCGGCGCCACGCGGCTGGGGGGCCGTGTTCCGGTGAACACGTCCGGGGGCCTGCTCCGCAAGGGACACCCCGTCGGGGCCACCGGGATTGCACAGATCGTCGAGCTCACGGAACAACTGCAAGGCCGCTGCGGCCAGCGGCAGGTTGAGAACGCCAAGGTCGCGTTGGCCCAGAACGGTGGCGGTGCCATCGGAACCGACGCCGCCGCGATGTGCGTGACCATCCTGACGCGGTAGGCTCGGCTGCCCGGACGGACCGGCCCCGCGCGCTCCCCGAGCGCGGGACAAGGGGGTGTGCTGGAGAGAACCACCATGCGTGAACGCAACGAGCTGATCCTGGCCGATCTCATCGCCCTGCGCGCCGAACAACGGCCCGACCTCGATGTGCTCACCTTCGAGCGCTGGAGCCTGGGGGACGGCGGCCTGCCGGACGAGGTGCGGACTTACGCCGAGATGCAGGAGAATGCCAACCGGATCGCGGCCACACTGATCAGCCACGGCATGGCACCTGGCCAACGCTTCGGCCTGATGATGCGTAACCACCCCGAGTTCGTCGAGACGATGATCGCGGCGTCGATCACCGCGACCGTGTACGTCCCGATCGACCCGCGCACACGGGGTGACAAGCTCGCGTACATGTTGCGGCAGTCAGGCTGCCAGGGCATCATCTGCGCCGATTACTGCCTCACCGAGATCGAGGCGGTGCGGGCGACCGTCCCGGCGCTCCAGTGGACCCTTGCTCTGCAGACTCGCGAGACGCCGGCGCCCATCGCGCCGGCGAACGCCGAGTCTCTCAACGCGGTGTTGGCCAAACCGGTGGCAACGGTGGATGTGCGCCTCTCGTCGCCCAACGATCCACTGCAGATCATTTACACGTCGGGCACCACTGGTGACCCAAAGGGTGTTGTGTTCCCCAACGTGCGCTTCGGCCTGTTCGGGATGCTCGGCTCGCTGCTCGGCTATCAGCCCGACGATCGGCCGTACACAGGCCTCTCGCTCACGCACGGCAATGCGCAAGCCGTCACGCTCGGCCCATCACTGTACATGGGGCTGCGCGCCGTCTTCAGCCGCCGCTTCACGAAGTCGCGTTTATGGGACATCTGCCGGCGCTACGGCTGCACCACATTTTCGATGCTCGGGGGTATGGCCACTGCCATCTACAGCGAGCCGCCGCGGCCGGACGATGCGGACAACCCGGTGCGTATGGTCATCGACGCCGGCATGCCCGCAGCGATCTGCGAGCCCTTCGAGCAGCGTTTCGCCGTACGCGTGTTCGAGTGGTACGGTGCGGTCGAAGGCGGGCTCGCCTTCAAGCCGATCGGCGCCGGCCCGCCCGGCAGCTTCGGAAAGCCGGTACCAGGCCTGGCAATGCGGATCGTTGACGAGAACGACAACGAATGCCCACCCGGCGTGATCGGGGAGATCGTATCGCGTCCGGCCACTGGCGAGCCCGCGAGCGTCGAGTATTTCGGGAACGAGCAGGCGTCGCGCGAAAAGACCGCGGGCGGCTGGTTGCGCAGCGGCGACATGGGCCACCGGGATGCCGACGGCTGGTTCTTTTTCGACTACCGCAAGGGAGGCAGCATCCGCCACAACGGCGACTTCATCAACACCGGGTTCATCGAAAAAGTGATTGCGGAGGACCCGGCTGTTTCCGACGTGTTCGTGTACGGCGTGCCCGCCGCCTCGGGGGCACCCGGCGAAAAGGACGTCGTGGCAGCGATCGTACCGACGCCGGGTGTTGACTTCTCCGCCGACGCCATTTTCGCCCGATGCCGCAAGGGGCTCGAGCCGAATTTCGTTCCCACGTACCTCCAGGTCCTCGACGCGATCCCCAAGACCGCCTCCGAGAAGCCGCAGGAGCGTTTCCTCTTCGAACGTTTCAAGGCTCCGGGTGCCACCATCTATACCGAGAGGTAAGAGCGGCCGCACCGCAGTCCGCAACCAGACGCCACGCGGGTACGTCCTCGGCCGCGGCAGCTCAATCCGTCACGACGATCCGGTAGGTCACGGACCCGGCCGCGATAACATGGCCTGACCTGCGGCCGCTGACCGTGACGGTATTCAGAAAGATCTCGTTGTTTCGGCGAAGCGTCCGCGCATGTGCGACCACCTCTTCGCGCCAGGCGCGGGCCAGGTAGTTGACGTGGATACCGACGGTGGATGCCTTGTAGGCAAAATTGAGCCCGGTGATCGACCACGAAGCGAGCGCGCCACTGGTATCGACCAGCGCCGCCAACGCTCCTTCATGGACCGCGTCGCCGGCATCGGCGTTCTCATGCTTGAACGGCATGCCAAGCACCGCTTGTCCGTCCTGCGCATGTTCCACCACTATCCCCAAACGGGCGATGAACGGAACGGAAACGAACGCGCGCGCGCCTTGGATCAGCGCGCGTGTGGTCGCAGGAATGTCCGGCATCACCGCGCGCTGGCGCTGGCGGGCGGCGGGCTGCGAGCCGTAGTCGAAAGCACGATAGGTCACCAGGCCCTTGGCGATCCGCTTGTCGGCCTGATTGCGAACGTCGACATCACTGTAAACGATTTCCTTCCCGCGCCGCAGGACCTCTGCAGTCGCGATGATGTCCTCGCCGATGGCCGCTGCCAGATAGTTGACGCTCAGGTCCAGCGTCCCCGTTTCCAGCTCCGGCCGCGTGTTGAGCCCCGTCCAGGCCGCCAGCGCACCGCCAATGTTGATGGCCGAGGCCGCCACGCCACCATGGAGCGCTCGACCGGGATTGGAGTTTTCGTCCTTATACGGCACCCGCAGGCGCGCCCGGCCCGGTTCCAGCGACTCGACCCGGACGCCCAGGCTGGCATTGTACGGCGCCGCTTCAAAGCTGGCGCCCAGAGCTGCGAACTGGTCACTGATCATCTAGTCCCCCGAATCCAGGCCAGATAGCCCATCGGCGCCAGTGGTGTCCAGGCCCTTTCTATCCCGCGCGGCAGCCGTCGAGCGCGGCGCGTACCGCGAACAGAATCTCGTTCACGCTGATCTCGTCATCCCCAGTGAGGTCCCCCGCCTCGCAGACGGACACCGGCGCTGTGCCAAGCGCGATCCGCACGAGGGTCAGGAGCTCGTCGACGGTGACCACTGCATCACCACTGCAGTCGCCGGCGCACGCCGCGAACGTGGGAGTGGGAGATGGCGGAGGCGTTGCCGTGGCGGTCGCCGGTGGAACGGCACCGCAACCGGTTGCCACCGCAGCGATGGCGATATCGACCGGACTGTCGCCAACCGCAATGTCGGGCGCGACGACGCGGCCCCTGGCGTCCATGACGGTCACGGCGTTCCCGCTCGCGACATAGATCCGGTTGCTGTCCGGGGTGACCGCAATGGCCCGGGGACGAGCGATCCGCACCGCCCTGTCGATCGTCCGGCTGGCGGCATCGATCACGAAGACCTTGCTGCTGTTCCCAGCATACACGTACCGCCCGTCCGGAGCGACAGCCACGGTGCGTGGGCTGTTCCCGACCCGAAGGTTGAGGACGACCGTATCGGTGCGAACATCAATGACCGAAACGGCGTTCCCGTTGGTGACGTACGCGCACATGCCATCGGGCGTGATCGCCACATCAAGGGGTCCCTTGCGCGCCGCCACGGTGTCGATCACCGCACGGGTCGCGGTGTCGATGACCGCGACGCGATCGTCGATCACACTGGTGACGTACGCCCGCGTGCCGTCGGGCGTCAGGGCAATGCCGCGCGGGCTGCTGCCAGCGGGTATGTCAGTAGCAACCAGGGTAGCGGTGGCGGTGTCAATGACCGAGACCGCGTCGGAGCTGCCATTCGTCACATACACAAGAGCGCCGTCGCGGGTGATGGCAAGGTCGCGCGGATCTCGCCCTGCTGGTACCGTCTCCTGGACCGTGTTTGTTGCTGTGTCGATGACCGACAGCGTGCGGGAGTGTGCGTTGGCCACATAGGCCCGCCGCGCGTCAGGGCTGATCACCACCGCGCGCGGACTCCGCCCGACCGGGATCGTGGCCCGCACCACATGCGCCGACGCGTCGATAACGGAAACGGTGTCGGCGCCGCTATTCACGACATAGGCGCAGACCTCGGCGGCCCCGGAGGTGGCGCACACGAGAAGCAGCCCGATCGCCACCGGCACGCTGCAGACGAACCACATCAGGCGTTCACTGTCACACTGTGTCACCTCTCTGCGTCATGACGATCGCGCCGGCGGATGGTGGCCGGCCCCACGGCTGAGCGTCGCGCGGCTACCACTTCTCCCCGAACGGCCGTAGGTCGAGCTCGAACGTCCATGCCGAGCGCTCCTGTCGCACGAGATGGAACACCGTGTCAGCGATATGCTCCGGCTGCAAGAAGAACGTGCCCGGCTGGCCCGGCAGCATGGCTCGGGTGCGAGGACCGTCAATGACGCCGTCGATGACAACATAGGCCACGTGGACGCCGCGAGAACCCAAGCTTCGTGCCATCGACTGTGCCAGCGAGCGCTGCGCCGCCTTGGCCGGTGCGAAGCCCGCGAAATTGGCACCGCCGCGCAGCGAGGCCGTCGCACCGATCACGACGATCGTGCCTCCGCCCGCGGCCAGCATATCGGCGGCCGCCGCTTGCCCGCAGAGCAGGAGCCCCAACGCGTTCGTTCTCCAGCTTCGTTCAAAGACGTCAACGGTGGTGCCCATGAAATCACAGAAGGCGCCGCTGCCGGCATTGTGGATCAGGACGCGCACCGGCCCCAGGTCGGAGCGAATCCGTGCAAAGGTTGCAGCCACACCACTGGGGTCTCCCACGTCGACGGCGTATCCCTTCGCCCCCTCCACCTTCGCTTCGAGCTCCCGCAGGTGCGCCGCCGACCGCGCGAGCATGGCGACACGGAAGCCTTCTGCCGCGAACCTGCGCGCGAACGCCGCTCCGTTGGCGGGGCCAACCCCGGTGATCACGCACACCGCTGATGACATGCTCCAGGTGCTCCTCTGGCACGTGGGAGGAGGGGCCCGGCGGCCTGCCCGCTCAGTCTGCCCCTCGTGAGGCCGGGACCACAAAGACCGGACACGGTGCGTGGCGAACAATTCTTTCCGCCACGCTACCGATGATGAGATGCGCCACCCCGCTGCGGCCGTGTGTGGATACGACGATCAGATCGGGCTCGATCCGCTTTGCCGTGTCCAGGAGCTTCTCATACGGGTCCCCGTGCACGATATGATACGTGAGCGGGCTCTCCTCGGGCAGGCAGCGGCGCGCGCTTTCCTCGAGCATCGCACGAGCCTTCTTCTCCGCGTGGTCGACCATATCCCAATTTGGCACCTCCTGTGGTTCGTAAAGTGCGTCAGCGGGATTGCCGATCACGTGGACCAAGTGCACCGCGGCGCCACAGGAACGAGCAAACCACGCGGCATACTCCGTTGCGCGGCTACAATGGCGGGAGAAGTCAACCGGCAACATGATGCGTACGAATCCGTTGACCATGCCGTCCTTCCTCCGCCGTCACGCGCCAGAAGGGCCCGCCCCGACCGAGGCGTCCGCAGCGGGTTCCGGGCCGCGCGCCGCAGCGTTGGCGGGCGCGGTGGGCGTCACCTGGGGCCGCGAGTCCACAGGAGCAGGGGTGATCGGCTTGCGGACGGAGGCGCCGACCAACGCGCCGCCCATCAGCACTTCGAAGCTAACGGCGACCCATCCCGGCAGTCCCGGGTTCCCGTCCACACTCACACCCACGAGGCGACCGGCACAGGCGCCGAGCCACAGCAACCCAATAAACAGGAGGCGTGCCCGATGTGCCGCGGGGTTCAGCGCTGCCAGAAGCGTGTAAACGCCCAGGACGACAAACAGGCCTCCGTAGATGGCGCGTACCTCGCCCAACGCGGCGGCAGCCTGCGACGGACTCGGGATCCCGAGGCCCAGCACGCCCATCACGCGGCTAGGATACGCGAGCCCGGCGCACCCCAGGGCCACGGTAATTATTCCCGCGGTGATCGCGGTGACACGTGCGCTCATGGGTCAGGCGGTCCTCACAGTGAAACCCAAGGAATCGGCGTGACGTTCGACGCGCACGCCGTGCGAGCGACCGGTCAAGCGCAAGCGGCAATCAGCCATAGCGCCTCAACCATAGCATCAGTCACCATCCACACGGAAGCCGGATGCGAGGTCGAGCATCTCTGCTCTTTCCCTATCCCCGCATGAGCGCACCAACCTGTCGTCGTACGTGCCACGGCGCGCGGTGCGCTCGGGGGCGTCGCCGCCCGCTCTGCGAGGTACGGGCGGCTACGTTCGCGGGCTTCCCCACCGGCAGTTCCGCAACGAACGCGACTCCACCGCCCGGTGCGTTGCTGACAGAAATCGATCCCCGGTGTTGTTCCACGACGGACTTGCAAATGTAGAGCCCGAGGCCGATGCCGGGGGTGTCCTCCTGGTGGACGAACTTCTGGAAGAGGCTCGAGCGCAGGGCGGGCGCTACGCCGGGCCCGCTATCCCAGACTTCGATCCCGATTCGCGAGCCGAGAGGATGGGTCGATACCCGGATGGCGCCGCTTTCCGGTGTAAACTTCACGGCGTTGCTGAGCAGGTTGGCAACCAGCCGCTCGATCATCCGGCCATCCACGACGGCTATGGGCAGCCGAGGGTTCAGGTCCAGCACCAAGCCGATCTGCTTTGCCTCAGCCTGATGCGCCTGGGCCTCAGCGACGCGACGCACGAGCGCATTGAGATCGGTGGGTGCCGGCCGAAACGTTTGCAGGCCGCGTCCAATCAACTCGGCGTCGAGCAGGTTCGCCACGAGGTTGCTCATCTGCCGAGTGTTCGCGTCGATGCGATGCAATAACGCTCGCTGGTCGAGCGACAGGTTGTCCGCCGCGGAGTCCAGGAGCATATCAACCAAGCCAGCTACTGCCGCGAGCGGATTCTTGAGATCGTGACTGACAGTGGCCGTTACCTCCTCCACGGCGAGGCGGTGCGCCTCTTCGCGCACCCGCGCTTGCAGGTGCCGGTGCGTCTGTCGTGCAAGCGCGCCGCTGCCCATCGCAAAAAACACCAAGTATCCAATCCGCTGCCCGATCTCCAGTGTAGATGGCCAGCTGCCACTCCCCACAAGCACGATGCCCAGG
>JBHHYR010000111.1:0-12567 GCA_046757585.1 Binatia bacterium | reverse complement strand
TCTCATACGTGGTGGTTTCCGATCGTGGGACGGGTGCCCTACAAGGGCTTCTTCTCTCAGGCAGCGGCGCGCGAGGAAGCAGCCGGTTTGGAGCAGCAAGGATACGACACCGTCGTGCGACCCTCGGTGGCGTTCAGTACGCTGGGATGGTTTGCCGATCCGCTGCTATCGAGCTTGCTGCGCTACGATCGTGCGAAGCTGGCTGAAATCATCATCCACGAGCTCCTCCACAACAGCAGTTACCTGGCGGGCCGCGCCCAGTTCGACGAGTCCTTTGCAAGCTTTGTCGGCCACCGCGGCGCGATGATGTACTTCGCGATCCGCGGGGATACGGAGGCACGGCAGCAGGCGGCGGCTGCGTGGAACGACGCGTTGCGGTTCTCCGATTTCCTCGGCCGCTTCACGGCACGCCTGCGCGCCTTGTATGCCGCCGATGGCACGCTGGCCGAACGGCAACGTCTGTTCACAGCCGGCCAGGAGGAATATCGCCGCCTGCCGCTGCAGACCACCGCGTACGAAAAGTTCGGTACCGCACAACTCAACAACGCCATTATTCTCGAGTATCTCATGTACGCTGACCAGTTGCGGCTGTTCGAGACGCTCCTTGACGCCGAGGGCGGCGACCTCGCGCGGACGATCGGGTTCGTGCTGCACGCCGTGCGCAAGCGCCCGCGGCTGGAGGGCGAGGACGAGTCCGTCTCGCCGGCAGACCCGTTCGCGGCGGTCCGGGCGCAGCTGCAACGGCTCCTGCCGCCTGGCCGCGCGCAAACTACCGTGCCAGGGCCACCCGCTCAGATCTCCATGGCACCGAGGCGGCGGATCCCGGCACGGACGCTCAGGACGAAAACCGCTACCGCTAGGAGCAGCGCCGCTGCCAACGAGGCCGTGACGCTCGCCCGCGCAAAGGGAGCCAACGGCACTTCATGCAACCGACTCATGAACACGACGTAGACCGGCCACGCTTCCAAAATCACGACGGCACCGATGAATGACATGCACAGGACCATGTACACGAGGCCCCCTATCCCTGCGGCCACCTGGGCGGCATTGTCGGCATCGAACTTCGGATAGGTGGCACCGACTGCCAAGCCCAAACTCACAATGCCGAACGTGATGCCGAGTACAGTAAGTCCGGCCAGCCACATCATCAGCGGCATGACCCGCAAGTAGTAGTTCGTCGCGAGGACCAAGACCTCGCCCAAGAGCAACAGGGGAACGAAGGCGATCCAGAACTTGCTCCACCAGAGCCGCTTCAAGGATAGCGGTGCCGTCTTCACTATCCAGAACGACCGCCCTTCGAGACTGATCGATGGCAGCACGAAACGCACAGCCACTGCGGTGATGACGAAGCCCGCTAGGGCGAGGTTGAGAAAGGCGATGACGTTCTTGAAATAGAATGTCACCAGAGCCCCCGCTTGCAGCGGCAAAACGCTGAAGTTGTAGACGTACACGACGACGAGCGCGAGCAGCAAGATGAGCTGCGACCACTGGCTGGTGTCGCGGAAGAACGTCTTTATCTCTTTGGTGACCAGGACCTGCGTCTGTCCGGAAAAGGGCCTTGTCAAGATCCGGACGCCTCGTTCCCATGCTGCTAGCCGAGTGAGACGCACCCTGTGGCCTTCCTGCGCCTTGCTCCACCCAGGGAGGAATAGGCGCTGCATCAGGCCCTCGCAAAGCACGGTCAGTGCCCCGCAGTGCTGAGGAGCAAGAGCAGGTAAAAGAGTGGGGAGCCGTGGTCGCCGGTGAGCAACGGGGAGAGTACTTCGGCGACCCACGTGCTGGGTAAAAGGGGCGATGACGGTGTCTGCATGGCAGCGAGGAACTGGACGAAGTTGGCAAACGTTTCCGGGTTTACCAGGCGCTCCGGTTGCAGCACGCGCAGGAGTAAGTACAAGACTGCCACCGCCACGAGCGAAAGGAGAACCAGGATGTCGCGCGTCCGGCGCGCCGGAAAGAGGTTTACCAGCACCGCAGTACACGCCACGCCGATGGCGGCGGGGATGACCAGGAACGGCGGCAGCGTTGCCAGCGTTGCCAGGTAGAATAACGGCCCAGCGTGGTGCGCGATCCCATAGGCCAGGAACGCCGGGACGGCGAAGACCAGCACCATCCAAGACGAGTCAATGATGACGTCGGCGAAGCGGGCATAGAAGAATCCCGTTCGGCTGATGGGCGCAGCGACCACCCGATCGAGATCCTGTGAGAGGAAGAACGTGGAGAGAGCCGTGATGATGTTGGAAAACAGCAAGATCGATAGGAACGTCAGGAGCACCATGCCTAGGACCTTGTACGTCAACACCGGTCCGAACTCCGGAAAGCTGAGAAAATACCGCAACGCCCGGTAGAAAAACGCAAAGACGGCTGCCCAGAACCCACCGCCAAGCAGCGCCAGACACAGCAGTCTAATGCGCCCGCGGCGGTCGAGGTGCCGCACGCGATTACGCGTCCCGCGAAAGCGCGGGGAAAGTAGCAGGCGGACGGTGGCCGCCGCCGGCCGCGCTCCGCCGCTCGCCCTCGCCGAAGGTCTCATGCCCGTGTTCGGGAGGGGCGCCGGCATTGCTCAGGGCCCTTCCCACGGTCCGCCCGGCTGCACCCACCGGGGCCGCCGCGTACCGTGCTGGACTCGTGACAGCATTGCCCGTGACGAGTCGTCACGCGAGCAGTGCAGGACGGAGCTGGGCACCGTCCTCATTGCAGGTCAGTTTGAGGAAGATTGCTTCCAGTTTCGTGTTGGCGTGCCCGCCCGCCTGGCGCCGTAGCTCTTCCATGGTTCCTACCGCAACGAGCCGGCCCTGGTTGATGATGCCGATCCGATCGCAAGTTTCCTCGGCGACTTCCAGGCTGTGCGTCGACATGAACACGGAGGCACCAGCGCGTGCCAATTCCCGAAAGGTGCGCTTCAACAGCCGCGCCCCGCGGGGATCGAGGCCGACCATCGGCTCGTCGATGACCAGCAGACGCGGCGCGTGAATCAAAGCCCCTGCGATCACCAGCCGCTGCTTCATTCCGTGGGAATAACTTTCCACCAGCTCAGTTCCCCAAGGCACGAGGTCGAACCGCTCCAGCAGCTCCACGCGGCGCGTGACGGCGGCTGCAGCCGGCACCCGATACAGGGCGGCAACGAAATCGAGGAACTCAGCGCCAGTGAGCTTTTCGTAAATGTGCGGTCGGTCTGGTACGAAGCCGCATAGCTGCTTGGCGGCGACCCCATCGCCGGCCAGGTCGTGGCCCGCGAGCACAACCTTGCCCGACGTAGGCTGCTGCAAGCCCATCATCAGGCGGATGGTTGTGGTCTTGCCCGCACCGTTCGGGCCAAGGAAGCCGAAGACTTCCCCCGCTGGCACCACCAAGCTCACGTCGTCCACGGCGAGCATCCGCCCGTAACACTTCGTCAGGTTAATCAGCTCGATCATCGGTCTCGATCCTGTCGTGCAGCAAGCCGGATTGCAAGATCGATACCCAGCACCAGTTGTTTCTGGCGCCCCGTCGTGGTGCTCCTGCTGCACGTGGCAGCGGTAGGGAACTACCGACAGCGGACGTCACGGAACTTTTTCGAAGCCTTCCGAGTTGGAAGGATCGAGGTCAACAGTGCAACGGCAGGGTCAGCTGCGAGCAGCGACCGCGACGCTGGCGGTGGTAGCGTCTGTGGTGGCAGGGGCCTGCCCCGCTTGGGGCTTCGCTTCTGGTTCGGGTGCCGGTGTGCCCCAGCCGAAACTCCTGCGTCTCACGTGTTACGTCGGCAGCGCGCCCCAGGGCGTCAGCACGCTGGGCTCGATGACGCTCGGGGTTGGGCATGCCGTTGTCAGAGTGGACGTCGCGGCAGTGCAGATGTTGAACGGGTCGCATACCGAAGGGCGCGCGGTGTTGCGTTACTTTGATTTGTTCACGCCCACCCTCAGGCTGGTCGGCGACCGTGCCCTCTTGCAGACGGTCATCGAGGCGCGACGACGTACCGCGCTGACACTGTTCGGATATGTGACGGCAGGTGCCCGCCGGCTGTTCGTCGTTCAGGTACACCCCGGCTAGCAGCGAGCAGGTGCGAAGCCGAATGGAACGATGCGATCAACTGGAGGGAAGGGACCCGCATACCGAGGAGCAGCGCCGGTTGCTTCAGCGTGCCGGAGGGGGACGGGCGAGAGGAGAAACATGTGGGTGAATCCAGCCGGCGCGAGAGCAATGGTCGAACCTGATATTGTGCTTCCAGCACAGTTCTTTGCTGGCTGTGGAGGTCCGGAGCAACCCGAAAAGCGGCTGATGCTCGCGGTGCTGGAAGAGGCGGTGTTGACTTTTCTCAAGCACGCAGGAGGCGAACGCATCCGCTCTCGCCGCCTGGTCCGCGAAGTCGAGGAGTGGATCGACACGCGTGACAGTGCGTGGCCCTTTTCGTTTGAAGGGATCTGCGTCGCCCTGAGTCTGGACGCGGAAGCGCTCCGGCGGGGTCTCCGGTGCATGCCGCGCCGCAGCGGCCGCCGGAAGCCGGCCGGTCTGCCGGCGTTCGGGCGACGCGTCGCCGGCGAACGCCACCGGGTGACGATTGCCCGCACACATCATCAGCGTTCTACGGCTCGCGCGTGACGACACGCCTAGAGCCCTGAATTCTGCCCCCTGTCGCGTCCGCTTGATGCCGTACAGCATCTCCGATACGCACCAGCGCTGATGCGGGTGTTGGTTTCCCTTTGCGCGACACTCGTTGTCGGCGCAGCCGTCCCGGCAACGGCGGAGGAGGCGGGATTCTCGGGATACGGCCCGCTTCCGGTGCGCAACTTCCAACCGATCCAATTGATCTTCCTGAATCTTCCCTTCGAGCGAGCACGGACCCTGCGACCTGGCGAGCTCGAGCTGCACGTGGAATCCGCCGAGAGCAACGAGATCGCTACCAACCGCAGAGGTGTGCGGGCCGTTCTGAAATTCGAAACGAACCGGACCGTGATTGGTAGCAGCATCGGTGTGGCACCGGGCCTGCAGATTGGTCTCGATGTGCCCTTTCTCTCCCGGTTCGGGGGATTCCTCGATCCGTTCGTTGATAGCGTGGAGGACCTCTTTCAGACCTCCAACCCGGAGCGGACGCTGTTCCCGAACAACTCCTTCGGCGCCTTTCACGTGCGTCGTGGCAACGTGATCCTGTTCGACGGCCAGGAACAACAGGTCGAGCTCGGTGACGTGTGGGCGAGCGCCAAGTACGAGGTCTGGCACAAGCCGCGGTTTCCGCTCGTGGCGGTACGCGGGGCCATCAAGGCACCCACCGGGCGCGCCGGGGGTGTCTTCGGCAGCGGAAAGCCGGACTTCGGTCTCGGCCTCGCCGCCGAGCAGCGGCTGCGAGATTGGCTGCTGGCGTACGCTAACTTCGCCGTCGTCTATCCAGTCGGTCCGATCACCGCGGCACGGCTCACGCTGAACCCGATTATCAGTGGAGCAGCGGCCGCGGAGGCCCGCCTCTCACGCCACTTTTCCGTTCTCCTGCAACAGGAAACCTACACGAGTCCGATTCACGGGACAGGTGCGTCGGTGCTGGAGGGAACGGTTGTCGAGCTGACGGTCGGTTTGAACTTCGCCTGGCAGCCGTTCTTGGTCCAGCTCGGGGCAGTCAATAATGTCAGCGGGGTCGCCACCGCCGCCGACTTCACCCTGCTACTGCGCCTAAGCTACCAGCGGTAAATGCCCTTGCGGCGTTCTGCTTGCGGGATTCGCTGGCGCTGCGCTATTGTCCCTCGCCGGATTCAGAAAGCGGTACGCCAGACATGGGCCAAACCAGACATGAGTAAGACGCTCTTCGGTGTTCACACCGGCCCGCAGAACTGCACTTTCGAGGAATTGCGCCAGATATGGCATCTGGCTGACCGTTCCGGCTTCCACTGGATCTCGATCTGGGATCATTTCTACCCGGCGATGATCGGGACCAGCGATGCAGAGGGCACGTGCTTCGAGGGTGTGTCCAGCATGACCGCCTTGGCGGCGAAAACCCGGCAGGTGCGCGTGGGTAGCTTGGTGTATTGCATGGCGTACCGCCATCCCGCTGTGCTGGCGAATGCGATGGTGACGGTCGATCACGTCAGCGGGGGCCGCATGGAGCTAGGTCTCGGTGCCGGCTGGAGTCAAATTGAATTTGACGCGTACGGTATTCCGTTCTTGCCGATCAAGGATCGCCTCGACCAGCTGGAAGAGGGAGTGCAGATCATCCGCAGCCTGTTCAGCCAGGAACGCACGACGTTTCACGGACAGTACTATCAGCTGACCGACGCCCGCTGTGCCCCCAAGCCGGTGCAGAAGCGTCCGCGCATCTGGCTCGGGGGAATGGGCGAGCGGCGGCTGCTTCGCCTGGTGGCACGCTACACCGACGGCTGGAACGTGCCCTTCGTCGGCCCCGACGTCTTTGCGCACAAGAATCGGGTGCTCACGCAGTGGTGCGAGAAGGAGCGGCGTGACCCGCAGGATATCCGACGCAGCATCAATCTGGGTCTGGCCATCGGCCGCAACGAAGCGGAGGTGCATCGGAAACGGGCGGCGCTCCGGGAGCAGTTCGGGGCAGCGCTGAGCTTTCTCGAGCCCGGCATGCTTATCGGGACGCCACAGCAAGTCATCGACCGGATCGGTCAGTATGTGACGGGCGGCGCGGAGTGGATCATCCTGGCTCTGCGGGCACCGTTCGATATCGATGGCCTGCACGTCTTCATTGAGACGGTGATGCCGGCGTTTCGCTGAGCCCAGCGGGGCGCACGACGCTCCCGGGGGCGCGGGCTTACCGATTCAAGAACACCGGGCAGGGGGTATGGCGGAGCACGTATTCCGTGGTGCTGCCGAGCACCATCTCCAGGATCCGGCTGTGACCATAGGCCCCAATGAACAGCAGGTCGTGGCTGCGTTCCTTGATGAAATTCGCAATGCGCTCGGCAGCGTTACCTGTCTGCTGCAGCTCAAAGCTCGTGCGCAGCTGGTAAGGGCCAAGGTAGGATTCGGCCTCCTGCAGGGCGCTGCGCCCGGCTGCCTCGTCCTTGTTGACGGTGACGACAGTGAGTGGGAGTGCCAAGGTGGCGCATAGCTCCGCCGCCGATTGCATGGCGGCAGCTGCCCGCTGACTGCCATCGTAGGCGAGGAGCGGGTTGGTGCATTCCCGAAACCCCATGGTGCAGACGAACACCGGCTTGGGACATTTGCGCGTCACGCTTTCGGCCGTGCTGCCCAGCAAACCGGTCGAGAACTTTTCGTTGATGCCACGGTGTCCGATGACCACCAGATCGGCCGTTTTAGCGTGCTCTGCAATCTCATTCGCCACCACGCCCATGCCCAGGACCGTATCGGTGCGCACGTTGGTCCGCTGCGCCTGGTCGGCAAACTGCTGCAGCAGCACCGTGCCGCGCTCGTGCAGCACCTCGCGCATTTTCGAGGAGAAGTCCAGATACGGTTCGAACCCGAGTGAGCCGGAAATGTCGTGAAAGAACGATCCCTCGATGGAGACGATGTCGACAACGTGCAAACCTACTACTGTGGCAGAGAGACGCTCACCGAGCCACAAGGCGTAGCGCGCTGCCGTACGCGCGTGTTCGGAGCCGTCGAGCCCAACCAGAATCGTCTTGATCATCGAGTCCGGTGCTTGTGTACCATTTTCGCACGCGGACCTTCAAGGTGGCCTCCTGGGCCAGGGTTTACAAGGGCGAAGCCCTTCAGTAAGAATCGGCATGTGGGACGGCAGAAAGAGAAGGCGGCGCTCGGTGCTAGTCGCCAACTGGCGTTGCTCGAAGAGCTCAAAAGCGCCGCGACCAGACTGGGTTACGAGGTGCGCGAGGAGAAGCTGCTGCGCGAGGTCGGGTACCGTGTCCGCAGCGGGAGCTGCCGGGTGCGCGATGCGCGGGTGATCCTGCTGGACCGCGGGCTCGCCCCGAGCGCACAGATCGACATCCTGGTCGAGGAGTTGGCGGGGCGGGCGCTCGATGAGGTCTATCTGTCCCCGGCGGCGCGGCAGGTCTTGGAACGCGCTACGCCTGTGCAGGCGATACCTTCGTGATCCTGTTTGCTTTGATGAACGGATGACGCGTCCGGCTCAGAAGTCCTCTGCCGACCGCTTCGCCATCTTCAAGGAGCACCTGCGTCACCAGGGTCTGAAATCGACCTCGCAGCGCGACGACATCGCGCGGGTGTTCTTTGCGACCAAGCGTCACATCAATGTGGAAGAGCTGTACAACGAGGTCAAGCAGATTAACCCCCGGATCGGTTACGCGACCGTGTACCGCACGATGAAATTGCTCACGGAGTGCGGTCTGGCGGTGGAACGCCACTTCCGCGACGGCGAGGCGCGCTATGAAAGCCTCGCTGAAGGATGTCACCATGATCATTTCATTTGCGAAGGTTGTGGCAAGATCGTCGAGTTTACGGAACACCGGATCGAAGCCTTGCAGAGCGAAGTCGCCCGGCGACTCGGGTTCCGCTTTACCGGCCACAAAATGGAACTGTACGGCCTCTGTCGTGACTGCCAACAGCACTCCCGGCGCGCTGGGGATCGCCCGCCAGCCTGATGCCGCCTGCAGAACGGCGGCAGGTGCGGCAACTACTGTCCCTCCTGCCGCAGACACCGCGGGACGGCGGTGTGTTCACACGGTGCCCGGCATCGTGATATGGTCCGCCCCGATCGCGACCTGATACCAAGGAGGAATGCATGAACAGAAAAGGTCCGGCGGCTGCGGTGCGCGCCACGCTCTGCATCTTGGCCTTCAGCGGCATGTTGATGGCACGCGAGGTCTCCGCGATCACGATCGCGATCGGAACGGGGTCCGCAGCTGCTGGGGAATCCGCCGATATCTGCGTCTACATGTCGGGCGGCAACGAACGGGTTGCGGGCGTGCAGATGCAACTCAGATGGGATGGGACGTGCGCCGCCGTCAATGGCGGTTCAGGTACGAGTGCTGACTGCCGCGCGAACCCTGATACCGGGAAGAATGTTCAGACGAGCGTTGGGCAGGGGCCTTGCTCGGGTGACCCCGACTGCCTCACGGCTTTGTTATTTTCTCTGTCCGATACGAACCCGGTCCCAGACGGGCCGCTGTTCTGTTGCGGCTTCTCGGTTGTCAACCCACCGTCCGGCCAGCGCTGCGACATCGCGATCGGTGGGGTGGTGCTCTCCGACGCCGCAGGGCAGCGGGTACCGGGGTTTTCGACGCAGAACGGGTCTCTGTACGTGACCACGGCAGGCGGGGGCGGCGGTGGGCAGGCCCCTGCCGCCCCAGCGCGAGGCGCTCCCGCGCCTCGAGGCCGTGCGGCACCGCCGGGCTTGGCTCCCGGGGCGCCCGCCGCCGGACCACGGGCACCCGCGGCAGGGGCGCCCGCTGCAGGTGCACGTGTCAGGCAGGTACCGGAACAGTTGGAGGAAGGTTTGCCCGCCGGGGCGCTCGAAGCACCGGAAGCTGCCGTGCCGCCAACACTCGCACCGCAAGGGACTGCGCTGCCGCCACGGCGCATGAGGGCAGCGAAAGCCACGCTCGCGCCGGAGCGTACGACACCGGCCGCTCACGGCACACCGACGCCTGGGCCGCACAAGACGGTCTCACCGGCCCGATCGCGAACGGTGCAGCCAACGCAGGCGTCTACGCCGGTGAAGTCGGCCAAGGCACACCGCCACACCCGTATGCACCAGAAAGGCAAATGAGCCGGCAATTCCCGCGAGGGGCGCTAGCCCAAGCGTGATTGCATCTTCCAGCGGATTCCCACCAGGATCAGGCCGAACAGTGCTGCCAGCGTCACCGCCGGGACGGCGACCTCAGCGAGCCCGGCGCCCCGCTCGATGATGCGCCGTAGTGCGATTTGGTACCAGCGCAGCGGTAAGACGGCGCCGATCTCGCGCACCCCGTGCGGCATGAACTGGTAGGGAAACATGACTCCGGACAGTACGAACGACGGCAGGATGAAGAACACGGAGATGAACACCGCCTGCGCCGACGTGTGTGCTAGTGTCGAGACGAAGACGCCGAGCGCCAGCGATCCGAGCACGAACGGCAACGTTACAATCAGCAATGCCAGCCAGCTGCCTTGTGGCCAGAAGCCGAACACCACACCGGGCGCGACCACGGCGATCAGCAGCACGCCGTAACTGATGCCCACGTAGGGCACGAGCTTCCCAAGCACAATCTCGAGCGGCGTGGTTGGCAGCGCCAGCATCTGCTCGTAGGTACCGCTTTCACGCTCGGCGACCAACCCCAGGCTGGTCGCTGACAAGCATAAGTTGGTCAACAGCATCCCCGCCAGGGCAGCCAGGAAGAACTCGTTGTCGCGCAGCGTCGGGTTGAACCAGAAGCGCTGCCGCAACTCGATTGCACCGAGCGACCGGACCAGGTCGTACGGATCGTGCCGGTGCGCTCCGGCTCCCGTCAGTGTGAACGCGCCGGCAACCTGCCTGATGTAGGCCCCGATGCGCGCCGCTGACAGTGGATCGCTGCCGTCAAGGAGCAACTGTACGCGCGGCTGGCCACGTTCCACCGCGCGGTCAAACTCGGCGGGGATGACCACGAACGCCAGCGCGGCGCCATGCTGCAGCAGGGTACGCCCCGCCGTGTAACTGGCTACGTACTGCGGCGGCAGGAAGTACCCGGTGGCCTGTACCTCCTGCAGAAACCGGCGCGAGACAGCCTGGTGGTTCCGGTCCAGAATCGCCCACGGCACGTTCGCTGGCTCATTCGACAGCGCGTATCCCAACAGCACAAACATCACCACCGGCTGCGCGAACACCACCGCCAACAAAGCGCGATCGTGCCGGAGCACGCTTGCCTCTTTGTAGGCCACCGCCGCGACGTTTGACCAAAAACTGCGGTGGGACCGGCGCATGGAGGCAGGCGACTCGCCGCTCATGTCCGGGCCTCGATGCTGCGTAGCGCGTAAACCATGAGGAGGACGCCGAAGAGCACGAGTAAGGTGAGTTCGGGGAGCAGTGGAACTAGCCCCTCGCCGCGCAGGTAGATGGCGCGGCTCACCCGGATATAGTGTGTTGCCGGGAACACTTCGGCGATCCAGCGGAACAGCCGCGGCATGCTCCGAATCGGAAAGGCGAAACCGCTGAGCTGCACGAGGGGGATGCTGAACAAGACGCTCTTCTGCACCGCTTCAGCCGCGGTCGCCGAGGTCGCGGAGATTACCAACCCCATGGCCAGCGAGACGAGCACGTAAAACGCCGAGACCGCGATGAACAGGAGCACGCTGCCCGCCGGCCACACGTGCAGGGTCACACCTGCCACCAGGACCATGAGCACCACGTCGCCGGCGAAAACCGCCCCGAGCGGGAGGATCTTTCCCAAGAAGATCTCCACCGCAGTCGCGGGTGTCACCTGCAGCTGCTCGAAGGTGCCCGTCAACCGCTCGTTGACGATGGACACCGCGGTGATCAGCACGGTCAGAAACGACAGCACGAAACCGAACGTCCCCGAGACCATGAATAGTTTTCCATCCAGACGTGGATTGAACAGGGCGCGGCTGACAACTGTAACGCCGCCGCTGTGTGTGCGCGAGCTAGCCGAGGGGGCGCCACGAGGGGGCGCAGTGGCTTGCCGGCCGAGGCCGGCAGCCGTGGCCTCGACCAGGCCTCGCAAGAAGCCCTCCGCGTTGCCGGCGAGCACAGCCTCCCCGCCATCGTAGATCACCCGGACTTGCGGCGGGCCCTCGGACGTCCGGGTGGTGCGCCGGCGCCCGAAGTCGGGTGGCATGAGAATCCCAACGCTGATTTCGCCGGAGACCAGGGCGTGCTCGAGCTGTTGCCGGGTCGCGTAGGAGCGCGCGTTAAAGGTGCCGGCAGCGCTGAGCTCCGCCACCAAGCGGCGACTGGCGCGCGTGCCGGCGGCGTCGAGCACCCCCAGTGCGAGGTGGTCGACTTCGGTGGAAAGTACGAAGCCAAAAATCAACAACGCCACTAGCGGTACGGCAATCAGAATCCCGAGGGTGAACGGGTCGCGGAAAGTGGCCCGCACCTCGCGGCGGATGAGCGTCTGCAGCCGGCGCCCGCTCATGCCGCGTTCGCTGTTGCCGCCAGCAGGCGACGAAAGACGTCTGTCATCTGCGGCTGCTCGATATGGATGCGGGCACTGTGGCACTCCGCGGCCAGACGGTTGAGGACGGCGAGAATCAGGGGATCCAGGGCGGCAACGGTGCAGCGCACGCCACTGCCCGCATGCTCGATCCGGCTGCCCAACGTGCTCAGGATGCGCACGGCGGTGGCACGCTCCTCGGGTGTCACGGCTGCCTCGAGACGATAGCCATCCGAATGACGCCGTCGCAGCGTCTCAGGCGCGGCGTTGGCAATCACGCGCCCCCCGTCGATGAAGCAGACCCAGTCGCAGTAATCGGCCTCCTCCAGAAAATGCGTGGTCACAAAAACGGTCACACCCGCAGCCGCTTCTTCCTGGATGAGTGTCCAGAACAGGGCGCGGCTGTGTACGTCGACGCCAGCGGTCGGCTCATCGAGAAAAAGTACGCGCGGCTGATGCAGGGTGCTGAGTGCCAGACCAGCGCGTTGGCGGATACCGGCAGGAAGATCCTGGGCCTGCTCCCCCTCGGCGTCGCCGAGCGCGAACCGCTCGCGCAACGCTGCCCAACGAC
>JBHHYR010000110.1:0-12704 GCA_046757585.1 Binatia bacterium | reverse complement strand
TCCGCCTTAGGGCAGAGTCAATTCTGCGGTGAAGAGACGCTGGTCGTCGCGCACCGTCGTGTACCGGTCCGGCTGAGATGTTCTCCGATCTGGGGACCGGGGGACACCGTGTTGGGCACAACCCTGGTTATTCAAGACGTCAGCAACCAGCGGAAGCTCGAGGATGAAGCGCGTCGCAACGAGACGCTTGCACGCTTAGGGGGTCTGGTGGCCGGCCTGGCACACGAGGTGAAGAACCCGCTCGGCGGCATCAAAGGGGCTGCGCAGTTGTTGGCGAAGCGCTTTGCCGATCTGCCCGAGGTCGGTGAGTACACCGGTGTGATGATCCGTGAGGTCGATCGTCTCAGCCGGCTGGTCGAGCAGTTACTCGCCCTCGGTGCGCCGCCCGCACCCGATCTCCTGCCTCTCAACGTGCACAAGCTCATCCACGAAGTACTGGCGTTGATGGAGACCGAGCTGAGCGCGAAGCGCGTCGTCGTGCGTCTGGAGATCGACCCCAGTCTACCGGATGCGCGCGGGGACGAGGCGCAACTGACACACGTGTTTCTGAATCTAGTGAAGAACGCGCTCGAGGCGATGCCCGAGGGCGGGGTGCTTACGATCACCACGCGCATGGAAACGGATTTCCACATCCTGCGACGCACCAACGGGCCGGGGAAATTCCTGCGCGTGGAAGTCGCCGACAGCGGCCCTGGCTTTCCAGCAGCGGAGGTCGCCCGCGTGTTCGAGCCGTTTTTCACCACCAAACCCCGTGGCAGCGGGCTGGGCCTCGCGATCTGCGAGCGGATCGTGGCGGCACACGGCGGTGACATCCGGGCGACAAACCGCGAGCATGGCGCCGCAGTGACGGTCACCCTGCCGGTTGCCAGTGCCTGATGCACCAGGTCGGCCGTATTCTGGTCGCGGACGACGAGGAGTCGATTCGCTGGGTCCTGGCGACGGCGCTGACCGGTGAGGGCCACACGGTGGAGCAGGCCGACGGCGGAGCCGCGGCGTGGCGGTGGCTACGTGACGGCCACTTCGACCTCGCGTTCGTGGACATCAAGATGCCCGACCGTGACGGGCTGGCTGTCCTGTCGCAGGCACGCGAGGCGGGCCTGACAACACCCATCGTCATCATGACAGCCCAAAACACCATGGTGAACGCGATCGAAGCCATGAAGGGTGGCGCCTACGACTACGTCACTAAGCCGTTCGATATCGAAGAAGTCGTGCGACTGGTGCAGCGGGTGCTTGAAATGCACCGGCAGAACGCACCGCGCACACAGCTGGAGCCGCAGTCACCCGACAGTTGCGAACTCGGGGTGGCCCTCATCGGCAAGACGCCGGCCATGCAGGACA
Source organism: Binatia bacterium (assembly GCA_046757585.1). GTDB lineage: Bacteria > Desulfobacterota > Binatia > HRBIN30 > HRBIN30 > JBHHYR01. The sequence continues at coordinate 11,363 of JBHHYR010000110.1, read as the reverse complement.
TCTTCAAAACGATCGGGCGTGTCGCACATACCGACGCCACCGTGTTGGTTCAAGGCGAAAGTGGAACGGGGAAGGAGCTCATTGCGCGCGCCATTCACTCGTACTCCTTGCGTCGCAACGGCCCGTTTGTGGCGCTCAACTGCTCGGCGGTGCCGCGCGATCTCCTGGAGAGTGAACTGTTCGGGCACGAGCGTGGCGCCTTCACCGGTGCAACGGCCCAGCGAGCGGGCGTCTTCGAAGTCGCCCAGGGGGGCACGTTGTTTCTCGACGAAATCGGCGACATGCCGCTGGAGTTGCAAGCCCGGCTACTACGGGTTCTCCAACAACGCGATCTCACCCGGATCGGCGGGCACACGGTGATCAAGGTGGATTGCCGGATCATCGCCGCCACCAACCACGACTTGGAGCGGGCCGTGCAACAGGGCCGCTTTCGAGACGACCTCTACTTTCGCCTCAAGGTTGTCCCGATCACTCTCCCCCCGCTGCGCGAGCGCCGGGGTGACATCCCGGACCTCGTGGCGTACTTCATCGATAAGATCAACCGCGAAATGAACACGGAGATTACCGGCGTCTCGGAAGAAGCGCGCGCGATGCTGCAGGCGTACGCGTGGCCCGGCAACGTGCGCGAGTTGGAGAACACCCTGGTACGTGCAGCGGTACTTGCCCCCGGCCCAACGCTGATGCCCCGTGACTTGTCGCTCGCAACGCCCAACACCACGGTCACTGCCTATGACGACATGTCCCTGCAGGACGTCGTGCGCCTCAAGCTGCAAGAGTATTTCCGCCAGGCTCATGCCGCCGAGTTGACCAACCTCTACGCACGCGTCATCGAACGTGTCGAGCGACCCCTGATCGAGCTCACGCTCGAGCACACACAGGGAAACCAGCTCAAGGCGGCCGCGCTGCTCGGCATCAACCGCAACACGCTGCACAAGAAGATCACCGACCTCAAAATTGCACCCAGGCGCAAGGGTGTATGACACGGCTCGGGCTCAGCGGGTGCGAGACGCCCTGCCTGCTCCGTCGCGCAGCGGGCACGGTACATGCCCTTCGCATTTTCTAGCCCCCTCTACCCGATCGTCGATACGCTGAATGACCCGCAGCGGTCGCACGTTGCGCTCGCCGAGGCGATGCTCGACGCGGGGGTACCACTGCTGCAGCTACGTGTGAAGGGGCATCCGACCCGCAGGTTCGTTGAGATTGCAGCCCAGGTGAAAGCAGCAGCTGACCGCAAGCGGGCGCAGCTCATCATCAACGACCGGGCCGATATCGCCAAGCTCGTCGATGCCGCGGGAGTTCATCTAGGCCAACAGGACATCCCGGTCGGGGCAGCGCGTCAAATCCTCGGGCACGAGAAGATCATCGGCGTTTCCACCCACAACCTGGTGGAGGCGGAGGCGGCAGCCCGCGAAGGCATCGCCGATTACCTCGGATTCGGACCGATCTATCCGACGGCAAGCAAAGATCGGCCGGACCCCGTGCAGGGGCTCGACGGGTTGCGCCGGGTCCGTGATCGCATCACCGTACCCATCGTGGCCATCGGGGGTATCAGCGCGCAGGCGATGGACCAAGTGTTGGCAGCCGGTGCAGACGCAGTGGCAATGATCAGCGAGATCGTGTGCTCCGCTGACGTCGGCGCGAAGGTGCGTGCACTCCTGCGAGCGTGAAGACGGCTCAGGACACGGCGCCGGCGAGCACACGCTGGCGGCTGAGAGACCTGCAGCCGGCCGGTGTTCCCTCTTCGGCCTCAACTCGTCCCGCGGCAGTCACGGGCACCCTCCCAACGCGTGCAGCACAGCGGACACGATCTCGTCGATCTCGATCGTCCCCCCCCCATCGCCGCCACCTGCTGGGCAGGCAGATGCCGGTGCAAGCCCGAGCGCAACGTTGACCATCGTAACGATCTCGTCGACAGTGACGTACCCGCTGTGATCGCAGTCCCCGCCGCACGCCGCGCTCGCCGTCGCTTTGCGCGTGGGCGTGACAGGCACCGTCGGCGTCTCCGCCCCGGTCGGTGTCCGCGTAGGCGGAAGTGCCGGGACAGTCGTGGGGGTGTTCGTTGGCGCGGGCGACGGCGCTGGGGCAGTGCCTGTGTTGCTGGGGGTCGCGGTGGCCGTGGCAGTCGACGTGGATGGGGCAGTTGGCCTCACCGTCGGGGTGTGAGTCGACTGGGGTACCGGTGTGAACGAGACGGTCGGTGTACGGCTGGCGGAAGCCGTCCGCGTCGGCATCAGGGTTGGCACCTCGCTCGGCGTGCGCGCCGGAGTCCAGCTCGATGTCGGCCGTGGCGTCAAGGTGCGTGTCTTCGTAGGACTCGGGGACGCCGTCGGCACAGGTGTCAGCGTTGGCGCCTCCGTTGGCGTCACCGTCGGGGTCAGCGTGAATGACGGCGAGGGTGTGGCGGTGGGCGGTCTCGTCACCGCAACCGTTGGTGAAGCCGTTGCGGTCTGCGTCAGTGTCACCGTAGAGCTCGGCGTGAAAGTTCTGCTCGGCGTGTCGGTCGGCCGCTCTGTCGGGGTGTCACTTGGCGCACGCGTCGGGGTGTCACTGGCGGAGAACGTGGCAGTCGGCGCGTCCGTGGGCGGGAGGGTCTGCGTCGGTGACGAGGTTGCTGCAACCGTCGGTGGGTTCGCCAGTTGAGTCGCTGTGGCGGTTCTGCTCGGCGTTGCTGTCACGGTCGCAGGGCTCATCGCCGTCACGCTAGGGGTCGCTGTCAGGGTGGGTGCCGCCGTTTCCGCCGGTGTGGCCGTCGAGTCTGTCGGCGGCAGGGAACAGACCTCCAGCGACACGGCCGTCGTGCGGACTTCGTCGCTGGTTGCGACGTCGTGCTGCACTCCCGCTTGTAAACCGTTGATGTCAGGCCAGGCCCACGGTTCGTGTGTCACCGGGTTGCTCGCGTAGGAAGTGGCGGCATCGGTATACGTGTCGCTGGGGACGAAAGAGGTGCCGCGGAAGACCGATGGATTCGTTCCGACCTTGAGCAGTGTCGTTGCCCGACTTCCGTTCGTCACCGGGTTCACCGAGCGGCTCACGATATGGACGGTCACCGTGGAGATTGGTTCGGCCCGCAGCGACACGTCGTCAAAGCCGTAGAAATCGGCGCGCGGGCCGATCCCGGAAGTTGGCCCGCTGAATACGTAGGATGCGTCCCCATCACTCTCCCGCACACATTGCCAGCTCTCGGTACAATTACCGGAAGGCCGGTTCTGGCTCTGGAAGGCGCCCAGCGCATTGGGTCGAAGGGTGACGCAGCCAGGACGCGGCGTCGGCGTCGCGGTGGTGGTCGGCGTCGGGGTCCGGCTCGGCAAGGTGCCCGGCGTGATGCGGTCACCGAATCGCACTGGGATCTCAACCGTGTTGTTGTCATAGTTGGATTCGGGCAACAGCCGGTCAGGGTTCATCGCAAGCTCCAACGTGTACGAGCCGGCGGGAACGTCCGTGATATCGATCCACTGACATGGCAAGGAGGACGTGTAGACGTCCGCCCAGCCGGTCTGAATGCCCTGATGATCGCAGTCGTACACCGCCGAGGGATTTGCGGCCGGATCGAACCGCAAGTCATCTTCCAGGCAAAACCCGTTTTTTCTCCCGACTGCAACCTCGCGGGTTGCATCCAGCAACCGATATTCGGCGAACGTCCCGTAGTGGTAGTGGTGATGGCACGCGTCAAAATGAAACAGCGGGCTCTTGGACGGATCGCCAACTTCCAAGTCGCTGCTGCCAACATTCCGGCTTTCGGTCGTAAAGACGAGAAGTTTGCGGGTCCCTGGCTGGACACAACCCTCTGCGACAGCGCAATCGTTCCGGGAAAAGAAGCGAGTGACAATCTGCGGGTTCGCGGCGGGGCCATAGACCGTGAGATCCGGGGCGCCGGAGGCCAGCTGGGTGCCCGGTGCTTCGGCGCCAGTCTGACGGCTCACGCCGAGCACCCCGCAGACAACGGCGAGACACGCCCGCAGAAGGCAAGCGGCAAGGTAGGCCTTCCGTGGCACAGCATCGCTGCTGCAACGCCTGTTCGGGCAGACATTCATCCGCGTAATCGGATGCGTACGAGGCGGTCGTGCAGGTCCGTTACCACCAGCGAGTTGCTGCTGGCGCTGTACGCGATGCCCATCGGCATCTCGAAGGAGGCACCGGCAACGCTCTGCCCCGTAATCGTCCGGAGTAGTTTGCCGGTGCTGTCGTAATTGCGCACCTCTTTGTCGCCGGGCACGGTCACCCAGATGGTTCCCCGGGCATCGATGGTCACGTCTGGCTCGGAATATACCTTACTCTCCCAGCCAGGAACTGGGAACTCACTGACAAACTGTCCATCGGGTGCGAAAATCTGCAAGCGCCCATTGCCGTTGTCACACACGTACACCTTGCCGGCGCCGTCGGTTGCCAGCCCGGACGGTTCGAAGAACTGTCCCGGTTCGGATCCTTTGCCTCCCCACTCGATTTCCTTCTGTCCCGCTGCCGAGAATCGTACGATACGATGGTTGCCGGTGTCGGCAACGAACACCTTCCCACTGGCGCTGCTGCCCGGGAGACCGACCGCGATTCCCCGCGGCCCAAAGAAGTTCGCCCCCCACTCCCGTTTGTACTTACCCGCGGCAGAGAACACCTGGACGCGCTGGTTCCACGTGTCGGCGACGAGAAGATTCCCATTCGCTGCGACCGCGATCCCGCACGGATCTTTGAACTGGCCGGGCGCGGTGCCCCGAGTTCCCCACGCGTGCTGGAAGCTGAAATCGGGGCGGAACTCCTGCACGCGATTGTTGCCGAAATCGCACACGAAGATACGGCCATCGCGAGTGACGGCCACGCCGCGCGGTTGGTGGAGTTTTCCGGGTGCATCCTGCGGTGGCGGTGCAGCCTCGGCGGCTTCTTCCACGGGGAGCTGAGGCAGTTCTTCGATCGTCGTGACCGGCATGGCACCCGCAAAGCGGCCATTGACGGCAAAGATGGTGACGCCCGGGTTCTGATACACAGGCGTCAGGAGGCTGGTCCACGCCTGGAAGTGACCGAGGTTGCCACCCTGATACGTCCGCCGTTCCAGGGCACCGACGAACACCAGCGCCACGTGATAGCGCTCCAGCACGGCGGCAACCGCCCCTTCATGACCGCTGGTATACGCGGTCCGAATGTCAGCCTTGCGCCGGTTGATCTCTGGCCAGGTATGGCCCCGCTGGAAGACATGGTATCCCCAGCCGAGCACGGTGGGTAGCCCCGTATTCATCGACACGCGCGTGAACTCCTGGTACGAGCTGCCTTGTGCTTCGAGGATGACCGGAATGCCGCGAATGCGGCTGTTCAGCCACTTGTAGGCGGCGAGTTCGTCGGGGGCCTTGTGCTGCAGGTAGGCCATACCGTCGAGCGTCGGCTTGGGCGTCTGGACTCGATTCGTCCGGATCACCCCGTACACGTCCGTGCCTGCCGTAAACAGTCCCACCGTAACCAGGGCGACGATTGCAGCCTGCCACACCCGGCGCAGCCGCGGCAGAGGCACCTGCCCCGTCCACAGCGCCCAGCCCGCGACGGCAGCTCCGACGGCGAGCAGCAGCCATGCCTCGAGATAGAATTTGAACACGGTGTTCATGCGATCCCAGACGAACACCAGGTCGCACCCGGTGGTAATCGCGAAGGCGAACGTGGCCATGGCTACCGGGATCCGCCAGCGGGGTGGTGTCTGCGGGGCCACCAGGAGCTGCAAGGCGAGCAGGAACAGGATGCCGGAAAACGCACGCGTCGAAACGCCGAGACTCACCAGCAACACGGCCAGTCCGAGCACGACCAGCACTGTCCGACGCTTCCCGAGCGGCTCGCCCTCTCGCCGCATGTTGCGAACCCATAACGCATACAGGAACGGCACGAGAATGAAGAGAAACACGCCGAAGATGGTGAGGAAGTCAGGGGGCGACGCCAGAACTCCGCGTTCCCAGCCGAAGTTGCGCGCCGGCGCGACAAAGTTGCGCCAGAAGGGAAAGAAGAACACATAAGCACCGCCAACCACAAGACCACTCACCAGGACCACGTGCACGATGCCACCGACCAGAAGGCGGAGCTTGCTCCGGTATGCGCCTTCGGTCAGCCACAGTGTGCCGACCAGGAACGGGAAGAACAGGACGTACGTGGGTGTGCTCCACGTGTTCGTCACCGCGATCGCCCCTAACACGAGAGAGAGCAGGACCAGCAGGGCGGCTCCGCTCCCCGGCAGCTGTAGCTCCTCCCGGCCCATCACCCGCCCCCGTACCCACAGGACCGCCAGGCAGAGAAATGTGAGCGAGAGCGGGATCACCATCACGTGGGCGTGCAAATCGGCGAAGAGAAAGCTCCACAATGGGAACTCGTTGATAGTGTCCTTGATCACGCGCGAGGTAGCCCAGAAATAGTCGAAGTTCACCACATGCCGGCTGAGGATCTCGCGCACACCAGCGAGGTTGCCAATCAACGACACGAAAAACGCAGCCAGGAGCCCCGTTTGCCACTGGCGGGTGATCGCCGCGCCGACCGCAAAGGCAGCAACCGCACTCAATCCCGCCACGAGCGCGATACCGAGGTTGAACGTCAGGGCTGGGTCGAGGTGCAGCGTCTTGCCGAGCGCTGCAATCGTATAGTGACCGAAATAGTTGTACTGTAAGGGCGACCCGGCAAACCACGGCTCGGGAGGGGGGAGGCTCGTGGCGCGCGTGATGGCGTTCAGAAACGAGAAATCCATCGGCTTCTCACCCCAGTAGACCTCGGGGTTGAACATCCGAACGCACAGGAAGAAGAGGAACACGCCCCAAAACAGGGCTTCCGTGGTCAGGATCTCCTGGCGCGAGAGTAAATGCCCGCCGCTACGGCGCCAGGCGACTCCGCCGGCGAGCACCAGTGCAACGGCAAGCGCAGCCAGGTTTCCCTGGGTGAATGTCACTACTCCCAGGCTGACCACCAACCACGACACGTAGGCGAACAGCAGCACTCCCAGCGTCTTACTCAGCGCCAATGTGCCGATGCCGGTCAACCAGCGCCGGAGGACCGGATAGACTGCCAGGGTGAGAGCCTCGACGAGCGCAGCGAACAACACCAGCGCCAGGGTGCTCGATCGGATCGGCGCCGCAGCGCCGCTCGACTCCAGTGGCCGGCCACCGCCCGGCTTGGCAAGGAGCAAGTCGTTGCGGGTGAGCGGGCGTGACGGCAAGCCGTGAAGAATCCTGTCCGCCATGGCTGCGGCGGAACGATGCGCCGTGTTTTGAAAGATCAAAACCTTGGGATGGTCGTACACGCTCAACGATTCATCCGCCAGCTCGTCGGGAATCTCCACTCCGAAAAGCAACGGGCGAGAGGCCACTTCGTGAATGAGCGTGTAGCCGAGGTCGCCCGCGAAGAGTTCGTAGAAGTAGTTCGTCGTCAGGGGAAAGCGTTCGGGCGCCCGTGTGACCGCCCCGTACAAGCGCTTGGTCTGGAAGGCGATATAGTCGGCGCTCGCGAGATCCCGGCTGAGCTGCTGGATTTTGGCGGGAGTGTCCGGCTCGTAGTAACCTTCCTCGACTACCTTGTACGCCGATGCACTATGCCCGGGCAGCGAAAACGGAAACCCTTCGTCCCAGTGCTGCGTGAGAATCTTACCGCCTGCTGGAATATGCCGGTACACCCACTCCGATGCGGTCACCACCGTATGCGGTCGCGTGTAGATCGACATGAACGCGACGGCGGCCGCAAACGTGCCCGCGGTCACCGTCAGTGCCACGAGGCGCCCCACAGCCGTTCCGCGCCGGTACTGATGCACGAGCCATTTCGCCGCCCACAGGATCAGCAGCGGATAAATCGGTAGCAGATAACGGGGGAACTTGACTTCGAACCACCCTGTGATCAGGAAGAAGGGGACGACCCAGGCAAGCAGAATCAACTCCCCCGGGTGCCGATGCCGCCATACCGCCGCGACCCGCGCCAGCGTGGCCCACACGGCAACCACTCCCAGCGCCGGCGCCATACCCCAGAGCACGAGCTGGGTGAGGTCGTAGCCGTATTTCATGGTGTGCATGTACTGGACGGTGTAGGGAAAGAGCCCTGCGTGCCGCACCATGTGGCTCTGCTCGAGAATGTCATGCAGGAAGGCGTGGAAATCCACCACCGCGTAAGGCTCAGCCACACCGAACACGGCAACGGCGGCCAGCACGGCCAGCAAACCGCGGCCTGCTGCAGCGAGCACCCGCCGCTCGAGCCAGGAGCGCTGCACCATAGCGACGGCCAGGGGCACCAGCAACGGCACGGCACTGAACTTGGTGGCCGTGGCGAGCCCGATCGCGATACCAGCCAAGACAAAGTGCGTGGTCCGGCCATCCGTGCTGGCCCGTACGAGCTCGAACAGTGCCAGCAGCACAAAGAAGGTCAGCGTCACGTCGACGGTCAGGAAGCGGGAGTTCTGCATGTGCAGCGGGCAAGCGGCAAGCAACGCGCCGGCCAGCAACCCAACACGGTGATCGTACAGGCGAGTCCCCAGGATGATTAGCAAGATGACCGTCAGCGTACCGATGACTCCGGACAACCGCCGGCCGTTCAGGATGACGCCATCGTAGGTGGCCGCGTGCGGATCCACCGCCGCCAGCACACTGGTGGTGATCTTGGTCAGATAGATGGGCAGCGAGCCGTACGCGAAGAAATGCGGGTTCAGTTGCAGCGGCTTGAACGACAGCCGCATCACCGCCCCAGCTACGGCGCGTTCATCCGGATGAAAGAAGTGGTTCTGATCCCACGCGACGTGCGTCAAGCGGGCGGCGGCGGCGAACACGACGACCGCGATCAGCCACAGCCGCGGATCCGACCACCAGGAGCCACGTCCGCGCCTCATGTGTCCCAATCCACGAGCCGAGCAATCCAGCCTGGTTCCATGACCCGCCGCCTCTATCAACGCTTGCGGGCTGTGACAATCAGGCATTCCCCCAGCGCCGCAGGCAAAAAGGGGCGCGCGCTCGGCCAGAACACCTGGACAGCCGCCGGGGCACCGAAGAGCGCACGTTGCAACGTGGTCGGAATGATCCCCACGTACGGCGCATCCCACAACCCGTCGCCATGAACAGCCGCCACCTCCAACCCCGCTTTGCGCACGAGGGTTGCCCACTCTCCGCGACTGAGCAAGCTGACGTGCGTCCGGTCACGCAACGCGAACCACTCTCGCCCCTTGAGGCGGTGTCCGAAACCACCCGGGTTCGGCACGACGAAGAAGAAGATGCCCCCACGAACCAACTTACTGGCGAGCCCCTCGAGGACCGGCAGCGGGTGCGGCAGGTGCTCCAGGGTGTGCAGCGACACGATGATATCCAAGTCTGCGGGGGGCAGGGACTCCCAGTCTTCGAGCACGATCGCGTCGGGGGCATTGGCTCGGCAAGCGGTGCGCGCAAACGGCGCGGCATCATAGCCAAAGACTGCGAAGTGCCCCGACAGCCGCTTGAGCAGGTGACCCGTCCCGCAACCAAAGTCCAGCAATCGCCCTCCCCGGGGCCGCAGGCGGCGCACCACCCGGGCGTACCACCAGAGCGCGATCCGGTCGCCCGACAGATTGAATTGCTCGTAGTACTGCGGGTCGAACGACTGCGGACTCATGGCGCCGTTGCGGGAGACCTGCGAGCCGCTGTCTGAGCTCGCCCCCGGAAGTGGCGACGTCGGTCGACGGTGCTGCGCACCGCCACCGTCACTGTGCCCCGATCAGCTGCAAAAACAACTCTTCGTAACACCGAATCGCCTCATCAATATCGAACAGTCGCGCGACCTCTTCCCGCGGGCGCACGTATTGCTCGCGCCGCCGCAGCACCCGCACGAGCGCTGCGGCCAGCGCCGTGGGATCACGCGGCGGTACCACCTCGCCCATCCGCGTCTGCCGCACCGCCTCGCGCACGCCCGGCAGATCGGTCGCAACGACGGGCGTGCCGGATAGCATCGCTTCAACTTGCACCATCCCGAACGCCTCGGTGGAATTCAGACTGGTCACCGCCAACACATCGCATAGCGAGAAAAAGCTGGCCATCTCGCTGTCCGGTAGCAAATCCATGAAAGTGATGCGATCGGCAAACTGCTGGAACAATGGCGACAAGCTCGCCAGGTAGCCTTCCTCGCCGACGGTATCTCTGTACGCCCCCGTAAACACCACCGCAGCATCGGGAACGCACTCCAGGACGCGCGGGAGAGCGTGTAGCAGGTACTCGACGCCCTTCTCGGCGGCGAAACGCGCCGCGAATCCAATCTGTGTCCGGCCATCGAGCTGCCATCGCCGCGCCAGACGCCGGGTGGCATCGGGGTCTGGTGCCGCCATCTCGATCAAGGGAGGAATGACCACCGTGCGCGGGCACCGCTTCAGAAAGCCGGAATGCGCCGCATAGTCGGCGGAGGTGGTGACGACGCGATGCGCCAGGCGCGCAGCAAGGGAGTTGAGCGGCCCCAAGCTCGCCTGCACCGCACGGTTGAGCAGTCCAGCAGGGAGGCGCAGATCGCAGTGATAGGTGAGCACCACCGCTTTCCGGCGAACCCGCGCGAGCAGACCGAGCAACGCCGCCTCGAACTGCGGCAAGTGGATGTTCACCACGTCGTGCTGCGCCACCAAGCTGGCCGCATAGAGGGGAAACAGCGGCATGATCACGCCTTTACTGACCTTCGTGCTCACGGGCACACGGACGACGTCGACGCCATCCAGGCGCTGGCGCGCCGGCAAGCTCCGGTGGAACCGTGAGGTGAGCACGGTGACGGCATGACCGTGGCGCACCAACCCACGGCTCAGCCGCTCCGCGTAGATACTGAGGCCGCTGACGTGGGGCCGGTAATACGTGAGTGCGATCAGAATCCGCATCCGCCTCACCGCACGTAGACGGTCGTCCCCCCACGTGCAAAGGCAACCCTCAACTGCCCGAATTTCCGCAAACCTGCCGCCTGGTAATTTTTGCGCTCGAGCTCGCCAACTACGATGTATTTGACCTTGTAACGGTCGAGGAGGGGCGTCGCTTGCGCCAGGGTGCGCGCGTTGTACATCAAGGCCACCTCGGCGCTGCGCCGTCCCACCGCGGGTTCGTGGCTTCGCCACAGACCTTCGTGATTCGCCCAACCCATCACCGTCGGCAGGCCCGTGTTGCTCGAGAAACGAGTGTAGTACGAATACGGATTGCCCGTCGCTTCCAACACGATCGGCAGATCGGTCACCGTTCTCCACATCCACTGGATGGCGGCGAACTCGTCCGGATGTTCACGCCGGAGATAGGCCGTGCCATCAAGCGTGCTGGGTACGGCGCGGCTGGACTCCCGGGTCGCTGTGATGCCGATCGGGTACGCACATGACGCCAGGAACACCAGGCCAACGCCGCCCAGCGCCGCCGACCTGGTGCCCGCCGGCAGCCACTCGCGATCGGCCAGCT
>JBHHYR010000109.1:0-12971 GCA_046757585.1 Binatia bacterium | reverse complement strand
TCCGCGGGAATGACGAGACTGAAATTCGCGCGCCATGCGAAGATTCTCGGAAGTAGTAGATCAGCTCTCAGCTTCAGAAGAGCCCAGTCCTAAGCTGACGGCTGACAGCTGATGGCTCCTTCGGCATCCTCAGCCCTCGCTCGCTGATGATGTTCTTTTGAATTTGCGAGGTGCCCCCGCCGATGACCAGACCGAGCGTGAACATGAACTCGATTGGCCACACGCCACGATCGATGACCCGCCGAGAGGTCCGACCCAGCAGCCCGTAGGAGCCCAAGACTTCCAGCGCCAGTGCGGCAATGTCGTGATTCAGCTCAGTCGAAACGAGCTTGTTCACGGAGGCGCCAATGCCTGGCGGTCGTCGCTTGATGTGATCGGTGAGCTGACGAAAGGCGTGGTACTTCATCGCTTCGACGCGGATCATCAGATCAGCGAGGCGCTGCCGGATCACCGGATCTTGGGACGCCGGGCGGCCGTGGCGCCGATGGCGCTGCGCCAAGCGGGTCAGGCGCAGGAACATCTGCTGCGTGCGCGTGGTCGAGCCGAGCATGTTGCGCTCATGCGCCAGGGTCGCGTTGGCCACCAACCAGCCTTGATTCAGGTCGCCGACCAGGTTTGCGCGCGGCACGCGCACGTTGTCGAAGAACACCTCGTTGAACCCCGGATCGCCGGTCATCTGGATGAGAGGCCGAACGGTAATGCCGGGAGATTTCATGTCGATGAGCAAGTACGAGATTCCCCGATGCTTCGGCGCCGTGGGATCGGTGCGGACGAGGCAGAACATGCGATCAGCGTACTGCGCATTCGAGGTCCACACCTTCTGCCCATTGACGATGAACTCATCGCCCACCAGCTCCGCCCGCGTCTTGAGGGAGGCGAGATCCGACCCCGCGCTCGGCTCCGAGTACCCCTGGCACCAGAGCTCGTCGGCGGTGAGGATCTTGGGCAAGTACTGGCGTTTCTGTTCCTCCGTTCCGAACTGGATCAGGGTGGGTCCCACCATTTGGATACCCATCATTCCGATCAGACCGGGAGCCCGGGCCAGGAGCAGCTCTTCGTTGACGATCGTTTGCTCGATGACATCCGCGCCCTGACCGCCGTACTCCTGCGGCCAACCCATCGCTACGTACCCGGCGTTGTACAGTTTGCGTTGCCACGCCTTGAGGGCTTGGATGCGCTTGGGGTCACCGTACTCGATCCCCGAACTGTCCTTCTCGCGCCGGGGCACGTGCGCTCTGATCCACGTTCGCACCTGTCGGCGAAACGCTTCCTGCTCGGGAGTGTAGGAGAGATCCATCCAGTCTCACCTCATGCAGATCGGTTCATTGGCGCATTTTTACCACCGGATCAAATGGAAGGGCCTCGCAACTCAGATGAACCCAGCAAGAAGGGCGGGCGAGATGAGTGCGGCAATCGCAAGCATCGATCGGCTTGCCAAGGTGCAATTGTCTCGATCGGTTCTTGCCATGTACGAGCCGGCGGAGCACCGGCCCGCAGGGCACCGCCAACGCCACAGGACTGCCGCTCATCCGCCGCCTGGCTGCCAGTTGCCTGAGCAATCGCCGAAGAACGCCGCCACGAAGTCTTGGTGATTCGCTTGCCCTGCCAGCGGCTCGAAGGCCACGGCGCCTTGCTGGCAGGTGTTCAGCGCAAGCAGGGGCTGTACAAGGAACTGATTTGGCGCCGGCCCCGGTACCGGGATGAACGCCCAATCCGAGCCGCAGCGCTGCGCCGCTGGAAAGCGGGGAATTAACCCGACTACGTATTGCAGGATACGGACGGCGTCGAGAGCACTCAACCCTCCATTGCCACTCACGTCGCACGCCAACCGCTGTGCGGGACTCAAGATGCGCAGCCCGACCACTGCTTGCAACACGAACACGGCATCGAGCGCCGTGATGCTGTTGTGCGCACCGCCTACCTTCGCGGGCAGGAGCTGCCAGCTCGCACTTGTCAGATCGCTGAACGCAAACTGCCCCGTTGAGCTACTCTGTACCACGGCCGGTGTCGGCCCTTGTAGGTTCACCGTGACGTTGTCCACCGGCTCTGCGTTGCCGAAGTAGCGAATCTGCCCGCTCATTGCGAACCGGCCGCTTGGCGTCGGCGTGGGGGCCTGCCGCGCAGGCGTGACAACTCGCACGACGATCTGCGCCGTCGGCCCGACATGCTGATTCACGTCGCGTACCTGCACGGTCAGCACCGTGTCTCCGAGAGGCAACGCCTGTCCAAAGGACAACTTCGTACTGCAAAACTGTTGGGTGGGAGCAGCGGTGGAATCGCCCACAGCCGGGAGGCCATTACCGTCGAGCGTACAAGGGGTGCTGAGAGCGAAAGGTTCAAAACGGCACGCGAAGTCTCGCAGCCTGTCGCTGATCCCCGTGCTCGGCCCGAAGTCGGGTGGATCGGTTTTCGGAATCCCGTCGTTGGCGGTGGGTTGCGCGCACACGGCCGGATTGCCGTTGCCCAGGACATTCGTGGCTTCGATTTGCAAGTCCGGACGCCCGCCCGGAAGGGCCGGCGGTACCACGAGGCGTTGGCCCACCGCCGCACCGCTTCCTCCCGGCTTCGCTTCTACGACGATCAGGCCCACGCCACTCGTCTGCTGGAAAATTCGTCGCCCCTGAGCATCGAAGGCCGGGGTGGGGGTGGGCTGAACGGGGTCGCAATTGCATAAGGGCACCCCAGGGCACGCCAGGCAGCCTTGACTGTCGGCGACGCCGAAGAACGTCACTACTGGTCCGCTCTGTGCATTCGCACTGCATGCCGCGACCATCAGGAACGCAGCACACGAAAGCGATCGCGAGCGCAATTGCGTCATCCAGCAAAACGTCGTGGCCAACGACACCCCCCAGGAACAGCGCTGTCCGCAACAACGCGCTGTACCTTTACAACATATCACATGCCGTGCGCTCAGTTTCCAGGAGCTCGGACCCTCAGACCCAGCGCCTGTGCGAGCCCCTGCCCAAGTCGCCGATGCTCGACGTGCCCGCGTCACCGGCAAACTGCCGGTGCGGGCGGCGCGCGTCGTGTGCGAGTTTCTACTTCCCCTGCCGTCCACCGTGCAATTTCGTCAGGCGCTGGGATACCAGGTGACGGTCCCCCTGGGAGCCCGTCGTCCTTCTCGGGGAACCCTCGATGCGCCCGCGTCTCCGCTCCGCGGTTCCCCACCGATATTTCATCGTCCAATCAGTGTGTTACAGCACGTCGACAGTCCGAGTCGCGGGGTCTTGCGGCCAGAGGGGCTGGCTGGGTGAAATGAGCCATGTGGCTGATATCAGCTGTTGTCCAAGCCTTGCGCCTGGTTTGTCTGCAGCTTTTTCAAGCCGTACACTCCCGGATCCAGACGTGGCAAGCACTTTGCACTTGGGCCAGGCAAGGTGTTGATTCCAATGAGCTTGTACGCATGAGTCAGCAGTGGGTAGAAACTGTCCTCGGGCGGCTGATCACGGACGCCGTGTTCCGGGAGCGCTTCTTTGTGGAACCCATGTTCGTTTGCCGCGACTACGCTTGCGACCTGACGCCGATCGAACTGTCGGCACTTCTGCAGCTTGATCCCCGCGGTCTGCAAGCCCTGAGTGCTGATCTGGACCGGAGAATCGTACGCGCCGTGATGGGCAACTCGGGCCGCCGCCACTCGAGGGCGCGCCGAACATCGGTTCAGCGCCGCCGACAGCGATGAACGTGCCGAGCCAGAGCATGCGAGGGCCGACGAACGGCGGGCAGTCCTTGCCGGTACGGCGTCCTGGGCGCTCATGCGGAGCGCAGGCAGCTTCTTTGCTCTTGACAGCCAGCCTCGGTTGGATGAATCGATTCTGAAGCGCGGCGGCCGGCGCTAGGCCGCAAGGCGGTGAAATTCGCCGCAGCCCGGGCGATGAGTGGCCCGGGGGAAAAGTACGAGGTGGTGTGGTGGTCATGGGATTGGACGAACGATACGAACCGAAAATGAGGAGGGGCATGAACCCGTCGGGCGGAGCTATGTGTCACACCGGAGCAGAGTCTGACCACCGGACCTTGGAAGAGGCTCGATGGTACGTGCTGGAAACCAAGCGTCATCGAGAGCGGCTGGCGCAGAAGTCGCTCGCGGAGATTGGCGTGGCCAGCTACCTGCCGTTGGTTGCCCAGTGGCCGCGCCCGGTCGTTGGCAGCGACATCGGCCCGATGTTCCCAGGCTATTTGTTCGTCTACGCTTCATTGAATGAGGAGTTTAGTCGGATTTCGTGGACGCCGGGGGTCAAATCCTTTGTGACGTTCGGTGGCGCGCCGGCCCCACTCGACGCCAGTGCCATCGACTACCTGCGCAGCCGCGAGGACGCCGATGGCGTCATCCGAAGCGACAGCGGCGTGCGAGAACAGAGCCAAGTCCGCATCGTGCATGGGCCGTTCCGCGGGCTGACCGCGGTGGTCGAGCAGCGGCTCTCTGCCCGCGAGCGTGTCAGGGTCCTCATGCATATCCTTCAGCGGACGACGCTGGTGGAACTGCCTGAGCGATGGGTGGCGCGTACGTAGCAGCCGGTCGCACTTGCAGGCTGCCCCGCAACCGGCTGACTTTGTTTGATATCTCTCGTGCCCGAGCGAACGCTCGAGAACCTCAAGGGTTGTTCGAGAAAATGCAACAGCCTCCTGACCTAGCGGGATGTTCCTGCCATTCGACCCTTCGTGTTGGAAGGCACTCAACTGACCGAGATACCGTGGGGAGAACCATGAAGAGACACCTGAGCGATCTGCTGGCCGCTTGTCTGCTGCCGATGCTCGCCTGGGCTGGGTGCGCGACGGCTCCAAAGGTGAACTTCCGCCCGCCCACATTGGAGACGGCGCAGCCCAGAATCCGGAAGACGTATCTTCTCCAGGCCGGCGACCTTGTAAGCATCAAATTCTACTACAATCCCGAATTGAACGAAGATCTCGTCATTCGACCCGATGGCCGGATCTCGCTGCAGCTCGTCGGGGATGTGGAAGCGGCGGGCCGCTCACCCGAAGCCTTGGCTGCGGCGCTCAAGCGACGGTACGCGCAAGAACTTGCGACGCCCAATGTGAGCGTTATCCTGCGCAAGTTTGGTGCGCGGCAGGTGTACGTGAGCGGTGAGGTCACGAAGCCGGGGGCCATACCGTTGACGGGCGGCTTGACCCTGTATCAAGCGATTCAAGAATCCGGGGGGCTGCTTGACTCGGCTCAGCGCAAGCAGGTGATCCTCATCCGCCGGCGCAGCGACGGCTCTGCCGCCGGTGTGCCGGTCGACATCCGTCCCATCGAGAGCGGCGAGCATCCTGAGCAGGACGTGCCGCTGCATCCGTTGGATATGGTGTACGTCCCCAAGTCCAAGATCGCGAACGTCAACGTTTTCGTAGCCCAGTACGTCCTCAAGAATATACCGCCCATCCCGTTTGCGATCGCGCCATGAGGCACAAGCCATGAGGCACAAGCATGGATGACTCCGAAGCAACAAGAATCGACTGGCAGGATATCGCGGCCACGGTGCTGCGGCGCCGGAAACTGGTCTTGATCGTCTTCACCAGCGGCTTCGCGCTCACAGCGCTCCTCGCGATGCTCACTCGTCCGATGTACACGGCGTCCTCGAGGCTGATGCTGACCTCCGAGCGCGCGCGCATCACCGTGTCTCCCGACCCTGATTCCGGACCCACGGTCGAACGGGTCACCGACCAGGACCTCAATTCCGAAGTGGCGTTGCTGCAGAGCGCGGCGTTGGTCCGCGAAGTTCTCGAACCGTACCGGGGGCAGCTGGAACACCGCCGTCCGGCGGGGCTTGCGCGGCGGATCGGGTCTATCCTGCGCGCGCCGCTAGCGCTGCCCGGGTGGCTTTATCGGCGCGCCCACGGGGTTGCACCGCTGAGTCCGTTCGAACGGTGGGTCCGAAGGGTAGCCGCCCACCTCCGTGTGCGTGCCATCCGGGGATCAAATCTCATCGAAGTGTCGTTGACGGATGCGAATCCCCGCTGGGCTGCGGAATTCGTCAACAAGCTGTCCGCCCACCATGTCGAACGGCATGCCCGCCTCAGCCAGCAGTCCGAGGCCTTGGGGTTTCTGGAAAGTCAGCGTCAACTGCTGAACGGCAAGATGCGGCAGGCAGAAGCGGCGCTGGCGGAGTTTTATGACCGCGAGGGGATTGATGCGGCCTCGGCGCAACGCGCCGCTCTGAGAGACCGGCTGCTGAAGCTGGAAGCGAATCTTGCCGACTCGTACACCGAGCTCGAGGAGTCGACGGCACGAGCCAAATTTCTGACGCAGAATCTCCACTCCCGCGTGCACGGCGGTTCGGCAACGGGGCGGTCCGGAAACAACGATCCGCTGCAGCTGCTCCAGACCCGCGTTGTGGAGCTCCAGCTGCGACGCAGCGAGCTGAGTTCCAAGTTCGCACCCACGAGCTTGAAAATCCGGGCCGTCGATCAGCAACTCAAGGAAGCACGCCAGTTGCTCGCGGCGGAGGAAGGACGGATCAGGTCCACCGGAAACCCAAGCGTGAAGTTCGAACTATCGCAGATCCGCGAAAAGATCGCGGCCGTCAAGGCACGCGTCGGCGCGCTACGGGAGCAAATCGACCAGTATCGCACGAAACTGTACCACCTCGATCGGATCGCACCGGAACAGGAGCGCCTCAAGCAAGAACTGGTGACAGCGAAGGAGTCGTTTCTGACTTACGGTAAGAAGGTCGAGGAGGCCCGCTTCTCGGAAGCCCTCGATCGCTCGCGGATCGTGAATGTGAGCGTCGTGGAACACGCGGCAGTCCCCACGGCGCCACGCCCGGGGAAGAGAGTCATCACGCTGGTTCTGGGAGCCATCGTGAGCCTGGCTGCTGGCATCGGCCTCGCGGTTCTGGCCGACCGCACCGATCCAACGGTGCTCAGTGCTGCAGCGGCCGAAAAAGTAAGTGGCCTCAAGGTCATCGCAGACATTCCCTCCTAGCCGGCAGATGTACACTCGTCATTTTGGTCTGACTGCCGAACCATTTTCCCTGACCCCTGATCCATCGTCTCTGTACATGAGTCCAGGGCATGCCGAAGCGCTCGCAGCCCTCGAGATCGGGCTCCGAAGCCGTCGAGGCCTGATCGTGATGACGGGCGAGGTGGGCACCGGCAAGACCACGCTGTTGTATTCGATCCTCAGCAGGCTCGGGGCTGCCGTGCGCACCGCGTACATCCTGAACACAAACCTCGGGTTCGAAGATATTCTGCAGCAGGCGCTCGCGGACTTTGGAGTTCCGCACACTGGGGGCGGGAAACTCGAGAGACTGAACGCGCTCAACGCTTTTCTCATGCAATGCGCAGCTGACGGTGTCACGGCGGCGCTTGTGATCGACGAGGCACAGAATCTCGAGCAGGATACCTTGGAGGACCTCCGTCTCCTTTCCAACTACGAAACCTTCACTGCAAAGTTGCTGCAGATCGTTCTCGTCGGACAGCCAGAGCTCGAGTACAAATTGGCAAGCCCGAATCTGCGTCAGATCGCCGACCGCGTTGCGGTACGCTGCCACGTGAACCCCCTCAACCCGGCAGAGCGCCGGCGGTACGTTGCGCATCGCCTGCGCACCGTCGGGGGTTCGATCACGCTCTTCAGCCCGGCAGCACTCCGGCTGCTATTGCGGAAGTCCCGTGGCGTTCCGCGGCGGATTAACATTCTCTGTCACAACTCCTTACTGTTCGCATACGGCCGGGGCGCCCCTCGTGTTCTGCGAGGTGTCGCTCGATTGGCCGTGCGGGCGAAGGAGGGTTACGGTTTGGTGACGACGATGCGCCCTGGGCGAATGGGATCGCGCTCGCTGCGATCACGGTCGCGCCCCGCGCTCGCGGCGGTGGGACTGCTGCTTCTGGCGACTCTCGGCGCGACGGCCGCTGTTCGATGGCAGGCAGGCCCGGCAGGGCGCAGGGTTATCGCCGCCGCGCCACGACGACCGGATCCGCGGCAGCCCGGTCGTCCTGCGCCGGTGCTCTGGTTCCCGACCATGCTCAGCGTGGAGACGTCGTTTGCTGGGCACCCGCTGCGCACCGGCCTGGCTCTGCCGTCTGCGACGACTCTTAGTGTGGAAAAATCCTTCGCCGACTCGCCGAGCCGGGCACGGCCGGAGGCGCAGCGTGGGTAGGAATAGGAATAGACGAAATCGGAGCGGGAACAGGACATGGGTTGCGGCAGTCCTGGCCATGGTCATGTGGGGAACGCCCGCTGCGGGTGAGTGTCTGCCGGCGGGCCGGCCCACCTTCACCGCTGGCCTGCACGCCCTCGGCCAAGGGGATCTCTCTGCGGCGCAGCGAGCGTTTGACACCCTAGTCCAGCAGCAGCCGACGTGTGCCGAAGCCCGCAACAACCTGGCAGTCGTTCTCGTCGAACGAGGGCAGCTGGCCGCAGCCGCCGTGCAGTTGCGCCAGGCGCTGGCAGCGCGTCCCGACTACGCCCGCGCGCGTCTCAACTTGCAGCGCGTCGAGTCGTTGCTGGCCGCCCGTACCGCTTCCGTTTCCACTCCCGCTGCGCCTCTGGAGATAGAGGCCGCACCGTCGGTCCAGCCGATTGCAACCCCAACCCAGCCAGCCGCGACGCCGCAGGTGCTTCCCGCAGCCCCGGCAAGCCTCGTGGCGCTTGAGCCCGTGGGGGCGGTGGCGTGTGTGCTCGAGCCCGAGCAGCACCGTCTGTGCATCTACCGGCGGGCGGCCAGCGGGATCGTACCGGATGCCTGTTACAGCGTAGTCGTCCCGCAAGCCCGGCACTGGCGGCCGTGGCTGGCCACCGGAGAGCTGACGGCTCGCCGCATAGGATTGGTGGATGAGACTGGCCAGTTGCAGCTACAGGTCGTTCCGGTAGGTGCCGCGGCGGCAGGCCCCACGGCGCTGCAGCTGAAGCCGGCGGACTTGGCCGCGGTGGCGGCCCGGGTGGTGCGCTGGCGTACGGCTTGGGTGCTGCGGAGTGCCGCTCCGGCAACGGGGGCCAACGCGGCGGCCGCTGCTGTGCGTGCAGCCCTCGCACACTGGCGACGGGCTTGGGCGCATACGCAATTCGACGCCTACGTGCGAGACTACAGCGCGACCTTCACCCCACAGCAGGATCCTGACCGGGCGCACTGGCTGGCGCGCAAGCGGTATCTGTTCGCGCACAGCGGTGCGATTCACGTCCAGCTGACCGCGGTGAGTATCTTCCTGGTGGACGGCGGCCAGACCGCGCTCACTACGTTCGAGCAGTCGTATCGTTCGGACATCTTTGCCTCGCGTGCCTTCAAGGTTCTGCGCTGGCAGCGTGAGAACGGACGTTGGACCATCAGCGTCGAGACGGTGCTGCGGGAAGCGGCTCAACGACCGGCTGGCGATGCTGCGCCGCCAGCGAGTGGGTGAGCCGCTCGCAGCCATCCGGGCAAGCCTGCCAAGGCGTCGGCTCGGTTGCCGAGGTTGCTCTCAGTCTCCCATCAGGACCGGCACGCGGCTCGAAGTAGTCCGGACCTCGTTCACAAAACGTCATCAAGAGGCCAAACGTCATGAGTGAGTACCTCCGAGTTCTCAAGCGCATCGACAGCGACCACCGGCAGGTTCGGGGCGCCCCCAGTGGTCGCGACGTCCGACGCGGTGCGACAACTCGACAGCCGCCGATACCAGCCGCGACGGCTGCCGGATCGGCACTCCACCGTCGGTCGCGCAGGCCAAGCCCCAGGCCGCGGCGGCCTTTCGGCAACTGTTCGACAACATCCGAATCCTGGCAGAGGATAACCGGACGCGGGCGTTGGTGTTCGTGGGTGCTTCGGGCATCGAACCGGTCGAGGCGGTGACGGCAGGCTTTGCCGCTCATATTGAGGGCCTCGGACTCGACGTGCTGCGTGCAGAACTTGCGACCTGGAATGGACGTCCGATCCTGCGGCGTCGCACCTGCGAAGCGGACGCGTTGCCGAGTGCAGGTGATCCGCTGCCGCTCGACTTAGGTGTGCCTGCGGCACAAGTGGAACTCACCGACTGGCTTGAGGGTGCAACGCGTACGGCGGACGTGACCATCATCGAGGCTCCCTCCCTGAGTGAATCCGTCGATGCAGCCCTGCTGGCCCGAGCCTGCAGCGGCCTCGTGATCGTGGCTCAAACCGCAGTGACGCGTCGTGACACTTTGGAGCTGGCAGCTGAACGTGCACGGCAAGTTGGGTGCCGCACGTTCGGCGTGGTCATGTACGGGTCCGAGAAGCGGGTGCCCGCATGGGTACGCCACCTCCTCGGCGGCGGGCGCCGCCAAGCGTTGGAGCAGTGATGGTGTCTCTTCGCAGACAGCTACTGGCCTTATTGAAGATCGCTGACCTGAGTGTCGTTACCGGCAGCTTCATCGTTGCTGTTGCGGCAAGCGGCGGAGCGACCGGTGTTAGCGGGTGGCTGGAGGTCCTGCAGATGCGCATCCAGTTCAAGAACGTGCTTTTCGTGGCTGTGTATTTGGCCTTGTGGCACGTGGTGCTCCGGTGCTGTGATCTCTACCGCTCCTACCGGCTTTCCGGTATCTCGCGGGAGTTGCGCGACCTCGGCACCGCCGTCGCGATTGCCACGGCACCTCTCGTCCCGCTGACACCTGTGTTTCATTTCCACTACGTTACCGCTCCGTTCTTGGCCGCGTTTGCCGGCCTCGCCTTTCTGGGTCTGAGTATAGAACGGCGGGTGTTGCGAGTCGTGGGGGCCCGGGTCCGCCACTACGGCCGCAATCTCCGCAACGTCCTGATCGTCGGGATCGGCAACGACGCCCTTGACCTCACATCGAAGCTCGCTCGGCGTGAGGACCTCGGATACAGCGTCGTGGGTATCATCGATGCTGGCGAACACTCCGGCGCGTCCGACTCAGCGAGCGATGGCAAAGCCATCCTTGAGAAAGTAGAAGCCATGATCGAGGCGCAGCCCATCGACGAGGTGTTCGTCGGATTGCCGCTGGACACCTCGCAGCCGCTTATCCGCAGCCTCATTGCCATCTGCGAACAGCAGGGCATCACCATTCGCGTCCTTGCGCACGTGGCGTCGTTGTACTGGGCCCGGGCTCGCATCGACGAACTCGAAGGGCAGCCCGTGCTGACGATGTACACCGGCCGGCCGGACGCGCTTGGGCTTCTCGGCAAGCGTGTGATCGACATTGCCGGTGCAACGCTTGGGTTGGTCTTGCTCGCGCCCCTGTTCCTGCTGGCGGCGGTGGCCATCAAGTTGGAATCCCGCGGCGGGCCCGTCTTCTTCGTGCAGAGACGGGTTGGCTTGAATCGCCGCCGCTTTTACGCCCTCAAGTTTCGGACCATGACCGAGGACGCAGAAGAGCTCCAGTCGGCGCTGGAGCCGTTGAACGAGGCGGAAGGTCCGGTGTTCAAGATCGAGAACGACCCGCGGGTCACGCGGGTGGGCAGGTGGCTGCGCCAGCTGAGCATCGACGAACTTCCTCAACTGGTCAACGTCCTCAAGGGCGAAATGAGTCTCGTGGGGCCCCGTCCCCTTCCCGTACGCGATGCCAACCGCATCGACGTTCGCTGGCACAAGCGCCGCTTCAGTGTGAAGCCAGGCATCACCTGCCTGTGGCAAGTTAATAGCCGCAGGCCGAAGTTCGATGAGTGGATCAAGTGGGACATGGAGTACATCGACAATTGGTCGTTGGGTTTGGATTTCAAGATCTTGGCGAAGACGATTCCGGCGGTGCTGTCCGGGCAGGGGGCGCATTGACTACCACGGCGAAGAGCGCGCCGGTTACGGTCATCGTCCCGTGCCACAACGAGGAGGCGGGCTTGCCGGGGCTGCTGTCCCGCCTGTGCGCCCTGCGCAGGAAGCCGCAAACATCCGGGTGGCAGTTCCTATTCGTCGACGACGGCAGCACGGATGGAACCTTTGCGACGCTGCTGAAAGCGGCGCGTGACGAACCTGGGATCCAGGTCATGCGTCACCATGAAAACCTCGGCCTCGGCGCAGCGCTACGGACCGGTTTTCTGCACGCCAGCTCGCCAATCATCTGCACAATTGACAGTGACTGTACGTATGCGCCGGAGCGGCTGCCAGAACTGACCGCCTTGGTCGATCACGGGGCGGATGTCGTCACCGCTTCGGCCTGGCACCCGGAAAGCCACGATGCTCAGGGAAGCGCGCTGAGGTTGACGCTCAGCCGCATGGTTTCACGGATTTACAAACTCCTGATCGGCCAGGACGTCTACACGTTTACGTGCCTGTTTCGGGCGTACCGGTCTCAGGTGGTCAGGACCATGCACTTTCGGGCGGACGGCTTTGCTGCCGTCGCGGAGATCATGCTCAGAGCGATCCTCGCTGGACGCACGATCATGGAGGTGCCGATGCACCTGGAAGCACGCCGATACGGCGAATCAAAGCTGAAAATCAGCGACGCTGTTCTGGCCCACGCGGGATTGCTGACGCTCACGGCTCTGGCAGTGAGCACCCGGCAAGTCCGTCAAGTGCTGAGCAGGCGATCGCAATGAGGCGCGACCGCGACCTTGTCGGCGCACCGAAGGGAGACGCAGCTGTGCGAATTGGCATCATCGGGGTTGGAAGAGCCGGTGCAGTGCACCTGCAAGCATGTGGGTCCGTGCCCGGCCTCGAGGTTCTTGCCATCTGTGATCCTGCGCCAGCAGCGCGCCGCGCGGCCGGCGCCAGCGGGGTCAAGACCTATTCTGATCTGACTGACATGCTCGAGACCGAACGCTTGGATGCGGTCAGCATTTGCACGCCGCCAGCCGAGCACGCGCCGCTGGGCGTCAGGTGCCTGAAACGCGGCCTGCACCTGCTGTGTGAGAAGCCCTTGGCATTAACGACAAGCGGGGCGGAGGAGATGTTTGCAACCGCGCGCCGGCAGGGCCGCCTCCTGCTCGTGGCCAGCAAGTTCCGGCACGTGGGCGAAATCATGTACGCCCGCGAGCTGATTCGGTCAGGCGAATTGGGACGGCCAGCCAGCTTCGAGCTGAGTTTCTGCAGCGCCGTCGACATGTCTCGGCGCTGGAACGCGCGGGCTGCACAGGCCGGCGGGGGCGTGATCATCG
>JBHHYR010000108.1:0-13130 GCA_046757585.1 Binatia bacterium | reverse complement strand
CCCTCTCTGCCAATGACCGTGAGACAGTCGGGTGGTGGTAGTTTACTGTAGAGGACGGGAAGGAACCGATGGATGAAGATGGTGGAGAAGAAGCTCTTGGGTGAGACGGACGGGGAAACGGAAGGAGCCCGTAGGGCGAGTGTAGTTTCCCCGTCCGTCTCACCCGCGGCGGGTTCCGCGGGCACCCTGGCGCTGGCGGAGACTGAGGTCGAGGCCAAGGCGAAGCGCCGGCGGTTCACCGCCGAGTACAAGCGGCGGATCCTGCGTGAGGCGGATCGCTGCACGACCCCGGGTGCGGTCGGAGCGCTGCTGCGGCGCGAGGGGGTGTACTCCTCGAGCCTGTCGAGCTGGCGCAAGGCGCGGGACCGCGGCGAGGTGGAGGGGCTGACGCCGAGGAAGCGCGGGCCGAAGGCGGAGCCACCGGATCCGCGGGACAAGAAGCTCGCCGAGCAGGCGCGAGAGATCGACAAGTGGCGAAAGCGCGCGGAGCGGGCGGAGGCACTGGTGGAGGTCCAAAAAAAAGTCGCGGCCTTGCTGGGGACGCCGCTGGACAGCGAGATATCGTGATGGAGACGGTCAGTCAGATCGGACCCAGCCTCGGGGTCGCGCCCAGCTGCGCTGCGCTGGGTGTTCCCCCGGCGACCTACTACCGCCATCGCTCTCCCGGGACGACGGAGCCCCCGCCGCGGCCGAGCCCGCCACGCACTCTCAGCCCGGCCGAGCGGGCCGGGGTGCTCGAGATCCTGCACGAGCCGCGCTTCGTCGATCAGTGTCCGGGGGCGATCTTCGCCCAGCTGCTCGACGAGGATCGCTACCTGTGCTCGGAGCGCACGATGTACCGCATCCTGGAGGAGAACCAGGAGGTGCGCGAGCGCCGCGACCAGCTCCGCCGCCCCCACTACAGCGCTCCCGAGCTCCTGGCCACCGGCCCGAACGAGCTGTGGAGCTGGGACATCACCAAGCTGGCGGGGCCGGCGAAGTGGACCTACTTCTACCTCTACGTCATCCTCGACGTCTTCAGCCGCTGCGTGGTCGGCTGGATGGTCGCCCACCGCGAGAGCAAGGTCCTGGCCAAGAAGCTCATCGGTGCGACCTGCATCCGCCAGGGCATCGTCCCCGGCCAGCTCACCCTCCATGCCGACCGGGGCTCGTCGATGAAGTCGAAGGTCGTGGCGCTGCTGCTGAGCGATCTGGGCGTCACCAAGACCCACAGCCGCCCGCACGTCTCGAACGACAACCCGTACTCCGAGGCGCAGTTCAAGACACTCAAGTACCGCCCGGAGTTCCCCGATCGCTTCGGCTCGATCGAGGACGCCCGAGCGTTCTGCCGGGCGTTCTTCCGCTGGTACAACACCGAGCACCGTCACAGCGGCATCGGGATGCTGACCCCCGAGGATGTTCACACAGGCCGCGCGGACGCAAAGCTTGCCGCCCGGGCCGACGTCCTCGAGGCGGCCTTCGCCGCCCATCCGGAGCGCTTCGTGCGCGGCTTGCCGAAGCCGGCCGCCCTGCCCACCGAAGTGTGGATCAACCCACCCAAGCCGCCGCAGGCGCTCGTCGCCGAGAAATCCGACCTCGTAGAATCGCCTCAGAGCCACGAACTCCACCCGGGCAAGGGCATGGGTACCCCCAATATCAACGCCGCTGCTGCCGAGACGATCAGTCCCTCGACACTCGCGGCTGCTCACTAAATTCCGAAGATGACTGTCTCATTTTCATTGACAGGCTCCGCGAAGCGCTACAAACACGCCGGCCACGGGAGCAATGCCCCTGCGCTTAGACTCTGGTCTATGCCGAACAACCGCCTGCTCCGCATCGTCTAGTGTGTGCGCGCTGGCTGCGGGTTGCCGCGGAACCAGGCCCGCGCTGCATGCCAAGCGCTGCACCGATCCCAGCCGTCTACCCCGTTGTACCAGCGGATCCCGATTTCCTGCGCCTGGCGGCTACGGGCTGCGACGGCAAACCAAAGTGGCCACGTTGGACCATAAAACAGGTGCGTGGCCAAGCCGAGCCGGCGCAGCTTCTTGCCCATCCACGATCCGGCAACCGCCCGCTCGTAGTCGCTGAACCCGACATCTCCGGTCGCCAGGCCGCAGCAGGCAGCAGCGGCAGCGCGACGGCCATATTCGAAAGCGAACGAGATCCCCTCTCCCATGAGAGGCTCAGCCCCGGCAGCGTCTCCTGCCAGCAGGACATGGGGCACTGTCAGGCGCGTGCGCCGTCCATACCAGCGAATCGGAAACGACTTCATGGGAGCCTGCGGAGCCCCTGCGCGGGCGAGCTCAT
The DNA here is from genome assembly GCA_046757585.1 of Binatia bacterium. Lineage (GTDB taxonomy): Bacteria > Desulfobacterota > Binatia > HRBIN30 > HRBIN30 > JBHHYR01. The sequence continues at coordinate 10,844 of JBHHYR010000108.1, read as the reverse complement.
CTTCAAGCAGCTGGCGCAGCAGCCGCCCAGCGCCTCGCGCCTGCAGGCTGTAGACGCCGAGGTTGACGTGCGGCTCTCCACCGATCAGGCACGGAAAAGCCCACGCATACCCGCGCAAGCCCCGGCGCCGTGGCAAGAAACTGAAATCGTAGCGTGCTTCGGCGAAACCGTTCCAGCCGGTCCGCTTCGCGGGCACGTCACACATCACCGCCCGACCGACGCACGTGCCGGCGTCGCTGACCAGTCGGCGGCGGACGACACTCCCGGATCCGTCTGCTCCCACGACGACACGCGCGTGATACTCGCCACGGGTCGTCTCGATTCGGACACCATCGTTCTCACGCCGTAGCGCGACGACCTTCTCATCCTCGCGCACCTCCACACCTCGCTGCCGGCATGCTTGTACGAGCGAGTAATCGAACTCGCTGCGACGGACGATGCAGCAGAGGTCATGGCCCTCGTAACGCAAGGAACAACCCGGTACCGCCACGCTGGCACGATGCACGGTTACAGCGGGAACCGACAGGGCAACGCCGAGTTCTGCCAGACACTGGAGTGTGTGTGGGATCAGCCCACCGGCACACACCTTCTGGCGCGGGTGTCGTGCCTTCTCAAGGATCAACGCCTCGCCAGCCAGCCTAGGGTCCTGGCCCTGAAGAAACAGAGCCGTCGCCGTCCCCGCAGGTCCCGCGCCCACGATGACCAGTGGCCGACGTTCCATAGGCTTTCCAGGGGCCTGGCCGGTGCTCTTCCCCTACGACCGAGCGTGCACGTTTTCCCGCACCCAGGTGACGATCTCCTGTGTCGTCGCCCCAGGGGTGAAAATTGCCTTGACCCCTAGCTTCTGGAGTTCGGGGATGTCTTCCCGTGGCACAATTCCACCTCCAAAGACGGTGACATCACCTAGCCCCTTCTTTCTCAAGAGGTCGACGACGACGGGAAACAGGGTCATGTGGGCGCCGGACAGGATGCTGAGCCCAACGGCGTCCACGTCTTCCTGCAGAGCGGCTTCCGCGATCATTTCGGGTGTTTGATGCAGTCCGGTGTAAATGACCTCGAAGCCCGCGTCACGCAGCGCCCGGGCGATGATCTTGGCGCCCCGGTCATGGCCGTCCAATCCCGGCTTCGCTACCAGCACGCGCAGTCTCTTCTCAGCCACGGATTCGCTCCCCCTCCTTCCTGTCACAGCCATGCTGGGTCTCGGTACACGCCGAAGACTGACCGGAACACGTCGGCGATCTCTCCTACGGTACATTCCTGCTGTACCGCTGCGATAATCGGCGGCATGAGATTCTTCCCGTCCGTGGCGGCTTCCTCAACGGACGCGAGCGCCTCCCGCACAGCCGTGCAGTTGCGTGTCCGCTTGCGCTCCCGCACGCGTCGCGCCTGCCTGCCTTCAACGTCGGGGTTGATGCGTAGGACCTCGATGGGTGGCTCCGCTTCCAAGAGGTGCCGGTTGACGCCCACGACCACCTTTTCCCCACGATCCAGCTGTTGCTGATAATGGTACGACGCCTCGCCAATTTCCTTCTGTGGATATCCAAGTTCGATGGCACGGACGATACCGCCAAGCTCATCGATACGGTCGATATACGCCCTAGCCTCCCTTTCGAGCCGGTCAGTAAGTGCCTCGATGGCATAACTTCCACCGAGAGGATCGACCGTGTTCGTCACCCCAGTCTCTTCGGCAATGATCTGTTGCGTGCGCAGCGCTACCAGGACGGCTTGCTCACTGGGCAACGCGAGCGTCTCGTCCATGGAGTTCGTGTGCAGCGACTGGGTCCCACCGAGCACTCCGGCCAGGGCCTGCAGCGCTACCCGTATGACATTATTGAGCGGCTGTTGCGCCGTCAAGCTGCAGCCGGCCGTCTGACAATGTGTACGCAGCAGCCACGAACGCGGGTTTTTGGCGCAAAAGCGCTCCCGCATGATCTTTGCCCACATGCGGCGCGCCGCCCGCAACTTGGCGATCTCCTCCAGAAAATCGCTGTGGAGATTGAAGAAAAACGAAAGCTGCGGCGCAAAGCTGTCCACGTCGAGACCCCGGTCGATCCCCGCTCGCACGTACCCGATGCCGTCTGCGAGCGTAAACGCCAACTCCTGCACGGCGGTGGCGCCCGCTTCACGCATGTGGTAGCCGGAGATGGATACCGGATGCCAGCGTGGTACGTAACGCGTGCAGAACTCGATCATATCGGTGATGACGCGCAGGGACGGTTGTGGCGGCGAGATCCACTCTTTCTGCGCAATGAACTCCTTGAGCATATCGTTCTGGATAGTTCCCCCGAGCGTGTCCCACGCAATCCCCCGGCGCTCAGCGACGGCGAGATACATCGCCAGCAACACGCTTGCGGTGCAATTCACGGTCATCGAGGTTGTCACTTGTTCGAGCGGAATGCCGGCGAACAGCGCTTCCATATCGGCGACGCTGGACACGGCGACCCCTTCCCGTCCGACTTCACCGAGCGCGCGCGGATGATCGGCGTCGTACCCCATCAGGGTGGGCATATCGAAAGCCGTAGAGAGGCCGGTTTGTCCCTGCGCGAGTAAGAACCTGAAACGTTCGTTCGTGTCTTCAGCAGTCCCGAACCCGGCAAACTGCCGCATCGTCCACAACTTGCCCCGGTACATGCTGGGATAGGCGCCGCGCGTGAACGGGTATGCTCCGGGATGGCCGAGCGCGCGTTCGTACGACCAGTCTCCCAGGTCTTCTGGAGTGTACACGGCTTCCACCTCCATGTCGGAGATGGTCGTGTAGGCCGGCAAACGATCGGCCGCTTGCGGATACACCGTCTGTCTCCGTGCGCTTTTCGACTTAGGCATCGTCCTTCCGTTGAACGAGGCGCAAGTGCCGCTGCTTGCGGCCGTTGATCAATCCCTGCGCGATCCGCAGCCAATGCTCGGGCACCAAGATCCGGACTTGCCCCAGGGCGCAGAAGGTCAGCGGCTGCGCGCCGAACCGATCATTCTCGAGCAGACAGGGCACGCCGTAGTGCTCGAGGAAGCCTTTCACGACGTGCGCCTCGGCCTCAACAGGTGTCGCGTAGCACGAGTGCCAGGCCATCTCAGACCTCTGCGGAAGCCCTCACCCAGCCACACGCCGTCTCTCGGCACTGCTCTGCCACGACCCGCCTAATACTCAGGTTTCAGGTCGAAGCGGTGTGTCGCCTCGATGAAGCGCAAGGTGTGGGTCCGGGAGCGCATCACGACCGAGTTTGTCGTGGCGCCACCCTTGAAAAAGCGGACGCCGCGCACCAGGTCACCGTTCGTCACGCCAGTGGCCGCAAACATCACACTCCCCGATGCCATTTCCTCGAGAGCGTATTTCCTGCCGGCATCGTGAATACCGGCGTCTTGCAGGCGCGCCATTTCCTCTTCGTTGCGTGGCTTCAGCCGGGCCTGCATATCACCGCCGACGCAACGCATGGCGGCGGCAGTCAGAATCCCCTGGGGAGCGCCGCCAACGCCCAACAGCATATCGATGCCTGAATCCGGTTTCGCGCTTGCGATACCTGCGGCGGCATCGCCATCCGCGAGCAATTTGATCCGACCTCCCGCCCGCCGAATTTCCGTGACCAATCCCTCGTGACGCGGTCGATCGAGAACGGCGACGGTCAGATCCGCGACGTACACGCCTTTCGCGTCCGCCAGGGCCCGTAGATTTTCGCTCGGCGACTTATCCAGATCGATCACTCCGCGGCCATCCGGTCCGACCACGATTTTCTCCATGTACGTGTCGGGGCATCGCAAGAAGCCGCCGCGCTCGGCAAAGGCGATGATCGACAAGGCGTTGAAGCCGCCCGTGGCGCAGATCGTCGCGCCCTCGAGCGCATCGAGGGCAACATCGATCTCGGGGCCGCTGGCGCTTCCGACGTGCTCCCCGTTGTAAAGGACGTCGCCCTCGCTCTCGTCTCCTTCGCCAATCACCACGACGCCATTGATCGCGATGGAGCGAAAAGCCTTCCGCATCGCTTCGGCTCCGGCGCGGTCTGTCGCTTCAATGTCGCCGCGGCCCATCAAGCGCGCCGCCGCCAGCGCTGCCGCCTCGGTCACCCGTACCGCTTCAAGGGCTAGGTTCCTATCCATCTTCCCTGCGTTTCTCTTTACCGGAGTTCGCTTCGTTGTGCCAGATCAGGGGGCACAACCGATGGCTCATTCGCCGAGACTGTTCTCGATCCGAATGAGGGTAGACCTGCCGCGGACAACGGCCAGACGGTCAATTGCCCGCAGCGCGCGCCGCACGTTGCGCTCGCGAGCGTGGTGCGTTCGAATGACGACCGGGACACTCGCACCGCGCTCGCGCTGCTTCTGAATGACGGACGCGATGGATATTTCGTGTCTGCCGAGGATCCCCGACAGTCGCGCCAGGACGCCGGGTCGATCCAACACCATGAAGCGCAGGTAGTATTCCGTGATGAGATCGTCAATTGACTTCAGTGGCACCTGCCGCTGGCGCGTCAAGGGATAGCCGAGCGGTGCGACGCGGCCCTTCAGGTTGCGTACTACCCCACGCGCCACCTCCAGCAGATCCGCGAGCACGGCCGTCGCGGTGGGCAACATCCCGGCACCGAGCCCGAAGTAGATGCTGGCGCCTAGCGCCTCCCCCTGCACGGCGATTGCGTTATAGGCACCGCCAACGTCCGCTAACAGATGCTGTCGCGGCACCATGGTGGGGTGCACCCGCGCCTCGATCTGCCGGCCGTCCTGCTTCGCGATCGCGAGCAGCTTGATTACGTAACCGAACTCTCGGGCAAAGCTGATGTCCAGCTGGGTGACGTGGCGAATACCCTCCACGGGAATCGCGGCAAAGTGTGCGGCTGCGCCGAAGCCAAGCTGAATGAGCAGCGTGAGCTTGTGTGCCGCATCAATCCCGTCGACATCGTACGTGGGATCTCCCTCCGCCAAGCCTTGCCGTTGCGCGTCCCTGAGCACGGCCGCGAATTCTCCGCCCTGCTGCGTCATGGTGCTGAGGACGTAATTGGACGTCCCGTTGACAATGCCGTACATGGCCAGCGTCCGATCGCCAGCCAAACCCTCTTTCAGAGTCCGGATGATGGGAATGCCGCCAGCCACGCTGGCCTCGTAACCGATATCGACTCCCGCTTCCTCCGCACGAGCAAAGATCTCCGCGCCGTGGACTGCGAGCAGCGCCTTGTTGGCCGTCACCACGCTCTTGCCGTTGCAGATGGCACGCAGAACGAAACGGCGCGCGGGTTCGTACCCGCCGATCAACTCAATGACGACGTCGATGGTTGGATCGTCGATGAGACTGAGCGCGTCGCTGGTGAGCAGGGAACGGTCAACCTTGACGCCACGGTCAGTGCGCAGATCGACATCCGCAATCCCTGCCAGTGTCAGAGACGCCCCGAGTCGCGCTTGCAGTTGCGAGCGATTGTGCTGCAGGAGTCTGATTACTCCCGTACCGATCGTACCGAAGCCGATCAGGCCGACCCGCACTGCCCGTCCCACGTCCCTTCCCCAACTCAGCCGACTTGACGGATTCTTGCGGGCGTCCCTTTGCTCAGGGCACGGCGGATACCGCGCAACGCCTGTCGTGTCCGGTGCTCGTTCTCGATCAACGCAAACCGCACGTATTTGTCCCCGTACTCCCCGAATCCGATGCCAGGCGACACGGCGACCTTCCCTTGCTCTAAGAGGAAGGTGGAGAACTCCAGCGATCCCATGTTCCGAAAGGGTTCCGGGATTGGCGCCCACACAAACATGGTCGCCTTCGGCTTGGGCACCTCCCAGCCAATGCGTTTCAACCCGTCGACAAGAACATTGCGGCGCGTCTCGTACCGTTGGCGGATCTGCTCGACCCAGCTCTGTGGCCCATTGAGCGCTTGGATGGCAGCAATCTGTACTGGCTGGAAAATGCCGTAGTCGAGGTAGCTCTTGATACGGGCGAGCGCCCCGATCATGGCGGCGTTGCCGACCGCGAACCCAACCCGCCAGCCGGGCATGTTGTAGCTCTTCGAGACCGTGTAGAACTCAACCCCAACCTCTTTCGCACCAGCCACCTGCAGGAAGCTGGGCGCTTGATAGCCATCAAAGCACAGATCGGCGTAAGCGAGGTCATGAATCACCATCAGCGCATGCTCACGCGCAAACTCCACGATCCGTTTGAAGAAGTTCAATTCGACCACCTCGGTGGTAGGGTTGTGCGGAAAGTTGAGAATGAGCAGCTTCGGCCGCGGCCACGTCTGGCGCATCGCTTCGACCAGGTGAGCGAAGAAGTCTTCCCCGGGAACCAGCGGAATACTCCGCAGATCTCCACCCGCAATAATGACGGAATACTGGTGAATGGGATACGTCGGGCTCGGGCAGAAGACCACATCCCCCGGACCAAGGATAGCAAGTGCCAGGTGGCCGAGACCTTCCTTGGAACCGATCGTCGCGACGGCCTCGCTGTCCGGATCAAGCTCGATGCCGTAACGCCGCTTGTACCAATCCGTGATGGCAAGCCGCAGCTTGTAGATACCCTTCGAAACGGAATAACGGTGATTGACTGGCTTAGAGGCCGCTTCGATCAACTTTGCAACGACGTGCGGCGGACTCGGCCCATCAGGGTTCCCCATCCCGAAATCGATGATATCCTCGCCGGCACGCCGTGCCGTCTGCTTGAGGTCGCTGACGATGTTGAACACGTAGGGTGGCAGGCGTCGGATGCGGGGAAAATCTGCTGAGTTCATGACCGCGTAACACGCTCACGTCGCAATGCGCACTTGCCGCCCTGAGCCGGCGGCGTACGCACACAGCAGCGTAGAGTCTACGCAGAATAGAGTATTCCCCCCGGTGACGCAAACTTCACGCCGCCACGAACGTGCAGACGGCACCCCTCGGCATCAACCTTGGTGTCCCCACACGGGCGGGCGACTTTGGGGACCGACACGCAGCGGCCGCTCAGCCTTGATGGCAGAGCATGCCGCGGTTCTTCGGCTGGCACACCAGTCGAGCCTTCACCGCTTGTTCGTCCAGCGTCAGACAAAAATCGAAGACCACCGGAAAGTTGATGCCATCGTTAGCGTCCGCAGGTGCTGGGATATCCACTCTGTACGAAAACCTGAAACCATCGGCGACCGGGGTGAACTGGACAGTACCGTCGGTCGAGGTCATACCGGCGCCCTCGTCGGCGAGCTCGTAGCTCGCGAAGTGTTCCACGCCGGTATCATCACGCGCTTCCGTGAGAAAGTTGGTCATTTGTATGGCCCCTTGCGAGCCGAAGTCCGGTGTCAGCTGATCGCAGCCTCGAGGACTGATGAACATGGACAGGTCCAGGCTTCCGTACCACAGCATCCGGATCTGCGACACGCCGTAAGCGCAAGCGTTCTCACACGAGGTCGCGGGCGCAACCGTCGAGGTTGGCGTCCCGGCCGGCCCGCCAGCGGCCGCCGGCTCTGCCGGTACCGGGGTGAACGTCGCCGTCGGCACGAGCGTCGGCGTGTTAGGCAGCGAATGCGGGCCGCGTGGATGCGCCGGGTGCTGCGGGCGTTGTGGTCGAGAGGGTCTTGCCGGCCTCATCCGGTGCGGCCGTGCAGCTCGCACCCGCGGCGTACGCGTCGGCCGCACGCGAACCGCACGCGTTGCCCGCACCCTGGGCGCACGCGTTGCCCGCACCCTGGGCGCACGCGTTGCCCGCACCCTGGGCGCACGTGTCGGCCGGCTGCGCCCCACGCGCAAGATAGGACGCCGGGGGCGTAGCGTGGGACGGGACAGCACTGTTGCAAGGTCTGGCGGGGGAAGGAAAACGGCGGTCGGAACGAAGCTCGTGTTGTTCTCCGTATTCTTTTCCCAAAGCAGGTGATCGGGGTCGACCACGTTCAGCAGGAAATACGAGCCGACCGGCACTTGAGTCCCGTCATCAAGATCGAGGCTGATGAACTGACCCGGCACGAACCGTTCGTACACGTCTTTCCAGCCGACCGAGATACCCTGCGTCCCTTCTTGACTATCACACGTGCGGTTCGTGACCTGCCGGGGGAAGTCATCGGGACGGAAGCCCCTGATGTTCTCGATATCCAGGAGGCAAAACGATGCTTTCGCTCCCTTCGCAACCATCGGGCCTGTCAAGGGGTCGTCAGCGCGCAGCTCGTAGCCGTAGAAATCGTCGAAATGGAAGTGCTGGTGGCTGGGATGAAAGATGAATTCTCCTGCCGCACGGGCGCACTTCGACCCGTCTCGCTTCCAAATGATCTGGTACCCCAACGTGAAAACCCGCTCAGGCGTGGAGACGGTCTGACCTTGAATGACCAGCGGGCCATCGCCAACGTTTGCCGCAGCAGTCGTGAAGACAACCACGCGCCGGCCCCCTTGAAAGATGTTGCGGACGCTAGTGGGTTTATCGGCAACGAGGTCGGGCAGCAGCAAATCCGGATCGTCGCGTTGGCATTGCGGCAATGTGGGATGCGGAATGTTCACCGTCGGAGCGCCCACGTTGCCGTCACCCTCGTGAGCCCAGGCAGACATGGACCACCCCACGGGCGCAGCAACTACGCATAACAGTATTAACGCCACTTGCCGCACGGTGAGCCTCCTTCCGTAGCGTACCGCCCCCGCGTGTACCGGCACACACTCCGGCATTCTGGGACCTGGAACGTGTCCCGTATGTAACATGGCTGCAGGAGATTCGTCAAGAAAGAAATTGGAGAATCTTACTGCGTCTCCACACTCGTGTCGGGGCGCGCCGATGGAGCAGGGCGCGGGGAAGCCTTTGACCCTGGGCGCCGCCGCCGCGGCGTCGCGGCCCGCGGGCGGGACTTTCTCGCGCGCGGTGCCTTGCCCGCCTTCTCAGTGTCCTGAGCAGCGGCCCCTGCCGGAGCCTTATTGGCGGCAGCTTTTCGCTTACTCCCCTGTACCCGCCGGCCACTTGTGTTAGCGCGGGCGCGTCTGGCCCGTGGCTTCGCGGGCAGTCTCCGGCGTTCGGGCTCTTCGGCGCTACCTGGGGAGGAGATTCCCGGTGCTACAGGCGCGCCAGGTACGTCCGAGCGGGCCCCGAGGCCTGGAGCAGCCTCAGTGAGCCCGCTGCCGGCGTCCGGCTCTCTTCCGGACGGCACGCTCCCGCCCTCTTCTTGCGGTTCTGGCGCACTGGACGCCGCCTGTTCTTGACCCGCTGCTACGGCGGGAACGAGCGCGGTCACGGCTTCGCCGATGGCGCCCGCCGCCTGCCGTCCCCTCCCACGCCGCCGACCGCGGCGCCGACGCCGGCGCTTGCCACTGCTTATTGCCACTGAGGAGCTAGCCGCCGGTACCACCCGCCCCGCGAGGGGCGCCGGCGCAGACGTATCGTCCGTGCTACCGCCGTTGTCGCCACTCGCCGCCGGGTTGGCAGGTTGCGCCGCTAGCACGCCGCCCAGACGCATGCGGGGCACCTCGGGTTTTCCCGCCGCCACGCGGGGCCGCACTTCAAATTCCGACCGGTGCGGCATGAGTCCGGAATCGAGCACAACCTGGATCCGGGTGGCGTACCGCCGCTCGAGCTGGGCCAGATCGTCGCGCTTCTGGTTCAAGAGATAGACACCCACATCGGGCGGAAGCGCTATGCGCAGGGTCATGGCATCACCCTGTGCCACGCGGTTGTGGATCTTGCGTAGGGCGACCAACGCGGCCGACTCCGTAGTCCGCACCAGACCGTGTCCCTCGCACATTGGACAGGCGGCATACGAGGTGGCTGCCGCGGCCGGGCGTAAGCGCTGTCGTGAGATCTCCAGTAAGCCGAATTGCGAAATCCGCCCGATTTCGTGGCGAGCCTTGTCGGGGCGCATCGCGTCACGCAGTGTTCGCTCCACCTGGGTACTGTGCTGCGAACTCCGCATGTCAATGAAATCGATGACAATCAGGCCGCCCAGGTCGCGCAAGCGGAGCTGGCGAGCGATCTCGTCCGCTGCCTCGACATTGGTGCGTACGGCCGTATCCTCTTGACTGCTACCCCGAACTGACCGGCCAGAGTTGACATCGATGGCCGTCAGCGCCTCCGTGCCATCGATGACGATGCTACCTCCTGACTTCAACGGCACTCGGCGTTTGTATATTGATTCGATCTGGCCTTCGACGTTGAACTGAGAGAAGATCGGCTGGTCCCCCTCATATAGATGGAGGACGTCCTCTTTGCTTGGCATGACGTCGTGGAGGAACTCGCGGGCACGCTGACAGACTTCTTCGTTATCGATGTAGATCTCGTCGATGTCAGGCGTGAAGTAGTCGCGGATGTTGCGCAACACCAGATCGTGCTCGCGGTAAACCAGGGCCGGGGCCGGTTTGCTACCGGCGGCTTGCTGGATCGTTTCCCACAGGCGCAGGAGATACGCCAGATCGCGGTGCAACTCGCGTGCCCCCTGGTCAAAACCAGCGGCGGTGCGTACGATGATACCGAAACCCTCGGGCGGCCGGAGCGTCTCGATGAGCTCACGGATGCGCGTACGTTCCGTCCCCTCGATCCGTCTCGATATGCCCGCATCGTCCGAGCCCGGCAGTAGCACCAGATACCGGCCTGCCAGGGAGTAGAAGGTGCTCAGCGTCGGCGGCTTATTCGCAAACTCCTCCTTGACGATCTGGACCAGGATTTCCTCCCCAGGTTTGAGAACCTCCTTGATCCGCGGCCGGCGGTGCCCTTCGCCTGCACGGCTGCCATTGTGCGTCGAAACCGGCAGATTGCGGAAGCAGATCTCATCCAGGGGCAGGAAGGCATCACGGTCCGCACCGATATCAACAAAGGCGGCCTCTAGCGCCGGATGAATACGGTGCACGACTCCCTTGTAGATGTTGCCTTTCAGGTGCTCCCGGCTGAAGCTTTCAATTTCGAACGAGGTCAGGACCCCGTCCGTTACAATGCCCACACGACTTTCTTC
>JBHHYR010000107.1:0-13134 GCA_046757585.1 Binatia bacterium | reverse complement strand
GGTCGATAAGAACCTCCCCTTCAAGGACGTTCCGACAGGTCCGCCCAACGCTTAGGGGATCTACCGTGGCGGCGCTGTCGCTGCCGACCCTAGCCTGGGTTTCTCACCAGCCTTCTACTACGAAACCTGGTGAGAAATGCAGGCTGGAGCCTCACGGCAAACTTGTCAGGGCGGCCATATCCGCGGCCAACGTGTCACGGATGAGCTTGACGGTTGCTGCGCGTTCACGCTCTTTCGTGTTGCGGAACGTGGAATCCGGTAAGGCGGCGAGCCGGCGAGCGTGGTCGAAAGCCGCTCCGAGCAGCGCTGCCGGTTCCACGGTTGCGTCGAGATAGCCTGCGTCTTTCGCCGTCTCCGGGTCGTAAATGCGCGCCTGCGTCGTTGCCATGGTGAAGTGCCGCTTCGAGAGCCGCGCACGTGCCAACTCCATTGCAAACACTGGCAACGTGAGCTGGATGGCCACCTCGTTGAGCCCGATCTTGAAGTCACCTCTCGCCCCAAGGCGCATGTCGGCGACCAGCAGCAGGATTGCGCCCGCCGCCAGGGCGTGACCGGTGCATGCGACGACAACCGGCCGCGGAAAGGTATACAGTTTCAACATTAGCTCTGCCCCCGCGGTCACCAACTGCCGGGCCGCCTCTGGGCCGCTGGTCATCACGGTCAGATCGAAGCCCCCTGACAGACGCCGGTCGCGGCCGGCAAGCAGCACTGCCTGCGCCTCGCGTGTGCTCCGATCCAAGCATTGGCCCAGCGCCGTGATGACCCCAGGCGACAGCGCGTTGGCTTTGCCGTCGTCCATCGTAATCACGGCCACGCTGTCGCGTAGCTCGTAGCGGACTGTGTCTGCTGCCACGGTTCACCTCCAGCCTGCTGGACGTTTCGCAGGCACGCGGTACAATGTGCCACATTATTCCAACCGCAGGTAGCGCGTTTGCGCAACGAAATCGATGACGGTTCGGCTACCAGCGGAAATGAAAGGTGGCGCCGACGTCGCCCGGGGTGAGGAACTCGAATTCCGGTCCTCGCCGAGGAGGGCGACGCACGTCGGCCCCTACGCCGTTGAGGACCTCAGGCGAGAGGGGATGCTTAGCGAGCGCCCAAATGTTCCTTTGCAGCAAGATACGCAGCGTGAACCCGCTCTCGTTACTGGAGCGCGCGAACATGTCGTACCGTCCCAGTCGGGCCTGCTCGAGGGTCTGGGCCCAGCCCGCCGAGGCGCAGCAGAACGCGAGACCGATGCCAAGAAGCATGCCGTATCTCGTTGCTGCCGTCACCAGGATCACCCCTAGTTCTCTTTGTATCGCGCGGGCAGAGGCTTTGGTATTGAAAAAATCTGTTGTGTGAGGGCGCGTAGAATTCCAACTATGAATGCGTCCGAGTTGCCCATGAGGTGGATGGGGAGTATGCGCTGCAGCCCAGTTTCGCGACCGAGCTGTGGCGCCGAATAGCCGGTCGACCGATTCCGCCTGCGACCTTCGACTGGCGTAGCACGAGCGGATCTGCCCAAAATCTCTCGCCTTTTTTCACTTTCCCTGGGCTACAGGCGCCCCTGCCGCCGGCAGCGGGCGGCACAACGTGGTCCTCCGGAGGCGCCCGCCCATGCCCCACGGTCCCGCTTCCGGATTACACGGCTGTCCGGCGCATTGCCCGGTGGGCGCGCCGGAAGAGCAGGAACATCACTCCCGCTGACAACACGTTGCCTGCCGCGATGGCCACGAAGACGGCTCGGTCGGCCAGACCCAGCCACTGGGTACAGATAAGCGCCGCACTCAGCACACCCACCACGCGCACGGCCATCCACATCAGCGGTGCCGTGGCTCGGCCAAGACCCTGCAAGGCAAACCCCATGACCATCGAAATCCCGATGAAGGGATATGACGGCCCGATGAAGCGAAAGTAGTGGGCCCCTACGGCGCGGATGCCGGCATCGTCGGTGAAGATACCGAACCACAGCGCCGGCTGCCACCAGAGGAGCAATCCCGGCACGGCGAGCAGCGTCACCATCATGACGCCTGCGCCCTTGACGTAGGCTACCGTGCGATCTGTCCGGTGGGCGCCGGTGGCGAGTCCCACCAAGGTCAGCACCGCCGCGCCGAAACCGTAGGCGAACGATAAGAGGAGAAAATCCAGCCGTACGCCCAGGCCATAGGCGGCAAGATGCGCCTCCCCCAGATGTGCCAGCACGCCGGTGAGAACCATCATGCCTACGTTGTTAACCATCGTGGAGAGCGACGCGGGAACTCCCACGCGGAGTATCTCTACCAGGGGCGTGAACCCAAAAGCCCGCGGCCAGAAGGAAGGCTGTACCACACCGCGGCCACCCAACACGTAACGTGCGCGTGCGAGAGTTGCGAGCAGCTGGCTTGCCAGCACGGCGAGGGCCGCGCCGACGAGACCCCAACCCGCAACGAACATGAAGAGTGGGATGAGCGCGATCTGCAGCACCAGCGACGTGCTCGCCCAGATCGCCGGCACCCGTACGTTCCCCTCGCCGCGCATGACGCTGTCGAACATGCCGCCGACGAATGTGATAGCGGCACCGCCGAACAGGACGCGGGCGAACCCGACTGCCAGGTGCAAAACGGCGCCATGTGCCCCCATCAGGCGGAACAGAGCGGGGGCGCCGGCGAGAATACCGAGCGCGAATGCCAGGCCGATCCCCACGCTCAGGACCAGCGCATGCTCGGCGACGGCTGCCGCGTCGCGGCGGCGCTGCGCGCCGAGGGCCCGTGCCACGGCCGACGCGGCGCCAGCACCGACCCCTCCGGCCATTGCCGCGATTGCCAGCAACGAGATCGGAAATACCAATGATACGGCTGCAATGGCCTCGGCGCCGAGCCGACTCACGTAGTATGTGAACAAGACGTTCGAGGTCGCGGCAACGCACATGACCACCATGGTCGGTGTTGCCAACCGCACAATCGCCCGCAGCGGCGCCATGGCTAGGAGCCCTTCGGGATCTACGCGCGTACCAGCGCGTGCCGAAGCGACGGCACGCGCTTGCGGGCGAGAGGCCCGCAGCGCCGCCGTGGTGACTTTGCCGCTTTTTGCCGGCATGGCTCGGCGCTCTCCCCCCACGAACCTGCTACTCGTGACTACGCGGGAGCAGAGGCTCGACAAACTCCAGGTAAGCCCGCAACACGCTCGCGGGATCTTCTAGCTGCGGGTAGTGACCAATACCTTCCAGCAGGACGACGTCAGGTTTCGGGATCAGCTGCCGGTAGCGGGCAGCCATGCGAACGCCCGACACCGGGTCGGCGGTGCCGCTGATCAGCCGCACGGGGACATGCGTGCTCTGCAACGCACCCACCCACCGTGCGCGATACCGGCGCCGCTCCTTGATGTAGCGGATCAGCTTGTGCGTGACCGTCAGGCCGTCGTTGAAGGTTACCAGGGACCAGAAGTCCTTGAGCTCTTCGTCCGAGGGCTGCGTGCCTGGCCCAAAGACCGCTGCCAGGCTTCGGCGGAAGCGCCGTGATGAAAATAGGCGGGATACCGCGGGGCCTACCGGTGAGAGCAGGAGCTTCTGCACCAGCCGGGGACGGTGGGCTTCGGGGAAGAGGCCGCCGTTCAAAAGGCAGAGCGACTCGATCTTGATACTTGCGGCGCTCGTTCGCCGCCGTTCTTCGTAACGAGCAAGGAGCGCTTGCGCGACCGTATCACCGTAGTTGTGAGCCAGGATATGAACGAAGTCGACCTCCAGCTGATGCAGGAGATTATCGTGGATTGTGGCCTGATCGTGGATGGAATACGCGTAGGGCCGGGGCTTGGCGGAAAAACCGAAACCAATCATGTCGATAGCAATGACCCGAAACCGCTGCGTCAGATCGGGCCAGAGCTTGTGCCAATCCCACGACGCCGTGGGAAACCCATGGATACAGACGAGCACCGGCCCGTCGCCCTCGTCGCGGTAGAAAATCGGGTGGCCGTTGTGATCGAAGGTTTTCCCTCCGCGCTGCCACTCTTCGAGACGCATGGGCTTCGCTCCCTAGCAGAAAACGGTGCTGTCGGATATGCGGCCGCCCTCCGTGCACCGCTGGGTACTGCTGGGAACGGGAGATGGGATGACTTGTGCGGCAGGTAGATGCGTGCGCCAGCCCCGTTTCCTTATGGCAACAGCGATGCCAGCGGCCGGCTGCAGTAGTCTTCCTGAAAGGCGTCGACGATCCCGTCCAGCCAGGTGCCGGGCAGCGCGCTCGGATAGAACGGCGCCAGGACCAATCCGGCCGGGAGCAGCACGGCCCCGGCCACGATCATTTCGACGCCGTGCTCCAAGCGGCAGACATGCAGTCGAACTGGCCGTCCCCGCGCCGCGCCGATCAGCAGGCTGGGAGGTGCTGCCAGCGTAAACAGGGTGCCGACGATCAGAGTTGCCGGACCGCGTTCGGCCACCTGCTGCGGCAGGCTTGCCCGGGCCGCCGTGCCCGACAGCAACGCCGCGAGCACAACGCCCAGCACGAGGACCGCTACGGTGAGGGCAATGCCGGTAACCGAAGACCGCACAGCTAACTCCAGCGCAGCTGCTGATCGGCTCGCAGCATCTTGTCGCGGATCGGCAGCTGGAAAGCGCATGCGTGTTCGCAAGGCGCGGCGCATTCCAGGCAGCGGTTGGCCCGGCGAGCCGGCTCCTCGTGCGCGTACAGGCGCATCGCTTCCTTCTCCCGGCCGTAGTTCTCGGCGTACATCGCGTAGCGCATGATGTCGTCAACCGGTACGCCGTACGGACAGGCAGGCAGGCAGGCGCCGCAGCCGGGCCGGCAGTAGTCGTGTGCGATGAGACGCTCGTACTTCTCCAGCAGCGCGACGTCGTTGCCGCTGACCGCTTGGCCGGAGGCGTAGAGGTACTCGTCAATCTGGGCGTAACTGCTCATCGACACGACAAGGCCGCTCACGTCGGGGTTGGTGAGCACCCATCTGAAAGCCGCCTGTGCGAACGATTCCCGCTCGGACGGCGTGAAGTCAGCGAGCTGCGTGTGCTTCGCGCCTTTGAGTGTCTTCATGGCGACGACGCCGACGCCCCGCGCGTGTGCACGCGCGAAGATGTGCGTGAGGTCTGGCCAGTTCCTGAAGTTGTACGCTACCATGATGACGTCGAACCGGCCGCTGTCGATAGCGTGCCGCATCACCGTCTCCAGGTCTGGGGTGTGACTCGATACGCCCAGGAAGCGTACTTTTCCCGCTTGCTTGAGCCGGTCAAAGGCTTCGTGAATGTTGGGTGCCATGAGGCGATGGATTGAGTTGACGGCGTGAATATGCACCAGATCGAGGTAATCGGTGCCGAGACGCCGCAAGCTGCCTTCCACGGCGCGGATCACGGTCGACACCGGCGCATCGCTCGCCAGATGCCCATCGGGGGTGCAAAACTTCGAGACGAGGAACAACTGGTCGCGCGGCGTGCCTTTGATGCCTTGCCCCAGCGCCCGTTCCGATCCCGTACGCGAGTAATCCGGCGATGTGTCGAAATAGGTGATCCCTCGTTCCACGCCGCGGCGGACGACACCCGGATCACTGAGACCCGCGCAGCCGAATGAGATGTCCGACATCTGGAACCCCGTGCGCCCCAGTGGGCGGTAGCGGCGCACACGCGATGCAGCCCACGCCGGATTCGGCGACGTAGCCTTTGGTACCTTGCCGAGCAGAAAGAGCTGCGTGCCGTACTTGCACCCGCTGGCGACCGCGAGGCCTCCGGTAGCCGCTCCCAGCCACACACCGCGGAGCACCGCGCGCCGACTCAGCCACGTTGCTTCTCGCGTCCGGTCCTCTGACATGACGTTCCTCCCTCGCTTATCAACCAAACACCGATCCTTGCAGCTCGAAGCTCGGAGATGACAGGCGAAGTCTTGCCGTCTTTTCCCGTTCCAGTAAAGCCCCGGAGCTCGCACGGCCAGGCGAGCACAGAGAAGGCAACCCGCAACTCGAAATCCGCAATCCGAAATTATACCTCCCTGCCTGATTACCGGACTGCTTGATCCCGGAGCACCTTCTCTGCCACAACGCGATGGTGCCGGAGACGGATGACATGGGGACGACGCGCGCCAGCGCACGTCGGACTCCCGTTCGCGGTGAATCGCGGCATGCGCAGACTGGCCTCGCCCCGTTCAAGCGTGGTGACCTGCCCCCGCTGCCCGGCTCGTTCTGGGAACTGGTGGGCCCCGGCGCCGTGCTTGTTGGATTGTCGATCGGCGCCGGTGAGCTGATCATCTGGCCGCGCATCACGGCGCAGTATGGCGCGAGCATGGTCTGGGCAGCGCTGCTCGGCGTGTTCGTGCAGCTCTGGCTGAACCTCGAGATCGGACGCTACACGCTGGCGACCGGCGAGAGTCCCTACAGCGGCTTCGCGCGCCTGTCACCGGCGTTCGCCTGGGTGTTCCTCGCCCTCAACGTCGTCGGCTGGATCGTGCCCGGTTGGGCACGCGCTTGCGGCGGTACGCTCAAGGCGCTGATTGTCGGACCCGACGGCTGGGGCAGCCCGGCAGTGTGGACGGCGATCACCTTTGCGGCCGTCGCTGGGGTGCTGTTCGGGCCGCGGCGTGTGTACCGGTCAGTGGAGCGCACCACCGAGGCGCTGGTGGTGATTGTCACGCTCGGCCTGGTAGCCATTGCGCTGTCTGTGAGCACGGCGGACACTTGGCTTGGCCTGGCGCACGGCGCCATCAACATCGGCTTCAAGGATCCGCGCATGCCCGGCTATGAGCTCTTTGCGTCCATCGTGTTCGCCGGCGCGGGTGGCACGGCGAACTTGTTCTACTGCTTCTACATCCGCGACAAGGGCTGGGGCATGGGGGCGCACATGCCGGTGGTGGTCAATCCGCTGCGGCAGCGCGAGGAGCGCGCGGTCGATACCGGCTTCCGCATCAACGAGACCCCGACCAACGTGTCCCGTTGGCGGCAGTGGCAGCGCCATCTCACGCACGATCAGATGCTGTTCTTCTGGCTCCTCAACAGCGTGACGATCGTGCTCTTCATCCTCGGTGCCCTAGCGGTCTTGTTCCCGCGGGGTATCGTCCCGGACCGGGAGCTGCTGGTGTGGGACGAGGCCGCGATTCTCGGGGCCAGTTGGGGGGAGCCGGGACGCATCCTGTTTCTGCTGGTTGGTGTGGCCTGCTTGTTCTCGACACAGCTGACCCTGGTTGACGGCGTAGCCCGCAGCTGCGCCGATATCCTACACGCGAACTTTCGCTGGGCCCGGCAGCGCCATCTGAGCACGTGGTACGCTTGGATTGCCGCGGGGTGGATCGTGGCCGGGGTGGCCCTGACCTATCTCTACGAATCGCTGCCGGCGATCCTGTTTCTCCTGAGCGCCGGCTTCTTTGGCGGTCTGGCTATGGCGCTGTATGCGCCCCTGACACTGGTGATCAACCTGCGGTACCTACCGCCAGCGATGCGTCCTTCGCATGTGCGCATCGCCGTGATGCTGGCGGTCTCACTCTTCTACGGCATCTTCGCCGTCGTCTCCCTGTTCCAACTGGGGCAGCGGCTGCTGTTGTAATGGCCGTCGGTACATTGCACAGCTGCTCGCGGCTCAGGGCGGAACGTGGCCACGCGCGTCATGCCAAGCCTCCGCATCACCGCAAAACTCGTATGATTCCCCGTTGAGGTGCTCGGGCATCTTGGCGGACGACGCTCTCGTCTCTCGACTATCAGCCATCGGCGCGAGGCGCCATCTCACCCGTCCGAGGCGACACCTCGCTACTCTGGGTGTCCGGTGACCCGCAGCTCGACGCGCCGATTTTGCGCCCGGCCGTCTCGCGTATCGTTGCTGGCAACCGGTTGGGACTCGCCAAGACCAGCGACGGTCATGCGTTTGGGGTCGATGCCGGTGCCGGCAAGGTAATCCCGTACCGCCTCGGCCCGGCGCATGGACAGACGTTGGTTGTAAGCATCGCTCGCAACGCTGTCGGTGTGGCCCTCGACCGCGATGGTCACCTTGGGATTTTCCTTTAGTGTTTGTGCCGCCGCGTCGAGGATCGGCCTTGCATCCGGGCGGATCGTGGCCTTGTCGGTGTCGAAATGGACGCCCCGCAGGATGATCTTCTTTTGTACCACTGGCGGAGCCGGTGGTGGCGGAGCCGGTGGTGGCGGTGGTGCGGCTGCCGCGACCACGGGAGGCGGCGGCAGGAACCGATGGGTCAGGCTCAGACCGGTGGTCACGAAGGTCATATCCTCGCTCGTGCTCCGGGCGGCCCGGATGCCTGCCTGATCACGGCGGATGAAGAGCCCGAGGGCGGTGCCATGGACGAACTCGTAGTTGACGCCCCCGGAGATATTGAAACCGACATCGTCGTCGTTGAGCGGCCCGGTAATGTCCGTGTAGTAGCCGCCCTGAGCGCTGAAGAACACCTCGGCGCGGTCGTTGAGCAGCGAAAACCGCGGCCCTGCTGTCAGCGAAAAGATCGTCGTGGCGTCGTTTTCCGGTTCGCGGTCCACGTCGGTCGGAAAGGCGGCCAATTGGGGCTGCCCCAGGAGCGAAATCGCAAAACCGTCCAGTACATCGAAGCGGTATCCGGCAAAGGGGGCGATGGCACCGCCGACATCGGCACTGCGGCGGAACTTTTCCGTCGGCACGGCGGCCCCGATGTCCAGGCCAGCCACCGGCTCGCTCGCCTGCGTCACCGCCGTCACGCAGCCGAGTCCCAGTACGAGACCCCCGACCCAGCACAACAGCTTTTGTCGCATACGATCCTCCTCCCGTCAGGCTTGTACTGGGTCCCGCGCGTACACGTCAACCAGTGTTCCGCTTTCCCCGCCAGCGCATGGGCTACTGCCCCCCGTTGGCGCGGGGATACTACCCGAAGACGATGCGGTCCGAAAGAGCGCGCCGGCCAGGATCTGGAAGATGCGAAGCGTACCGCTACCCCCGGAACTCGCGTCGGCGCTCCCCCAACTACCCAAGCCGAGGAGATCACCGCCACCGAATACAGATCGCAGGCCTCCTCACTGGTACCCGGCGAGCTCGAGGAACGCCCGGCCCACTTGATTGCCTAACTGGTCGAGAACCTTCGCGGCACCTTCCCAAAAGGTCACGTACGGGAGGGCTCGCTCGCCTGTCGGGACCCGCCGTTGATCCTCGAATTCCGGCTCAACCCAGAGGTCGAACCTCTTGCCTAATCCGAAGTCGAGCTCGATGCGATTCCGGAGCGGGTAGTTGCCAGGCCCCCAAACCGTACCATCGGACGTGATCTTTGCTTTGTTCGTGTATCGCGCTTCTGTTGCATCGACGACGTAGCCGAACGTGGGACCTCCCTGCTTGGCAACCCGCTTGTCGACGCGGTAGACGCAAAGGTCCTCACCCGAATCGAGTTGCACGGCAATGAAGGTCCAACGATTGCTCAGCAGATCGCCGGTCCCCCACTCATGATCCATCCACCCGGCACCGTCGACCAGCAGGTGACGCGCATTGAGCTTGAGCGCGCCCTCCAGCTTGAGCCGCGTGCGCGAGTAGTATCCCATTTCTAGGCCGAAGAAGCTGACGATCCCGATTCTCTTCTTACCGTGCAGCAACGGGGGTCGTTGGTCGGCCTCTTCGAAGCGGAGACGAACTGCCCGCTGCTCCCATACGGCCTTCGGCGTGGCTCGGACACGAAACCCGCCATCGAGCTCGTAGCGGATAGGGGCGGTCCACCCCTCGATCCGCCAGGGATCAGGCTGGCCGAGTGGGGGCTCGAAGACCAGCTTGAGGTGATCCTGCTCGTGATCGTAGGCCGACAGGCTTTGGCGGTCAGCCGACAGATAGCCTTTGTTGGCGTGATCGATGACAGCGATGTAACAGGTCTCAATCGCACGAAGCGGTGACAAGGAGAGGCGGGCCGCCGTCATCTCGATCGCGAACCGGTCGCTTGATGATGTGTCCTTGAGATGGCCCACGAAGTACCACCACTCGACCATATGGTCGCGCAGGCGCTCGTCGCGAGGCAGCTCGACCGGTAAGACCGGCTTACCAAGCCCGGAGATCGGGAACACAGCCTGTGGAATCAGCGGCGAGGACATCCTGTACTCTTAGCGGGTCATTGCTGCGCCTGTGAAGTGAGCGAACCATGCACGTTTTTCGGTTGACTAGTCAAGCCGTGCTGCACTAGCATCCGGTGCCTTGGGGAGCGCTCCCAGAGGAGCGGGTGGAACGACGTGACGACAACAGTTGTGATTTTCGGCGGTGGCATGGCGGGTCTTTCAGCCGCGCACGAGCTCGTTCACCGCGGCTATGAAGTCCACGTTTACGAACAGGAAAAGAAACTCGGGGGAAAGTCCGCCAATGAGTATCCTTCGGATTTGTACCCCAACAAGTTCCCGCAGCCAACGGGCGGCCGCGAAAAGCTCCCCGGCGAGCATGGGTTCCGGTTCTTTCCGGGCTTCTATCGCAATATCATTGCGACCATGGACGAGATTCCCAATGCGTCGGGCTCGGGGCCGGTGAGCCGGGATCTCGTCCCGAGCAACTGGGCGGGAATCGCTTACCCGGACTTCTTCGTGCGATTTCCTCGAAAATCCAATCTGCCTCCCTGGGACGTCTTGGGTCGGCTGCGGGAGCTTGTAGGGAAACTGCAGTTCACGCCGCTCGACCTCGCTAGGATGGCGTGGTTCCGGCTCAAGTATCTGACTTCCGGATCACTACGGCGGAGGTACTCCTACGACAAGATCTCTTGGAAGGACTTCATCGAACTGGACAGCCCGCATTATTCGCCGCGGTTCGTGGAGTTCGAAAAGTCCATTCCGCGTACGATGTCAGCGATGGCTGCAGATGAGACGAGCGCGAAAATTGTAGGCGACATCGCGATGCAGTTCGGGCTCGGTTACGCGCGGCCAGGGAACGAGCCGGACCGGCTGCTCATCGGACCGACGGACGGACGATGGATCAATCCGTGGCGCAACTATCTCGCTGGCCAGGGTGTGCAGTTCCATCTGCAGCAGAAACTCGTCAAGTTCGACTACGCGAAAGGCGCGAAGGAAATCTCCGCAGCGCTTATCGATGGACCCTCGGGCATGCAGAAAATAGCCGCCAACTACTATCTCGCGGCCCTGCCGCTCGAGGTCATGACGGCGCAGGTCAAGCAGGTCCCTGCTCTTGGGACGGACGATGCCGAGCTACACAAGCTCGTTGACACCAATGCTCCGAAGGCGACCTCCTGGATGACCGGGACGCAGTTCTATTTGAAGGAAGACGTTCCAATGGTTGATGGTCACGTCTTCTACCCCGAGTCCGAGTGGGCGCTCAGCTCCGTATCACAAGGACAGTTCTGGGCGCAGAGCGGGAAAAAGATCCAGGATGCGTTCGGTGATGGCTCTGTGAAGGGCATCATATCCGCCATCATCTCCGACTGGAAAAAGCCGGGCGGGGGAATCACCGCCCTACCGGCAGAAGAATACACGGATCGGGACGCGCTGCTCGAGGAGGTCAGACGGCAGCTGCAAGTGAACCTGCCGGGCAGGTTTGACCTCTCGCCCGGCAACGTTTGCTGCGCGCACCTCGATTCGGGCGTCGAGCTAAAGACGTCCAGCACGCCGGCGACCAACCACCACCCCCTCCTCATCCACCCAATAGGCGGCCTCGATTTCCGTCCCGCGGCGTCGGGAGCAATCAAGAATCTCTTTTTGGCCGCCGACTACGTGCTGACGAGCACGGGCCTCGCGACGATGGAGGGGGCGAACGAAGCCGCCCGGTGCGCCGTCAACGCACTTCTCGACGAAGACGACAGCCCGCATGTGCGCTGCATGGTCTGGGAGCTCCAAGAAGAGCCCTACTTCGAGCCTGCCCGCAAGATCGACGATCTCCGCTTCAAGCAGGGCCGCAAGCAGTTCATGGACTCGTGTCCCTTGAGCCTCCTGAAGAACTCCCCGGGGCTGCTCGATTGGGTGCAGGAGTTGCTCAAGGTGCCAGCGTCCCTCTTGATTCCCCCGTAACGGTACGGATCGGAATCAGCATCTCCGCGTAACGGTCGGGGTCCTTTATGCCCTGGTCGCGCATCCAGCGGGTGCCTTCGGGTAACCCTGCCTGGTGGCGCGCGACGGCGGCCCACAGGCCCATGGCGGCGCCCGCGAAGCCATCAGCGGCTCGGTGTAACGAGTATTCCGTCGACGTGCGATTGTTCCGCGCCGCCGCAATGCTCGCCGACAGCGCAGCCGCGAGCGGCGCCGCCCAAGGCATGTCCTCGCGAGCGATCCGTCGGATCGATCGCACCACCAGTCGGCGCATGGCGCGCCGGGCGCTGGCCGCCAGCGACCGGTCGTTCGCGAGCGCCGCAATTGCGCAGCGGGCGAGCAACTGCTGGAACTCGACCCGGACGAGCCGGAAGTGGAGCAGACCGGCCGCACGCACAGTCGGCCAGGCATCGCTCATCCGTTGCCAGGCCAGCACCGGATGACCGCCGTAGAGATCGGCGAGCGTTGCCGACACCAACCCAAAATACCTCGGCAGCTGAAAGTCGGGCGTTGGCCAACTGGCCGCAGCCTCGCGTACCGCCGCCTGGACCTCCCTCGGTTCGTCATCGGCCAGGAGCCGCATGCTCGTTGGGATGCCCGCGAGAAGGCAGCAGTAATCGAGGAGATCGTCGCGCTCTCGTGCACGCCGGAGGAGATCGGGGATGATCTCGCGCAGGCGAGTGAGGTCACCCATGTGGGCGAGCGACCAGGACGTGTAGATATGCGCGTTCGTGAGCTCCCACGCCACGCCGCTACATTGCGTGCGCAGGATCTTTTCTGCCCGAATGCTGTGGGAGTAACCGTCGGGAAACCAGCCGGCGAAGTACGCCGAGCCTCCGGCGCATACCGCGGTGAGCCCGATGGCAAATGGTGTGTCGAGCTCCGAGCTCAGAGCCTCGGCGGCGGCCAACGCATGCGCTCCGCGGCGCTGCGCCCATCGGCTGGCGATCGCCGCGTGATACACGGCCTCGCTACAGAGAGCGCGGACCACTCGCGTCGGCTCGCCAGCGGTGAGCGCAAGCCGTGTGTGGCGACCGTGGAAGGCCGCTGAGCGAATCGAGTCCGCCCAGACCAGCCCCATGGCGCCGGCCCAGAGGGCGTCGATGCGCCGCAATGTCGCCGGAGCGACGTCTTCCTCCGCGCGCGGTCGGTATCTGAGGCCGCGCAGCATCAGCAACGCACGGTGTTGTACGAAATCCAGCACGGCGCGCCCTGGAGTCG
>JBHHYR010000106.1:0-13243 GCA_046757585.1 Binatia bacterium | reverse complement strand
GCGGTGACGTGCGATTCAAAGACCAACCGCGCGGGCCGGTTGATGAAGGGATGCCGAAATAGGTCGCGTCCGTCGAGCGGCGTCAGATCGACGGGAATGCGCCGGCCGCAGTCGTGCCGGTCGATCGCGGCCAAGACGCCGTCCGCTAAGCGCGCCGCAACAATGTAGTATGCGCCGTTGACGCGCAGGGCGACGTAATCGAGGTGTGGGTTCAAGCAGATGGCGAGGTTGGCCGGCAACGTCCATGGCGTGGTGGTCCAGATCACCACGGCCAGGGCCGCGTGATGCCGGGCCAGCTCCGGTGCGTCGCTCGACTGCACGGCCATGGCACCCGCGTCGGCGGCCGAGCCGACGAACGGAAACTTCACATAGATGGAAGGCGACGTGTGGTCGGCGTATTCCACCTCGGCTTCGGCCAGCGCCGTGGCACAGACGGGGCACCAATGCACCGGCCGGAGGCCCCGGTAGATGAAACCGCCCTCGACGAGTTCGCGAAACACCTTGATGACGGACGCTTCGTACCCCGGCGCCATCGTGAGATACGGATGCTCCCAGTCGCCGAGGACTCCGAGGCGCCGGAACTCCTCTCGCTGGATGGCACAGTACTTCTCCGCGTAGGCGCGGCAGCGGCGGCGGATGTCGATCTGGCTGAGGCTCCCAGCTTTTCCGCCGAGCTCCCTAGTGACCTGGTGCTCGATCGGCATCCCATGACAGTCCCAGCCCGGGACGTAGGGGGTGTTGAATCCGGCCATGGCTTTCGACTTCAGGATGATATCCTTGACAATCTTGTTGAGCGCCGTGCCGAGATGCACGTGGCCGTTGGCATAAGGCGGACCATCGTGCAGTACGTACTTCGGTCGGCCGGCGTTGGTGCGCAACAGTTGCTGGTAGAGGCCTTCGTCGTGCCACCGCGCGACGATCTGGGGCTCACGCGCCGGCAGGTTCGCCCGCATGGGAAACCCCGTCTTGGGCAGGTTCAAGGTGTGCCTGTAATCCATGATGTCCGGAACAGCTGGTGGCCCGTTTTCATAGCAGCCGAGGTTGGCCGATTCAAATTAGGCAACCCGAACCTGGGACCGCTTGCGTGCGAGGGAGGAGATCGTTTAAGAGGTATCCTGTTGTCCACGTATGCGTCATGCAAGAGGCGTGGTGAATCCAACCACGGAGGGGGTAAGTGCGTGAGTGACCGCGCCAAGGCAATCTGGAGGCTAGCCCGTGAGCAGATGCCGATGACAACGCCCGTCACGTGGCCGCCCGCACGAGCCGGCGCCGCATGACCGAAGCAGCGACACGGGAGAGCCATGACGCCAGATGATGTCGCGAATCGAATGACGGCGTCGGTGCGCGTCCATCGCGACGGCAACGAACGTCGGGACCCCGAGCAAGCGCGTGCCAGGGACCCTGTAGCCATTGTGATCTTCGGGGCGTCCGGGGATCTCAGCAAGCGGAAGTTGATTCCTGCACTCTACCACCTCGACTGTGCGGGGTACCTGCCGGAACGCTATACGATCGTCGGTTTCGCCCGCACCAAGATGACAGACGAAACGTACCGGGAGAGCATGCTACGAGCCTTGAAGGACCACGGAGGCCATGAAACGCAAGCGGTAGGAGCCGACCACCCCCTGCTCGCGGCGTTGCATTATCATGCCGGGAGCAACGACGATCTGCACGCCTTCGAGGCGCTCAAGGAGAAGCTCGAAATCCTGAACGAGCAACACGAGCTTTGCGGCAACCGCCTGTTCTACCTGTCCGTGGCACCGGTGTTCTTCCCGGTGATCATCAGGAACCTGCGGGCTGCTGGCCTGGTGTACGAGAAGAAGGCGAAGGCCTGGTCGCGGGTGATCATCGAGAAACCCTTCGGCCGGGACCTGCAGAGCGCGTTGGAGTTGAACGCTGCCGTCACCGCCGCGCTGGATGAGGGCCAGATCTATCGGATTGATCATTACCTGGGGAAGGAGACGGTGCAGAATATCTTGAGTTTCCGCTTCGGCAATTCGATTTTTGAGCCCCTGTTTAGCCACAAGTACATCGATCACGTGCAGGTCACCGTGGCCGAGACGCTCGGTATGGAGGGGCACCGTGGGACGTACTACGACTCCGCGGGAACACTGCGAGACATGGTGCAAAATCATATGCTCCAGCTGCTTTGCCTGATTGCCATGGAGCCGCCATCGGCACTGGACTCCCAGGCGATCCGCGACGAAAAGGTGAAGGTGCTCCGGGCCGTGGTGCCCCTGACCCGTGATGCAGCGGCTGCCAGCACCGTGCGGGGGCAGTACGGCGTCGGCGAACAGGCAGGTAATATTGTCAAGGGCTACCGGCAGGAAGACGGCGTCGACCCGCAGTCCATGACCGAAACCTACGTGGCCCTCCGGCTCAAGATCGACAACTGGCGCTGGGCAGGGGTGCCCTTTTTCCTGCGTTCGGGAAAGCGGCTGCGCACGCGTGTGTCAGAGATCGCCGTGCAGTTCAAGCAACCGCCCATGCAGCTATTTCGGGAGCTTGCACAGGCCAATGTCGCGCTACGGCCACGGTCGAATTGGCTGGTCATTCGTATTCAGCCGGACGAGGGGATCAGCCTGTCGTTCGCGTGCAAACGTCCCGGGATGCAGGTGGCGCTCGAGGAGGTGAATATGGATTTCATATACCGGCAAGCGTTCCAACAACGATCGCCGGAAGCCTACGAGCGGTTGCTGCTCGATGCGCTCCGCGGCGACCCGTCCCTGTTTACCCGTTCCGACGAGGTGCAGTACGCCTGGCGGTTTATCACTTCCATCCACCAAGGCTGGGCCGCGCTCCCTCCGCCGGCCTTTCCGAACTACTACCCTTTTACGGACGGGCCAGAAGGGGCCCACCGACTCATGGCCGGGCTGCACGCTCCCTGGCGGCCGTTATCCACTGCGTGACGGAGGACACAATGGCAAGGCACATCGCCCCGGGACCCACGAACCCGCTAGTCGAGCTTCTCACCCTCGGGCAATCCGTCTGGTACGACAATATCAGCCGCGACTTGATCGACTCCGGCGAGCTGCAGCGCATGATCGACGGGGACGGCCTGCGCGGCGTGACCTCGAACCCGACGATCTTCGAAAAAGCGGTCACCGGGAGCGCCGTCTACAAACAGCAAGTGCAAGAGCTCTTGTGCGAAGGTAAGGAGACAGAGGCGATCTACGAGACGCTGGCAGTGCAAGACATCCAGGCGGCCGCCGATTTGCTGTTGCCGGTCTACGAGGCTTCTGCGGGCGTCGACGGCTACGTGTCGCTGGAGGTGCCACCATCGTTGGCGCACGACACCGCCGCGACGGTGGCTGAAGCGCGGCGGCTGCGCGACAAGGTTGGCCGCAAGAACCTCATGGTCAAGGTGCCCGCCACCCCCGCAGGTCTGTCCGCCATCGAGCAGCTCGTCGGAGGCGGTGTGAGCATCAACGTCACCCTGATCTTCTCCTTGGCGCATTACCTGGGTGTGGCTGAAGCGTATCTCCGAGGCTTGGAGGCGCTCGAAAAAGGCGGCAGGCCGCTCGGCAGTGTTGCCTCGGTGGCCAGCGTGTTCGTAAGCCGGATCGACAGCGCAGTCGACAAGATTCTCGCGCCTAACCGTGAGGCGTGGGAGTTCCTCGGCAAGGCGGGTGTGGCGAACGCCAAGGTGATCTACGGCAAGTTCAGGGAAATCTTCGGTGGAGGACGCTTCGCCCGGCTCAAGAGCAAGGGTGCCAGACCCCAACGGCCCCTGTGGGCGAGTACCGGGGTCAAGAATCCGCGCTACAGCGACGTCTTGTACGCTGAAGAGCTGATCGGTGCCGATACGGTTGATACGATGCCGCCTGCGACGCTGAGTGCCTTCAAGGATCATGGCGTGCCGGCAAGTCGTCTGGAGAAGGATATCGAAGCAGCCCCCTGGGTCATCGACTCGCTGGCCCAGTTCGGAATCGAGTTCGAGGAGATCACCGAGAAGCTGCAAAAGGACGGGGTGCAATCGTTCGCCAAGTCCTGGGAGCAGCTGATGAAGGGGATCGAAGCTCAGGCGGAAGGCGCGGTGTGCGCCATTCGCAAGGCCAGCGTGATCCGGTACCGGCCGTGGCTCAACGAAGTGTATCAAATGATGGAAGATCGCCGCGTCATCCCGCGTGTGTGGGAAAGGGATCCGACGCTGTGGCACCACCAGCCGGCACATCACGCCATTATCCGTAACTCGCTCGGCTGGCTCACGGTCGCGGATACCATGCTGGAGCGCATCGAGGAACTCACCTCGTTTGCCGACGAGATCCAGGCGGCCGGCTTCACGCACGCTCTCCTGCTGGGCATGGGCGGCAGCAGCCTCTGCCCGGATGTTTGCCGCCAAACGTTCGCCACCAGGCCGGGACGGCCAGAATTGCGGGTCCTCGACACGACCGATCCGGCAATGATCGCACGGTTGTCCCAGGGACTGGACTTGGAAAAGACCGTGTTCCTCGTTTCCAGCAAGTCCGGCGGGACCCCGGAGAGCGTCTACCTCCAGGCGTACTTCTACGACCGCCTGCGGCGTGCAATGGGGGATCGGGCGGGGGCAAACTTCGTTGCTATTACCGATCCCGGTACGTCGTTGGAACGGCTAGCCCACCAGCAGCAGTTCCGGCGAGTGTTCCTCAATTTCAAGGACATCGGCGGGCGGTATTCCGCACTGTCTTATTTCGGCATGGTCCCCGCCGCCTTGATTGGCGTCGATGTGCACGCATTGTTGTCCAGCGCTCAGCGCATGGCTCAGCAGTGCCGGCCGTCGGGGGCCGCTCGCGATGCGCCGCCCAAGACCCCGGTGCCGCTGCCGGCTCTCGCGAATCCCGGCGCGCAATTGGGCGCACTGCTTGGCGAGCTGGCTCTGCACGGGCGCGACAAGCTTACCCTCGTGCTCTCCCCTTCGATCACGTCGTACGGCTATTGGATCGAACAGCTCATCGCTGAGAGCACGGGCAAGGAGGGCCGCGGCATCCTTCCCGTCGAGGGGGAAGACCTGGACGATCCGGCGGTCTACGGCCGCGACCGCGTGTTCGTCGCCCTGGAACTCCCGGGCAGTGCCCCGAGCGTCGACGTACAGCTCTTCCGGCTCGAGAGTGCCGGTCACCCGGTCGTGCGTATTACCGTTCCAGACCCGATCGACCTGGGAGCCGAGTTCTTCCGCTGGGAGTTCGCCACTGCCATTGCGGGGGCCCTGATCGCTGTTGACCCCTTCGACCAGCCGAATGTCCAGGAGAGCAAGGACAACACCAAGCGGCTAATCGAGCAGTTTCGCCGGACTGGAAAGCTGCCGCCTGCCCATCCCGATCCGGTCGCAGCGCTTGCCCCGTTCCTCAAGCAGGCGCACGAGTTCGATTATGTGGCCATTCTCGCCTACCTCGACCGCAACCCGCCAAACCAGCAAGCGCTCCAGCGACTGCGCATGGCGATTCGCAACCGTTACCATGTGGCGACAACGGTGGGCTTCGGCCCCCGTTTTCTGCACTCGACGGGCCAGCTTCACAAAGGGGGCAGCAACAATGGCCTGTTCGTGCAAATTACCGCCGTGGACGCGAACGATCTGCCGATTCCCGGGGAACCCTTCTCATTTGGCGTGTTGAAACAAGCCCAGGCGCTCGGGGATCTCGAATCATTGCGGCAGGCGGGCCGTCGAGTGATACACATCCACTTCCGCGGCGATCTGCGGGATGGTTTCAAGCAGCTCGCGGAAGCAGTGAGCTGAAGATGAGCGGCCCCGGCGGGTGAATGGGGACCGCGAACCACAGGAGGCGAGAATGCAAATCGCAATGATCGGGCTCGGACGAATGGGTGCGAACATGGCGCGGCGACTGATCCGCGGTGGACACGAGGTGGTCGTGTTCGACAGAAAACTGAGTGCCGTCAAGGAGGTCGAGAAGGACGGCGCAACGGGCACGAAAGCACTCGCCGAGGCGATCGCGAAGTTGAGCCGGCCGCGTGCCGCATGGATTATGGTGCCAGCCGGAGAACCCACCGAACAAACGGTCAAGGAGCTGGCGGACGGGATGGAGCGCGAGGATATCATCGTTGATGGAGGAAATTCGTATTTCAAAGACGACGTCCGCCGCGCGCAGCAGTTGCGACCCAAAGGGCTCGAGTACGTTGACGTCGGAACGAGCGGCGGGGTGTGGGGCAAGGACCGTGGGTACTGTATGATGATTGGCGGTCCCGAGAAGGTCGTTGCCCACCTCGACCCGATTTTCCGCACGCTTGCCCCCGGGCGCGGGACCATCGAGCGCACACCCGGCCGCGAAAGGCTCGGCGGCACGGCCGAGGAAGGTTACCTGCACTGCGGTCCCAGCGGGGCCGGGCATTTCGTCAAGATGGTGCACAATGGAATCGAGTACGGTCTGATGCAGGCTTATGCGGAAGGGTTCGATATCTTGCGCAACGCCAGCTCACCGGCGCTGCCCCAGGAGCATCGGTTCACCCTACCGCTCGCTGACATTGCCGAAGTGTGGCGCCGCGGTAGCGTAGTTGGGTCCTGGTTGCTCGATCTCACGGCCATGGCGCTAGCCGAGACCCCGGATCTTTCAGACTATACCGGCTTCGTTCAGGATTCCGGTGAAGGCCGGTGGACCATTGGCGCCGCCCTCGAGGAAGCCGTTCCCGCTGACGTGCTGACCGCCTCCCTCTATACGCGGTTCCGGTCGCGGCAGGAGCATACGTTTGCCGAGAAGATACTCTCCGCGATGCGCTTCAAGTTCGGTGGGCACGTCGAGCGGCCCGCAGGCGGGTGAACGTCTGCGCGCCGATGGAGGTGAACGGGGCTGACCCTGCGGGAGACGCTGAGCGGTCAAACGGTGGCTCAGGCTGGGGTGCAGGAACGGAGTGGGCAATGGATACGATCAAACTGGCCCCGTCGATCTTGTCGGCGGATTTCGCTCGACTGGGTGAACATGCTGCCGAGGCCGTGGCTGCAGGGGCGGACCGGCTACACATCGACGTGATGGATGGGCACTTCGTGCCGAACATTAGCATCGGGCCCGTGGTTGTTCGGTGTCTGCGGCGCGTGATCCAGCTGCCGCTGGAGACCCACTTGATGATCGAGGAGCCTGAGCGTTACGTGGAGGCATTCGCCGCTGCCGGAGCGGACTGCATCATCGTTCATCAGGAAGGCGCCGTGCACCTGCACCGCACCGTGCAACAGATCAAGGCAAGCGGCAAGAAAGCGGGCGTCGCGATCAACCCCGCCACGCCCGCTGCGACGCTGGAAGACATTCTCCCCGACGCCGACTTGGTTCTGGTGATGACAGTCAACCCCGGATTCGGGGGCCAGCAGTTCATCCGGAGCACCTTGCCGAAGGTCCGCGCGGCGCGCGCGCTGATCGGACGGTTGCAGCCACGCTGTGAACTCGAGGTCGACGGGGGCGTCGACGCCGAAACGGCACCACTGGTCACGGCTGCGGGTGCCCGGGTGTTGGTCGCAGGCTCTGCCATCTTCGCAGCTGCGGACGGAGTGGCCGCCGCGATGGGCCGCCTGGCGGCTAGCGTGAGGGGGGGATCGCAGCCCGTCTAACAGGAGCCGGCACTGGTGAACGGGGCGCTGGAATGTGTGGGACCAAGGGCCGCTCGTGTTTCGATGCGCGCAGCTCGAGCGGGGAGCGGCCTTGATTGCGCAGCGTCGTCCGCTCCTGCTGAGCCAGTCGAAGGGCGTAAGCCCACCTTCGTCGATAGCCACCTAGGCAGCAGCTCCGGGAAGTCAGTGTGTGTGCAGCTCATTGCGCCGGTACGCAGCGGCGAGGCGTTCCAGCAGCGCTATGTCGCTGCGGATCTGGGAACCGCGCTGCGTGTCTGCGAGACGACGGGGGGTCGTATACTCCCGCACGACAGAGACGGCTGGGATGATGTCGACGCCATCGCGAACCGCGGCCTCCACGGAGTCGAAATGATGGTGCAGGGCCAGGAAAGTACGGTCGGCGTCGATCACTAAGGTGTAGCCGTGGTCGCCATAGGCCTCGGAGAACGCACCATCGATGGTGATTGCCCGCCCACTGCGCTTCACCGGTGACTCGCCCGCTTCGAGTTTGACCGGGACGTGCCCGTTCACGATCATGCCGTGCTGGGGATCCACCCCGAACTCGGCCAGCACCCGCTCGCAGAACGCGACCTCATGAATGAGACGGAAGTACGGGTTCTTCGTTTCAACGTGCGTGCGCGGGTCTGAAACCAGATCCCGCTCCAAGGTCGTGATCCGGTCCTTGCCGAAGAGCGGCGATCGCGGGCCGCACCAGAGGTACCAGAAGAGGTCGAGATCCTTCTGGTTCGGCCGTTCGAGAGCCCGAAACACAACCGCCTCGATCGCCTCGAACAACGCCCGGCCGCGCCGGCGTGCGCCATCCACCTCGAAGGCTAGGAACTCTCCGTCATCGTCCACCGGCACACAGCCGTGGAAGATCAGGTGATCGTCACGCCGCAAGGCCATCGCG
Source organism: Binatia bacterium (assembly GCA_046757585.1). Classification (GTDB taxonomy): domain Bacteria; phylum Desulfobacterota; class Binatia; order HRBIN30; family HRBIN30; genus JBHHYR01. The sequence continues at coordinate 4,808 of JBHHYR010000106.1, read as the reverse complement.
CCGCGTTCGACGAGGAAGCGCACATGACGCCAGAGAGGCCGACTCGCCAGGAACGACTGGCGCAGGCGGTGCATGCATGCCCGCTCCTCGCGTGAGAGTTCGTAGGGATGCGCCGGATCGAGGGTGGGGAAAAACGTGTCCCGCAGCGGGTAAATCTGGCCGTCGATCTCGATCGTGCCGGCGGTCCGATCGATCCGGTGCAGCAGGCGGCGATGCTCCATCGCCATCTCCGAGTTCCTCTCGATCGTCTGCCCCTCGAGCTTGAACTGCATGATGGCCGCCGCCTTTTGCATCCGGGCCATCATCAGGTCTTCGCGCAGGCCGGTTCCCCGGGTCTTGAAGCACGTCGCCGGGTCATCGCCGTAGACGCTCCGCACAAGATGTTCCAGCGGCTGCATGGTCAGCCCGTATCCTTCTTCCAATTGCGACAGCCGGCGATAACGCAGCGAGAGGCGCAACACGTGGGCGATCAGCGCCTCTTGACCCAAACGGGCTCCGATCCATGCCATGTCGTGGTTCCCCCACGTGAACGACACGTTTGCCTGCCGCTGCAGGTAACTGAGAACCCGGTCGCTGCGTGGCCCGCGGTCGAAGCAATCACCCGCCACGATTAGCTCGTTTATGGCCAGATCGCGCAGCGCCCGTGCCGCTAAACGGATCACCCGCAGAGCGGTTCCCTGCCGCACCAAGGCGTCGACGATCGCGTCGGTGTACGCGCTGCCGAGCGCCCCGGACGGTGCCCACAGCAGCTCCTGAAACAGCTGGCGGTACACGACCGGGAAGACCTCTGCCACGTGCGTCAGGCTGCAGCGACCGGCCAGGACCCGGATGACTTCGAAGAGATGTCCCAATACGCGGCGAACGAAGGTGCGGAGCTGGTCCGGGCGATCCAGAGTCGGCTCCAGGTACTGCAGCGTTTCACGCGGATAGAAGATTAAGCTCAAAAATCGCTGGCGCTCCACGGTCGACAGCCGATCAGCAAACAGGCGCTCGATTAACGGCCGCAGTGTGCCAGAAGCGTTGTTGATGATATGGCGAAGCTTCGCGTACTCGCCGTGGACGTCGCTCAGAACATGAATGGTGCCGCGCGGTAAGGTCAACTGTGCTCCCAGTCTGGCGATCTCTGCGACGGCCACATCGGCACTCGGGAACTGGCGGCTGAGCTGCCGCAACATGGCCAGTTCTTGCTCGGTTGGTTTCGCTGGGCTGCGGCCGTACTTGTTCATCGGTACATCGCCCTATCCCGCTGCATACACCAAGTCGCCGGCCACCCAGGTCTGCACGACTCGCGGGGGATGATCAGGATCGAGGTCCCCGTCGAGCACGACGAGGTCAGCCCGTTTTCCCGGTGTCAGAGTGCCGCGTTCGTCCTCCTGCCCACCGGCGTATGCGGCACCCGCCGTGTACATACGCAGCCACTCTTCGTAGCTGAGCGCCTGCGCGGGACCCAGGATAGCGCCCGAGCCGGTGCGGCGGGTGGCACCGAGCGCGCAGGTCCGCACCGGTTCGTGGATAGCACACGGATCGTCCGACGACGCCGCCAGCGTGATCCCGGCTCGCACCATGTCGGCAAATGGCAGCCAGATCTCCGCATCGAACGGGACGCCCTCGACGGCTTGGCCGATATGCTTGACGAAACCGGGCTGGACTACGCCGATTGCGCCGAGGGCCGCCATATCCTGGATCTGCTGTGGGGCGGCAAGGGCGGCGTGCTCGATGCGGAACCGCTGTTCTGGATCGCGCCGTACGCGGCTGGCGCGCCGACAGGCTTCAAGGGCCGCTGCCAGCCCGACATTTCCAATGGCGTGTACCGCCACCCGGAAGCCGCGGGAAACCGCCTCGATTGCGTTTTCGACGAGGTCCGGAAACTCGATGCCGAACGCACTGCGCTCGCCCGCAATGCTGACGTTCATGGCCGGAGAAACGCCGCCGTCCGCGAACAACTTGATCGGTCCGACGCGCAGCTGTTCGTCGCCTTCGCCCGTTATGGGCCCATCCAAGCGTGCTGGGGGGAGTGCGGCGAGCAGAGCCTCGGGATGAGGCATCATCAACACGGATATCGGCAGAGCCCCGGCAGCACGCAGGGTGTGATAGACCGCCTCAGCCGCCGGCGCGCACGCTGCGTCGTGGACACAAGTGATTCCGTCACGGCGAAGCGCCCGCGCCCGAGACGCGAACAGCTCCGCCCACCGATCGGGATCGTGATAGGCGGCAACGGAGCGTGCATGCGCTTGGCTCCACGCGCGTTCGATGAGGAGGCCAGTGGCGCGGCCATCCGATCCACGGGCAATGACCCCGCCAGGCGGACCCGGTGTGCGGCGGCCGATCTCCAACTCGTCGAGCCCTTGAGAACTCACTACACACTGATGCAGCGTGTAATGGACCACAATCACGGGCCGATCGAAGCCGAGCGCGTCGAGGTCGTGCCGATCCGGCAGGATGCCGCTCGTTCGCTCGTCCCAGCCTACTCCCCGCACCCAGCGTGCAGCCGGCTCACGTGCCGCCTGCTCGGCGAGTGCTGCCCGGAGGTCTTCCACCCCGGCCACCCCTGAAAGGTCCGCCCAGATGGGATGCAGCGCGGCCACAGACAGGTGATTGTGTGCGTCGATGAATCCAGGCACGAGCGTGCGTCCAGCCAGGTCTTGAACAGTCGTTCCCGGGCGGCCACTGACCAGCGCCCGGGCGCCGACGGAGGCGATCCGGCCGTTCTCGATGAGCACGCCCTCCGGTTCCGCGAGCGCCGGGTCCATCGTGAGTATGCGCCCGTTGACGAAAGCGACACGTCCTCGAGTGTCCATCGCTGCCGGCGGCTCTTCACTGCCTGCTGTCCCCGCGTGTCGGGCCACGAGGTCGCTGAACCAATTCGCTCACCCGTTCGAGCCGTGTGCCGGATTCCTACCCCAACGGTGACGACGATACAACTGCCTTCCCCGCCGGCCCCAGCGTTATCCGGGGAGCCATGCTTGCTTCGCCGTTCCCCGGCGGCGGTGCTCAGCCGCGCTTCGGCGTTTCGCGCGGCGCGGTGTCAGGGCTTTTGACAACCTTGGGAGGCGTTGCTACTGGCGCAGCAGTGGAAGCGGCTCTGGCATCGTTGTTAGCCGAGCTGGTGCGTGAGAGTTTTGGCGCTCGCGCCAGGGTGCGCCGTGCAGCGCCGCTCGCCGGTGATGCCTCCACGCGGCGCTACGCGCGTGTGTGGCTAGAGGGCCCCAACGTGCCCGCCTCCGCAGTCGCCATGATCCTTGCGGATCGGGGGGTGACACTCTCGTCGGATGAGCTTGCCGTTCTCGAGCAGCCGGTGGCGGAGCTTCCGTACTTGAACGTCCATCGGTTTCTTGTCGCGCTCGGCGTCGCCGTTCCACGGCTCTACGCGGATGCTTCCGAGCGGGGTGTGCTGTTGCTTGAAGATGTTGGCGATACGGCGTTGTGGGATGCCGTGGCGCAACGGGTGGGTGGGGCCGAGCCGGCTTGCGTCACAGCCCTCTTTGAACGCGCGATCGAGCAGCTCTTGCTTATTCAGGTTCAGGGCACGCGGCGGTTCGACCGTCACTGCATCGCGTTTCAGCAGGCCTTCGACGAACGGCTGTTCATGTGGGAATTCGAGCATTTCATCGAGTACGGACTCGAGCGACGGGTGGGTCGCTCGCTGCCTGCCGCAGAGGCGGCGATCCTGCGCAGCCATTTTACCGCGATCGCGCGGGTCTTGGCTGCGCAGCCGCGGTACCTGAGCCATCGCGATTTCCACAGCTGGAATCTCTTCGTCCAAGGCGGTGCTATTCGCGTCCTTGACTTTCAAGACGCGCTGCTTGCGCCGGCGCCCTACGATCTGGCGACTTTGCTTGGTGATCGCGATACGCCGCGCGTCATCCGGCCTCCCACTGAAGCGGCACTGCTCGACTACTACCGGCGGCGTTGGCGCGAGCTCTCCGGCCTCGACCTCGGAGCGGGCGCCCTAGGGGAGGTGTATTTCCTCTGCGCCCTCCAGAAGGCACTCAAGGTCGTTGGACGCTTCTACTTTCTGGATTGTGAGAAGGGGAAGCCGGGCTATCTGCGCTACATCCCTTCGACCCTCCGACAGATCGAGCGCCTCCTGCCACGCTTCCCGGAGCATGCGGAGATGGCGAACATCTTGCGGAGCTACCTGCCGGAGGTGGACCCTTGCGGGCCATGATCCTGGCCGCGGGCCGGGGAAGCCGCTTGCGGCCGCTCACCAATGCGGTGCCAAAGCCCTTGCTGGAAGTAGGGGGCCGCCCGTTGATCGCGTTTGCACTTCGGTTGTTACGCGATGCTGGGGTTCGCGAGGTGGTGATCAACTTGCATCATCTTGGTGACCAGGTTCGCAGCTGCCTCGGCGAGGGGAGTGCGTACGGTGTTCGCATTACCTATTCGGAGGAGAACCCGATTCTGGACACGGGCGGGGCGATCGCCGCAGCACGCGCATTCCTCGCGGGGGACACATTCGTGGTGCTGAATGCGGACACGGTGATGGACCTCGTGCTCCGGCAGGTCATCGATTTCCACCAGCGCCAGCGCGCTATGGCTACCATGGTCCTTCGAGCGGATGTGGACGCGGCGCGCTACGGGGTTATCGAAGTCGATGCGAGGCAACGCATCCGCCGGTTCCTCGGTCACGCAGATACAGGTGCCAGTGCCGAATCCTTGACCCCCCTGATGTATGCTGGGGCCCTGATCTTCGAGCCGCGTGTGTTCGAGTACCTGCCGCCAGGCGTTTACAGCATCACGCGCGACGTCTATCCGCGCCTCTTGGCTGCCGGAGAACCGCTGTATGGCTATGTCCATACCGGTTATTG
>JBHHYR010000105.1:0-13251 GCA_046757585.1 Binatia bacterium | reverse complement strand
GGGTCGCCATTGATTCCCTGGCAGACATGGAGACGCTGCTCGCCGGCATTCCGTTGGATAAGGCCACCACCTCGATGACCATCAACGCAACCGCGTGCATCCTGCTGGCGCTGTACCTGGTCGTGGCGGAGAAACAGAAGGTGGGCTGGGACAAGGTCGGCGGCACGATCCAGAACGACATTCTCAAGGAATACATCGCACGTGGGACCTACATCTACCCGCCCGCCGGGTCGATGCGTATCATCACGGATGTCTTCGCCTTCTGCACGCAGGAAGTGCCCAATTGGAACACGATCTCGATTTCCGGCTACCACATCCGCGAAGCGGGATCGACGGCGGCGCAGGAAATCGCGTTCACCCTCGCCGACGGCATCGCTTACGTCGACGCCGCCCTGAAGGCAGGCCTGAGCGTTGACAAGTTTGCCGCTCGCCTGTCGTTCTTCTTCAACGTCCACAACAACTTTCTCGAAGAAGTCGCGAAGTTTCGCGCAGCGCGCCGTCTCTGGGCGCGCATCATGAAGGAGCGCTTTGGCGCCCGAGATCCGCGCTCGATGATGCTGCGCACGCACGCGCAGACCGCGGGCTCATCGCTGTGTGCGCAGCAGCCCGACAACAACGTGGTGCGGACGACGATTCAAGCCCTGGCAGCCGTGCTCGGTGGCACGCAGTCGCTGCATACCAACGGCCGCGACGAGGCCCTGGGCCTCCCGACCGAAGATTCGGCACGCCTGGCGCTGCGAACGCAACAGGTCATTGCGTACGAAAGTGGGGTTGCAGATACGATCGACCCGCTGGCGGGCTCATACTACGTCGAATCGCTCACTGACGAGTTGGAACGGAAGGCGATCGAGTACATCACCGCGATCGACAAGCTTGGTGGCGCCGTGCCAGCGGTCGAGCTGGGATACCAGCAGCGTGAAATCCACAATGCGGCCTTCCGCTACCAGCGAGAGATCGAACGCAAAGAGCGGATCATCGTGGGCGTCAACGAGTTCACCCAAGGGGCGGAGGCAGCCCCCGACATCCTCAAGATCGACATCGCACTGGAAGAACAACAGAAGCGCCGCGTGGCACGCCTGCGAGCCGAACGCAATCAGACGGCTGCCACCGAGGCGATCCGACGCGTGGAAGCGACCGCGCGCGGGAACGCGAACCTGATGCCCGCCATCATCGACGCGGTGCGCGTGTACGCCACGCTCGGCGAAATCGCCGACGCCCTGCGGCGGGTGTTCGGCGAATATCGCCCGTCAGCCGCCCTATAGCCGCCGAAGCGCGGCCGCGAATCTCGGAGTACTTAGCCTTTGAGGCGCTGCGATTCCCACTGCAGCTGCGCCCCGATCCGATCGCCGCTGCCGAGAACCGAGTCGCCATTAGAGAGGTAGGTGTAGGCCTGTAGACCGTGCTCGTAATGGCGCCGCAGGCGGGCCGAGTCTTCCAAGCTGATCCGCCCGGCCCGCATACTGACCTCGATGGTCCGCCGGACCTTCTCGATCAGCGTCCCCTTGTCCCACTGCACGTAGCGGAGGACGTCGGTCACTTCGTCGCCTTCAACGACATGCTCCACTTCGTACCGTCCGTCCGCGTCGAGGCGCACATGCACGGCGTCGGTGTCGCCGAACAGGTTGTGCAAGTCCCCGAGGATCTCCTGATAGGCGCCCACGAGGAACACGCCGATGTAGTAGGTCTGCCCGTTCAACGGGTGCAACTCCAGCACATCCTTGACGTCGCGCTGGTCGATGAACTTGTCGATCTTGCCATCGCTGTCGCAGGTCAGGTCCGCGAACACGCCACGGCGGGTCGGCCGTTCCTCCAGCCGGTGGATCGGCATCACCGGGAAGAGCTGTTTGACCGCCCAGTGATCCGGTGCAGACTGGAACACCGAGAAGTTGCCGTAGTAGGTGTCGGCCAGTCCTTTCTCGAGGGGTTCCAGGTCATCGGGCACGTAGGGCAGTTCATGAACGATGCGCAAGATCTTCTCGCAGCAGTTCCAGAACAGTCGTTCCACGCATGCCCGGCCCCGCAAATCGAGGTAGCCCAGCGAGAACAGCTCGGACGCTTCCTCCTTCAGTTGCAGGCTATCGTGATAGGCTTCCTGGACGTTCTTCTGCGAAATGGTGGACCAGGTCTCCACCAGATCCTTGATGACCTTCGGGTCGTCTTCGGCGACCGGCTCCGGCGGCTTGCCCGAAAGCCGTTCATGTACTCCGAGCACGTCAAAGACGAGGACGGAGTGATGCGCCACCATCGCTCGTCCCGCCTCGGTCACAATGTCCGGATGGGGAATGTGTTCCTTGTCGCACGCTTCTTGAATCGCCGCGACGACGTCGTTGGCGTACTCCTGCATGGTATAGTTCATGGAGGAGTGGAAGTTCGTCTGGGAGCCATCGTAGTCGACGCCGAGGCCGCCGCCCGCGTCGAAAAAGCGTGGCGTGGCGCCCATCAGATGCAGCCCTGCGAAGATGCGGCTCGCCTCCCGCAGAGCGTCCTTGTGGGCGCGAATCGACGTGATCTGTGAACCGATATGGAAGTGTAGCAGCTGCAGGCAATCGAGCATGCCCGCCGCGCTCAGTCGTTCCAGTGCCTCGACGATTTCCACCGCCGTCAACCCGAACTTCGAGCGGTCGCCCGTCGATTCGACCCACTTCCCAGCCCCTTTGGTGGTCAGTCGCGCGCGCACACCGATCTGCGGGCGGATGCCCAACTCGCGAGAGGTCTGCATGACGAGTTCCACCTCGTGGAATCGGTCCACCACGATAATCGGTGTGCGTCCCAGGCGCTGCGCCAGCAGGGCGGTTTCGACGTAGGCGCGGTCCTTGTACCCATTACAGATGATCAAGGCACCGGGGGTATCGAGGATGGCGAGGGCAATCAGCAACTCGGGCTTGCTTCCGGCCTCGAGCCCCACACCCTCCGAAGCACCGTACTCGACGATCTCTTCCACCACGTGGCGCTGTTGATTCACCTTGATCGGATACACCCCACGGAACCCGCCCTTGTAGCCGTACTCCTTGATCGCCCCGCCGAAGGCACCACACAGTCCCTGCACACGGCTGGCAAGAATGTCGGAAAAGCGGACCAGCAGAGGCGTGCGCAGGCCGCGTTGATCCAGGTCCTGCACCAAGTCGCGCAGATCGATGCCTGGTCCGAGCTCCCCCCGTGGGCGCACTTCCACATGTCCCCGCTCGTTGACCGTGAAGAACCCTGCGCCCCAGTTGCTGACGTTATACAGCTCGAGGCTGTCGCGAACCGTCCATCCGCGCATCGTTATGACGTTTCCCTCCCCCGGGAACGTTGGTCTGCTGGCTTTCTATAGCGACTTCGCAGGGGCCGCAACCGCTACCGCGGAGCATTGCTGACCCACGACGGGGCACCGGCGACCAACGTGGCGGCAGTCATGGCCCCAACGAACGAGGGGCCAAGCCACCTCTGGCTCAGCCCCTCAGCACAATCCGTTGCAGTAGCGAACGTCTTGGTTATACCTATGGTCCCTGCGGCTGGGCCAGTGGCAACTGCACGATATCACGTTGCGTTCGCACGCCCCGCTGGTGCGCCACGAACGCCGCCGAGGCCGAGAAGGGGTTCGCACCGTGAAACTCCTCCGCCACGGCCAGCAGGCCGTGGCCATGGCCCGTATCCGCGTCAGCCACACCGCGGATCAGGGACTGGCCCGTCAAGGTTCCCTGTACGTTCACGTTGAACAGCGATTGGGCATCACCGGACGGACCCGGTCGCGTGTCGATGTCTGAGAGATCGATTTCACTGAAGCAGGTCACCGGACGGCTCGTGGAGAAACGCTGCTCGAACTCATTAAACACCAGGAATTGCACCGTGGTCGTGATCGGTTCCTGCAGGTTGAAGTCTTCAGAGCAGGGCACCAGCGTCAGACTGGTCCGCACCGTGTCGCCAACTGATGATGGCTCGATCGCATCGTCGAAAAAGTGGTCGAGCACCAGAATGTTCGGGCAGGCATTGTATTCTTCACCGAGGACCAGCGTGTCATCTCCGTTATTGGCCCCGGGGATCGCCTGGATACCAATGGCATTATAGCCCCGGCTGTCGACGGTCGGCCCGTCCGAGACCGAAACGATCGTCGCCTCTCCCTTGAGGTCGTTCCGGTCCACCGGCGCCTCGTTGCCCTGCTGCACCTCGATGCACTTCAACTCACCCATGAGGGGATCCTCTGGGGCGGGCAGGATGCTGCCGTCATTGAACTGGGCAAGCGGCAGGTCGAGCAACCCTTCACTGACCGGCCATGCAATGGGCTGTTTCGGGCTCAGACGAAACCGGAAGTCGCTTTCCTGCCACCCGGGCACGCAGAACTCGAACGACCCACAGGTCGTCTGGGCAGGGTCGCCGTTCGGGTCGCAAACCGTTCCGGAATTGGAGCAGTGGCCGTTGGCGTTCACCAAGAAACAGCGGACATCCACGGGGGCCGCCGAGGTATTGGTAATCTGGATCACCGTATCGACGCGCCGCGTCGCACTCGTCTCCACGACGATTTTCGGAAACACCAGAATGGCCGCAGAGTTGGTCGACGAAACGTCCGCACGCGCAGCGTTTGCCCACAGGAGCACGCCTCCCAGAAGCAGGCAGCCGCCCGAGAGAAAAGGAATCCACTTCACCGTACGCATTGCCCTTCTCCTTTCACCTATCAGGGAGAAACCAGCCACTGCCTTTTCCCCGCCTTGTGTCTGGGTCACTGCCCTACTCCCCCACCAGTCTGATCTGATCCGGGCCGGTAGCTGGGATCAGATCCCCCACAGTATGCAGGTTATACGCAGCCCGCGCCGAAACCTTCGTCGAGCTCGTGCTGGCGGAGATGATCCGTTCCGCAACCCCAATCACAGCGTGCGTGGTACCGTCCACGTTGACCACTGGTGTGATCTCCATCTGGGCGACATCCGTCCCGAGCAGCCCGCGCGAAAAGGTCGACCGTTCCGGCGCCGTCGGACTATCGATCGCCGTCAGCTCAGTCGACAGGAAGCAGGTCACCGTCGTGCTGCCGGAGAACCGCTGCTCCAATTCGTTGTAGATCAGGTACTGCACCGTCACGGTCGTTGGGATCTGATTCTCGAAATCCTCGCTGCAGGGAACAAGCGTGAGCTCCGTGGCTACGGACGAGGAGGTCACCGCGCCGCCGAGAGCGGCGGCAACCGGATCTGCGGCCCCGGTGGCAAAGTGGTTCAGGATGAGCTTTTCCGGGCAGGCCTGGTACTCGTTGCCGTCAAGCAGCAGCGGGTTGGCCGGCTGCACGTCCGGATTGCCCAGGATCCCCACGGCATTGTACTTGGACACGTCGCCAGCGGTGGTACCGGGGTCAGCGATACTAGTTCCCGCCGTGGTCGCAATGACTTTGAGAGTTGCCTCTCCCTTGAGGTGGTTGCCGGTGATTGGTTCACCCGAGGCGCTGACCTCGAAGCACTTCAGCTCCCCTTCGAAGTCCGACAGCGGCGGCACACGCCCCGGATCAAACCCGGAGCCATCTCCGCCGAAGCCATCGAGCGGATTGACGTTACGGCCACTACTTGCGAGCCAATGCGTGGGCTGCTGTTTGGTGAGCCAGATGGTGAAGTCTATTTCTTGCCAAGCTGGCACACAGGTTGCGCTCGGGACGGAGCACGGCTGCCCCGACAGGACGCTGTGCAACGAGGCGTCGACGTAGAAGCAATGCGCATGGACCATCGAATTCCCGGTATTCGTGATCTGAATCACCGTGTCGAACGTGCTGTTGGCGCGGACTTTTGGAAAGACGAGGATCGAAGCCCCCTTCTCCGTCGTGACGTCCGCATGAACGGCAGGCGCCACAACTCCCAAGACCACCGCGAGACCGCAGAGCCCCGAGAGAAAAGCGTCCCACTTCACCTTTCGCATTGCCCTCCTCCTTTCCAATCGACCGGACCTGCTTCCACTGCCTGCCCCCACGCGCCTACACCTTCGACAGTCACGCTGCCCAGAGCACGCGCGGAAGTGCGGGCATACATACTCAAAAATTCGGCGCATTGTCAAGGATTGTCCTGCCGAAAAGTCCTCAAAACGAGGGCTCGCCACCGCCATCCCGGCAAGCCGGTGCCCGGGAAAGGGCAAAACAGCGCCTATGCGCGGGCATATCGGTCCGTTCCGCCGCCAAACCGTGGCCCTTCCGGCCAACCCAGGTCAGGCCCGGACAATCTTTTCACGCCCCTCGGTCACGCAGCGGGTGGCGTTCCGCGTATCAATGACCAATGAGCTGGCTTCAACGATGGACGCATAATCGAACGCAGCGTGGTCCGTCGCAATGATCACGGCGTCGGCCCATCGCAGCTGCTCCCGGGTGAGTGGAACCGAGCGGAGGTTGAAGTTGTAATGTCGGGACCGCTTGAGCGTCGGGACGTACGGGTCATGGTAGCAAACCTCAGCGCCCTTTTTCAGCAGGAGATCGATGACCTTCAGCGCTGGTGATTCCCGGGTGTCGTCCAAGTCACGCTTATACGCGACGCCCAGAACCAGCACCCGGGCCCCCTTCAAGCTGCGCCGGCGTTCGTTGAGGGCGTCCATCAGCTTCTCGACCACGAAGGCGGGCATCGCGTGATTCACCTCTCCGGCCAGCTCGATGAACCGCGTCGCCAGCTCGTACTGTCGCGCTTTCCAGGTCAGATAAAAGGGATCGATGGGAATGCAGTGGCCACCCAACCCTGGCCCCGGGTAAAAGGGGGTGAAGCCAAACGGCTTGGTGGCAGCGGCGTCGATGACTTCCCAGACATCGAGGCCCATCCGGTCGAACAGCACCTTGAGCTCGTTGACCAGCGCAATATTGACGCTGCGGTAGATGTTTTCCAGCAGCTTTGCGGCCTCCGCCACCCGGGCGGAAGAGACCGGAATGACCCGTTCCAGCACGGCGCCGTAAAGCGCCGCAGCCACCTGGCCACACAGGGGGGTATACCCGCCGATCAGTTTCGGAATCGTGCGGGTGGAATACTGCGGGTTGTTGGGGTCCTCCCGCTCCGGTGAAAACGCCAGGAAGAAGTCCTTCCCTGCCTGGAGCCCATTGGCCTCAAGCAGCCCACGCACCACTTCGTCAGTGGTCCCCGGATAGGTCGTGCTTTCCAGCACCACCAGTTGATTGGGTCGCAAGTAGCGTGCGATGGTCTGGGCCGTACTGGTCACACACGAGAGATCGGGCTCACGGTTCTCAGTGAGCGGCGTAGGCACGCAGATGAGGACCGCGTCACACCCCGCTAGGAGACTGTAGTCTGTCGTCGGGTAGAACGCCGCGCCGTCACAGTCAGGTGGTTGGGATCCCAACAACGCGCTCAGTCTAGCCGCAGGCACGTGTCGGATATAGCTGCGGCCGGCGCGTAGCTCTTCGATCTTCGCGCCATCGATGTCGAACCCGACGACCGCAAAGCCGCCCTCCGCGAACGTTGCAGCCAGCGGCAGCCCAACGTAGCCTAAGCCGAGGATGCCCACGACGGCTCGGCGGGACTCAAAACGGTTGATGAGTGTATCTAGCAAACCCGGAGCCCCTCAGTTGCCGGCAACACTACCCGCTTCCGCGCGGACAAGCCAGTGGCCAGCCGCCCCGTCCACGGGGCGAGGACACGATTCCCCGCTGCCAGTCCTTCCCCTCGAATCGGGGCGGACGCCAGGCGGGCGGAGGCCCCGTACAGGGCCTCCGGAACCGGATTCTTGCTCGCTCAGCCTCTGAACCGCCGGCGCCACAGGAGCAACGCGGCGGGCACCACGAACCACACAAACGCTCCGCCGCGCCCCGTCTCCACCGCCGTCACCGTGCAACCGCCGCCTCCACCGCCCTTCTTGGTCGCGGTCGCCTGCGGGGCGTTCGTCCGGGTGGCGGTCGGGGGCACCGAGGTCGCTGTACGAGTCGGCACAAGCGTATTGGTGGGCGTATTCGCGGGCGTGGCTGTGCCCTCCTTCACTGTCGGCGTGTTCATCGGTGTGTTGGTTGGCGTGTTGCTGGGCGAGACCGTAACGACAGGCGTGTCAGTTGGGGTTTCAGTTGCGGGCGTAGCGGCGGGTGTTTCGGTCTCCGTCACCACCGGCGTCGGTGTGCCAGTTGGCCCAGTTGGGGTGGGTGTGGGCGGCGCGACGACACTGCCGGGTTCCAGGACGGCCTCTGCAGGCAGCAGCTGCCCCAAAGCGTCACCGGCGTTGAGTCTCGCGTCGTCGCTGGTCAGCGTCTGCGGCCCCAGCTCAGCGGTGTCCGGCACCTGAAACGTGCACGTCGCGACGACACCGTCGTCGAACGTGGGAATCGGCACCTGCGTGGGCGGGAGCACAGCGAGCCGCAAGCGCCGCATCGGGGCTGGGTCCGGTGGACGCACGGTGACTGGCAAGGTGGCACTGAGAATCTGGACCGCCAGGCGTGGATCCTTCTCACAGGGGAGGTCGCAGGTGCCATCGCCGGCGCAATCGGCGCTCCCCTGGCATGCCGCTCCGTCCGCTACACACGTACCAACGAGCTGGATCTGCGTCGTGTCGAAGAGGATGTCCGCCTGCACGTTGGCGATCGGCGGCTCCCCCGCGGTACGGCTCACGCTCATTGTCAGGGTCACCGTCCCTCCGGGAACGCCGTCACTGGTCGCGACCGTCACGCTGACGACGGCCGACGCCGAAGCTGCATACACGAGAGAGACCGCGACGGCGCAACAGGCACTCTTCCAGCCGCCAACGCCTGCGCGCTTCCAACGCCTAGGATTTTCCATTACGAACTCCCTCCTGTAACCGTCGCAGCCCAACGCCAGTATCCTCGGTGACTTCTCCCTGACGATGCACCGCCCCAGCATGTTTCTCAACGCCGTCTCAACCGCGGCAACCGCGAGGCCAGATGCTCAGCGGGGGCAACCACGGCCCAAGCTGATGACTGCACGGGTCACGTCGGTCACCATGACCTGGCCGTCGCCATCCGCGTCCGCCGCCGCACATTCCTGAAGCGATTCCTGGCCGGCGAGGATGCGCACCGCAACAGTTATCTCGTTCCCGAGCACCTCGCCGTCCGCGTTGCAATCACCTGGACACGGCGGTGCCGGCGTGGGTGCCGGGACCGCCGTGGCCGTGGGGACCAGGATCGAGACGCCCCCACTCACGGCTTGCGACCCGAAAATATTGCCCCGTGCGTCGCCGACGTTCAGGTTGTCCACAGCCAGGACGGTGGCTGCTCCGGCTCCGCCCTGCACCTGAAACCTGCACGTCACGATCGTCCCATCGTCAAACGTAGCGATCGGTGCGGTTACGTCGCCGACGAACAAGCGCAGCCGCTTCAGCCCCGGCGGTGCCGGCGGTGCGTCGGGTAAGGTGGCCAGGAACACCTGGTCCGCCAATCGGTCGTCCAGCTTACACGCCACGCCGGGATCACCGATTTCGATCATCGTGGGATCAAACAGGACGTCGAGCTGTGCCGTTGCGACCTCCCCTTCGCCGCCGCTGAGATCCACCGAGATCGCCGCCGCACCGCTGCCGTCCGGAATGCTCGCCGAACCAACCGTCAGGGTGACCATACCACCACGATCGCGCGCAAAGATCAGAGGCTGCCCTTCCTGTACGCAACCTTCGCCCAAGTTGAGGACCGCGAGCGTGATCTCGTTCCCGAGCACTTGGCCGTCACCATTGATGTCTGCCGCAGTACATTGATCCAGCGGAGCCACCCCACCGAGGATGAGGATCCCCTGCGTGATCTCATTACCGAATACGATCCCGTCGAGATTGCAGTCACCGCCACATTCGCAAAGGTTGTCGATACACGCTTCTCGACTGCGGCACTCATGACGGTCAACGGCCGGGTCCTCATCATCACACGGCCGCTTGATCTTGCAGAAGCCCGCACGGCAGTGCTTGTCGGGCGGGCACATGCTGTCGTCGGTGCAAGGCTTGAACGTTGGCGTCCGGGTCGGCGTGAGCGTTGGCGTGCCGGTTGGAGGAGCGGTGGGTGTTTTCGTCGCGGCCGCCGTCGGTGTGGGGTTCGCACAGAACCCTTTGACACAGACCTCCCCCGCGGGACACACGCCATCGGGGCAGCTGCCGGGCCCGAAGAACGGGTTCTGACTGACAAAGACATCCGTCGCATGGTTGCCGTCGTTCGTGACGAGATTCGTGGCAAACGACACAAATCCGATCTGCAAGCCGTCGCCGCTCATCGCGGGGGGAACGTCCGAGGTCCCGTTGTTTGCCTGCTGGCCTTGACCGTTCACATCCACCAGCACCGTGGCCCCGATCTGCCGATCGCGCACGAAGACATTGGACGTGATGTTGGTGTCGTTGGGGACCAAGTTCGTTCCAAAGGAGCCGAATGCCACGAAGCGGCCATCGTTGCTCAGGCTGGGGGGAAACGAAAAGTCGTTCGCATCGCCGCCGTGCATGTTGACACTGATCCGCTCGGTCAGGCCTGCGACCCGATCGTGCACAAAGACATCCACGACCCCGTTCGCGTCACTCGGCACCAGATCATCCGCCAGCGACTTGAATCCCACCACACGGCCGTCGCCGCTGATCGCGGGCAGGATGCTGTCGCCGTTCCCCTGCCCCCCCGTCCCGACGCTGACCCGTTCGATCTGGCCCGTGCTGCGATCGCAGACGAAGATGTCGAGCTTGCCGTTCGTATCGTCCGGCACGAGGTTGGTTGCTGCCGAAGCGAAGGCCACGAAGTTGCCATCCGCGTTGATGCTGGGCGAAAAACTGAACCGATCCGGTTCCACGCTGTCGCAGGCGCGTTCCACATCTCCCGTCTCGAGATCAACCACAAAAATGTCCGTGGTATTGTTCGTGTCGTTCGGAACCAAATTCGACGCCTGCGACTGGAACGCGACGAACCGGCCGTCCGCACTGATACTGGGGTTCACGCTCGCACCATCCCCCAACGTCCCGTCCACGCGCTTGCTGACGAGCTCTGTCACCCCGGTGTCGCGGAAGCGGACAAAGACATCCGTCTGACCGTTGGTGTCGTCTGCCACCAGGTTGGTGGCAGCGGAATAAAAGGCCACGACCTGTCCATCCGCGCTGATGCCGGGGGCCACGCCGGTTGCGTGGCTTGCGCCGTTTGCTTGCTCGCCTGAGCTACTGACACTCACGCGTTCCGTCATTGCACCGCTGCGGTCGCGCACAAACACGTCGCGCTTGCCGTTCGTATCCCCCGGGACCAGGTTGCCGGCATCCGAATAGAACACCACGAAGTTACCGTCGTCGTTCACCGCAACGCCGTTACTGCCGCCGCTGCCCGACCCTCCGCCGGCACTGACGCTGGCCAGGTCAACCGCGGCCGCCGGGGCCACCAGGAAGCCCACGCAGAGGGCACCGGCGACGAGCAGGGTGCCCCACTTCGAAGTCGAACGGGACGCATTGCGGCGCACGCTCAGTGGAACCCCGAGCGCAACGTGCATAATGGAAATCGTGCCTCTAGGCATATCCATGCGTGCCTCCTCTGTGCGCGCTTCCGTCGCAGCCGGCTGCACCGAACACGGTGCCAGCCGCAATTCCACCCCCTCGCGACCCGCAGCTAGCTGTGCCACCGCAAGTTCCCGGATTGTTTGGCGGATCGTTTCGGATTCGGTCGTTCACTCGAGAGTCGCAGATCGAGAGAGATGGCTCCGGCTTCCGCCTCACACATCGACTCCCACCAGCTTGCCGTTCCACACCGGACCCCATGCAATCAATGCACCCCTTCTCGACAGAGTAGCCACGACGGCTGCTGAAACTGCCACCATAAACAGGAAAAGTCAACAGATTCTTGACAGCCACCCCGGGCACAACACGGGCTTTCGGTGCCCGGGCAGTGAAACGACACCACCCAGCGCCGGCACCTGCTTGCCAGCCCCCGGCACGGCCGTAGGCCCGGGTCTATCGCGCCTTCGGCCGATTTGCCCAGCTCCCGGGCCCGCGCCAGCCCAAGCAGTCCCGGCGCTATCCGATCAAACGGGCGATTTCCTCCGGCAGGTTCGTGAACTGAAAGGAAGATTTGCCCCGCAACTGTGGAACGACGGTGCGCAGGAAGGCCGGCTCGCGCGGCGTGGGAGTCTTATCGAAGAGCACCAGCAGCGGAAGATCCCGGGTGGCCTCGGTGGTTCGCAGACCAGCGATGGCACGTGTCACCGACGGGCACGCAGGTGACAGATGCAACAGCGCAGCTTCCGGCTCAACCATGGCAGCGAACTCCAGCGCCTGCTTGGCGTCGAGCACGATCGACGTCGAGACCTTGGCCCGCGCCAAGGGCTCCCGCAACGAGCCCATGCCATCCACGTCCGCACTCAGCAGCAGTACGCGGTGCAGCTTCGGTCGCAGGCGACTGAGGCGCTCGATGATGCGAGCCGAATCGGTTGGCCAGGGCGCGAAATCCGTGCGACCGAAGCAGAAGCCTTGTGGCGTCTCCTTGGTCATCACGTAGGCAAGGATCGGGACAGTCCGTGTGCCCGCGCGTTCGCGCAGCGCCCGTAAGACCTGCCAGGCTGCCGGGCCACTTCCGAGGTTCAACATGACACATTTCAGCTTGCGGCGGGCAAGGTCGTCGACCGTGCCGGTGCCTGGTGACAGGCGCGTCACCTCAAAGCCCGCGCCGTGCAGCGCCGCACACGCGTCGTCGCCCAGGGAGCCCTCGTCGAGCAGCACCAGTTCTCCTGACGGGACCACCGTCTTGCGCCCACGTTCAGGCAGGACCCGCACCGCCGGTGGTTCCGGCACGGTCTCGACAACTGCTCCCAGCGGCGCCGACCGCTCAATGGCCAGCGGCTTCTGATACAGCGTGTGAGGTTGTGGTTCGCCCGGCGGTTGCCGCTCCCCTGATTCAGCTGCTGCGGAGGCCCGTTGCCGTTTGTCTTCGAGTCGTGCCGCGAAATTGCGGACCAAAGCCGCCTTTTCCTCCGCGTAGCTCAAACGTTCGCGTTCGAGCCGGTTGGCGGCTTCCTCGACCTGCTGGCGCCAGCTGTCGCGTTCGTGGGCGGTCTCGGCGGCGGCAGCGTCGGCGGCCCGGGCTGCCTCTTCGAGGCGTGCAAGCTCGGCTCGTGCAGTCTGGAGCAGGGCATCGCGCTGGCGCAGTTGGGCGGCGAGGTTTTCCGCGTGGCGGCGCAAGTCGGCCAGCCGCCGCGCCGCGTCGAGGCCCGATTGCTTGGCTTGCTCGCGCTCGGCACACGTCCGCTCGAGGGTCGCGCGGACCTCTGCCAGGGCGGCCTGTTGCGTTTCGACTTCGCGGCTCCGTTCGGCCGTGTTGGCGGCCAGCGCATCACGCTCCTCGCGTAGCTCGTCCAGAGTTTGGCGCAGCGCGGCAAGGTC
>JBHHYR010000104.1:0-13258 GCA_046757585.1 Binatia bacterium | reverse complement strand
CGAAACCAACGTTTCAGGTCACACTGAGCCCGACACCGAACGTCCACGTGATCGTACCGATGACGGCGCCGGTGAAGGGCCAGCTGCCGAGCGTGTTTGCCGAATCAATCAGTGCCGCCTGGAAAGGCGACAAGACGAAACTGAAGAAGGTGCAGGTGAAGCTTACCGGTATCACAATCAACAATCCGCTGAAAAGAGGAACACCTTCGATTCCACACGTGTGCACCGACCCTACGGATCCCGCTAATCCGCTGAGCACGACGGCCTGCACGTCGAATGACGACTGCCCGACGGGTACCTGCATGGATAACGGCAAGGCGTGCCATGTTGATCAGGACTGCAAGACGTCCGTGTGTGTGGATGGGTCGCGCTGCCTCGGCGGCACGGTGCCGGGGTGGCTGGAGTTCGTCCAAGTGAACGGCGACTGGGTGGAGCTCCCAGGACTCGACGCACTCGGCACGGAAGCCCCGTTTGCGGCGCCGCCCTACATGCAACCGGCGACGCCCCTGACGATCAAACAGAAAGCCAGGTTCAACGAGTTCGTCTCCGGTGACGATGGTTCGATCCATATCGCCACCACAGGACACAGCTTGAGCTGCTTCGATCCGATCTACGGGTTCAACCTGAGCGAGGACTTGGCAACGCTTGGGTTTACCGTAGGAGCCGCTTGTCTAGCCAATGGCGGCAATCTGAACCCCGGGCGGGTGGACGTCACCTTCAACGCGCCTGATTTCACGACCCCTACGGGTAGCCCGACGACCTGCACCCCGACGGGGAAGTTCACCACGTGCAGCAGTACCTCGGAAGGCGGCGACGCCGGGACGTGCTCCAGCACCACCAACCAGCTCTGCGTGTTCGACACCGACTGCCCCATGGGTGAGACCTGCAATGTCACCGGGGGCGCCTTCACGCTGGAGTACAGGATCAAGGTGAAGTAACTGCATCGCCAGGTCAGGCGAGCCGCTGAACGGCCGGCTCGCCTGACATTCCTACCCTCTGACCCCGCACCGCGCGGGTGCGTCTGACACATCGTGGCATGGCCTGGCAACTGGCCAGGGTGGCGCGTGCGCGGAAAGTACAGACTCTGCTGCTGGCGCTTCTCGCCGCAGGGGCATTCGCGAATGCGATACCAAACGGGTTCGTATGGCTCGACCACTGGCAGGTTGAGCATGGCGGCCTGATCGTACGGTCGTGGAGTGAGTTCTGGACGTCCTTGCGCCAGCCACTCGGGTCGATGCCGGCCTGGCATGGTGCGGCGCCGTACGCGCGGCCACTCGTGATCCTGCTGCTGAGTGTTGACCACTGGCTCGCGGGCCTGCATGCGAGCGCGTACCACTTGACGGTCGTGTTCGTGCACCTCGCGAACGTCCTTCTTGTCTTTGACCTTCTCCGTGCATTGGGCATGGAACAGCGCGCCTCGTTCTTCGCCGCCGCGTTGTTCGCGGTTCACCCATTACAGACTGCGGCAGTTGCGTGGATATCCGGTATTGCCGACCCGTTGTGTACGCTTTTCCTGCTGCTGGCCTTCCGCTGTCATCTCGTCGCGCTCAGGCGCGAGCGATTGTGTTGGCTGGCGCGCCTCGGCGCGTTGCTGAGTTTCCTGTGCGCCCTCGCCTCGAAGGAAACCGCCCTCATTTTTCCCTTTCTTCTCACTGCTGCCCATTTCTTCTTCCCCGACATGCTAGCGCAGGCATCGGCGTCCCCGCGCGGCCGCAGGCGTCTGCTGGCGAGGACGCTGGCCCCTTTTTTCGTGTTGCTTGTCGTTGACCTCCTTTATCGGGCCCTGGTTCTCCACGGGGCAGCCCTCGGGACGGGGTTCGCCAGCATCCCGCTTGCAGTCCGGCTCCGCACTGTACCCCGGCTCGTGGTCAGCTACCTCGCCCTGCCCTTCCGGTTCGACGCTCTGACCGTATGTGACGACTGGCGGCTCTCGGCCAGCTGGGATGCCGCGACGGTTGCCGCAACCGTAGCACTTGGCTGCCTGCTAGCGGCGCTGGCGTGGGGCTGGCGGCGCTGGCCGTTTGTCGCCTTCGGGGTCACCTGGATGCTGCTGGCGCTGATCCCGGTTCTGAATATCGTTCCCATCTTGCACTACCGTGCCGACCGCTTCTTCTACCTTCCGTTCATTGGATGGTCACTGGCTTGCGTGCGCCTGGCTCAGGCCAGTGGGGCCATGCTGGTGCAGCGCGGCATCGTATCCGCGCAACGCTTGCGGCATGGAGCGGCCCTGTTGGGTGTTCTGACCCTCGTCGCGCTAACAAGTCTCACCGCACGCCGCAACGCGCTGTTCGCCGACGATGTAACGCTGTTCGAGTCCACGCTACGGGTATCGCCGTGGTGTCGTGAAGCGCACACTGCGCTGGGCGACGCCTTCCTGCGTGCGGGTCGTGCAGCAGACGCGGCCCGGCAGTATGAGCGAGCGTTGCGAGCGCGGCCGCACCGCGCCAGCTACGTTGTCCTTCCCAAGGTGCTCATCAACCTGGGCATGGCCAAGCTTGCAGTTCACAACTATGCTGCTGCCGAAGCGGCCTTCACGCGGGCGCATCACTTGCAGCCGCAGCTGCTACACCCCCTTTTCGGCCTCGGGGTGGCCAACCTGGGCCTAGGTCGGGCGTCAACGGCCGCCACCTGGTTGGAGGCCGCGTACGCACATGCCCCGAACAACCCTGACGTGGTGGTCAACTTGGGGCTCAGCTACGATCGCCTGGGGCGTGCCGCGCAAGCCGCAGCGCTCTACCGCCGCTACCTCCGGATCGCGCCCTCAGGTGACGCACGCGAGCTGGCGGAGGCGCGGCTGCACGCGCTGCACGGCGTGGCGCGCTGAGAACGTGCGCGGAACTCTCCTCCCGCGTTCAGCCGACTTGCGGGTACAGGGTCAACCAGGGAGCGAAGACACGTGGCTACACGCGCTCGTCGGGGTCGAACAGCTTCCGATATTCGTCGACTGCAAAGCGGTCGGTCATTCCCGCGATGTAATCTGCAATCACGCGCGCGCGATCCACCCCCGTCTTCCATCGCGCCGTGATGTGAGGCGGCAGCTGCGCCGGCTCCTGCATGTACGCGTGGAAAAGGTCGGCCATGATCTTTTGTGCTTTCACCGCCATGCGCATGACCCGGTAGTGACGGTAGAGGTTTTCCATCAGAAAGGCTTTGAGCTCCAGTCGCTTGGCATCCACTGCCGGACTGAAGGCTGCAAGCGGTTGCCCATGCTCCCGAATGGCTTCAACGCCGTCCGCCTGCAATGCACGCAGGCGCGCGGTGACCGTGGTAATCAGATCCGTGACGAGTTCGTTGATGAGCGCCCGCTGCACCTGATAACGCCAAATGCGGAACTCTGCGTCCGGGTGCTGCGCCGAGATCCGGCCGAAAATTTCGCGCCACAGGGTAACCTCGCGTAGCCGCTCCGGCGCCAGCAATCCTGATTTCAGGCCGTCGTCAATGTCGTGGCTATTGTAAGCGATCTCATCCGCGCAGTCGACGATCTGAGCCTCGAGACACGGCGCCCTTCCGGGCTCGAACTGCTGCGCTAGGGGCCGGTCGTACGGAGGCGAATGCTTGACGATTCCTTCGCGCACTTCCCAGCAAAGATTCAGACCGGGGAAGGTCGGGTAACGCTCTTCCAGAACGTCCACGATCCGGAGGCTCTGGGCATTGTGTTCGAACCCACCATGGGACTCCATGAGCGTGTTGAGCACGCGTTCACCAGCGTGGCCGAACGGCGTGTGTCCAAGATCGTGGGAGAGGGCCACTGCCTCAGCGAGATCCTCATTGAGCTGCAAGGACCGGGCGATGGTGCGCGTGATCTGTGCCGTCTCCATCGTGTGTGTCAGGCGTGTGCGGTAATAGTCACCCTCGTGGTTCACGAACACCTGCGTCTTGTACTCCAGACGCCGGAACGCGGTGGAGTGAATGATCCGGTCCCGGTCACGCTGGAAGGCTAAGCGCAGGGGATGTTCCGGTTCCTGGTGGACCCGCCCGCGGCTGTCCCGGCTCCGCATCGCGTAGGGGGCCAGGGTCACATCCTCCAACTCCTCGAGTCTGCGGCGATCCATGCGGGCGAACTATATGTGTCCGGGACTGGCGCATGCAAGGTGGTCCCTACGGCGGATTCGCACTGCTTGCGATAGCGGCTACGGGCGGCGTAGAAGGGAACCTCCAGCGACGCGGTGCACGTGCACGGAGGTGGCCTCCGGCACGCTCCGCTGCTCCGTGGACCGGAGCTGGTCGTGATGATGTTGGACCAAGGATTGGCAGAGGATCCGTCGCGGATGGACGCCTTGTCCGTCGTCGTTGCTTTCTCGGACTCACCCGCGCTGCGCGAGACGCTCAGCGTCCTTCTCGAACACGATTGTCAGCTTCGGTTTCTGCCGCCGAGCGCGCTAGCGGCCTTCGACCCTTCCTCGGTGGACCTGGCCGTCGTCGCCCTGCAACGTCCGACCCGTTTTCTCGCGGAGCTGACGGCGCGTTGGCCGGGGTTGCCAACCGTAGCCGTGGCGCGGCCAGAGACGGTCCTCAGTGCCACGCCCACGGCAGCACCACGGCAGCAAGGTATTCAGTCTGTCCCGCTCGAGCCGGAGGCCATTCGTGCCGCCGTCCTGCAGCGATTGGTTCCGGCGGCGGACGCGCACCTGCGTGCCACGGCGCAGCGCATCGCCGAGACGCTGCGCACCGAGCTCGCCTATTCCTTTACTGCGTTACGCTCGTGCTCGGCGCTGCATGCGACGGCTGCTGGACCCGACACATACGCTCTGCTGGGCGCCGTTATGCGGGAGCAGAGCTATGTGCTTGGTGAGTGCGTCGCTCATCTGCAACACTTTCGCGCCCGTCCTCGCACCGCGGTCGTGTCATCCGACTTCGCCGTAGCCCTCTGCCACCAGCTGGCGAAGCCTGGGCCCGCGGGGCGTGGTCTCCTCTGCGACTGTACCGTGGACGCCTCTGCCCCGCACAGCGCCGGCCCGGTAGCACTGGTATCGATGGTTGCGGCATTCCTGCACGCCCACGTACGCCGGCGCACTGCTGTTCCAGCCGTCAGGGTTCAGGCTACGCCAAGCGGCATCGTCCTGCGCTACGTGCCGCGGCACAGCTCATCACGGCGCACCACGCAGTCATGGCCGTTGCTGCTCGTATGGCTCGCCGTCCAGCCGTGGTCCTGGCGTGTGCGGAGCACCGTCCAGCAGAGCGAAGGGGTCGTGACCCTGTACCCCGCCGAACGGGCGCGGAAGTGAGCCCGCACCTCTTGGGACGCTGGCTGGCGTTGCTCGCGGGAGCACTGGGCGTCTGGGAGCTGGTGCTTCTGTACCGAATCCGACATCGTCTACTGGATCCGCGCCGCTACCGGCTGCTCGTGCAGTACATGCAAGGAGGCCAGGCTGACGCCGCGGCGCTTCTGAACTCCCGCTCCCAGTCGCGAGAGGGAACCCACCCGCGAGCGCTTGGGCCGTCTCAACAGCCAGCAGATGTGCCGCACGATCAGCTGCAGCAGCGTCACCGGGCGGCAGCTGCGTTCCCAACCGGAGCAGCGCGGCAGGAGGGCGTAGTCTATGTCGATCCACAAGGGCGCTGCACGTTTGCTGATCAACGCGCCCGGCAACTTCTAGGCTGGCGCTGCGGCGCGTTGGCCCTCGCTGATGTCTTGTCCGGCGGTGGCCGCGAGTCCGCCGCCTTCTTGGCATTACTGGCCGAGCAAGGACAGATCCAGCACTATCCCGTTGCACTCTCCGGGGAGGCCGCCGCACGAGTGGAGTTCAGCGCCGTCGCTCTACGTGACCGTGACGATAATTTCTGGGGTGCCGCCCTGTTCGTTCGCCATGTCACTGGCGCCGCCCGCGGGGCGCAACCGGGCGCCGCGCAGCGCGTCTGATCGACTTGCCCAACCCGTCTCGTCTGGCGGCAGGCCACCTCGGCGGCCGCGGGTCACTTGGCCGGCAGCATGGACGGCACCACGGCCGTGCGCGCCTGGCGGGCACGCCACAGATTCAGGCCCATTCCCGTGCACAGCGCAGTCAGCGCTACCGCAAGTGCCGGCGTGAAGAGGATCTCGAGCCCGCTGCCCGCGGGTGAACCAGCGAAGAACGTATCAACGCTCAGGACGGTCCGGAACGAATTTCCGGCTGTCACAGCAGCCGGGACACCTCCGAAAAGCGTATCCACGCCCAGGGTCGTAGGAAATGACAGCCCAAGGCTTCCCACCACGGCTCCACCGAAGTGGTTGTCGACAGCCAGAATCGTCTGGAAGGAGAACGTGAGCGGCACGAACAGGGCAGGTGACATCCCCCACCACACAGCCGCAATGGCACCGATGCCGGCGGCACCTAGACAGGCCGTTGCGGCCAGCCAGCCCCCGGCGGTCAGGCCTAACGCCAGGACGGCCAGGCCGAGCGGCAGCGCAGGGCTGTGCAATTGCGGGTCAGCGCCGAGCAGGGCCCCGCACAAGAGTGCGTCCAGTGTCACGAGCCCCAGGAAGGTGGCTGCCAGGGGCCAAGCCCGGGGATGGCGAACCAGGGAAGCCGTGCTGCCCAGATGCATCAGCAACAGGACTGCCGCCACCAGCCGCACAGTGAATGTAACAGGCACCCAGGGCATCAACGAAGGTGCAGCGAGCAACGCCAGCACGATGGTCCCGCGCGTCAGCAACATCCCAGGGGCCATGAGAGCCAACCACGACGCAACCGCTTCGCGCCGGCTGCGCCCTTGTACGCTCTTCAGCCACATGACCGATACCGCCGAACCAGCGTACTCCTGTGACCTGCCCTGCAGCCGGCACGCGTCGCCACGCTGCAGGTGGTCTGGTATTCTCCACAGCCATGAGCGCCAGCGCCCTGCACCCGGAGTACCGCGTCGGCACAGCCTCGTGGACTGACCCGACGCTGTTGGCCACGGGATTCTATCCACGTACCGTGAAGGATGCCGAGGCCCGCCTGCGCTTCTACGCCGAGCATTTCAACACCGTCGAAGTGGATTCCACTTACTATGCTCTGCCGAGCGAGCGCAACGCCACGCTGTGGACCCAGCGAACCCCGGAAACCTTCCGCTTCCATATCAAGGCGTTTGCCTTGCTGACACAACATGGCGCCGAGACGCGGGCGCTGCCCGAGGGCATCAAGAGACTGCTGTCGCCGGACGTGCTGCGCCAGCCACGCCTCAGTCGGTCGCCAACCGAGGTCCTGGAGTTATCCTTCCAGATGTTTCGCAAGGCGCTCATGCCCTTGCGTGTCGCCGGGAAGCTGGGTTGCATCTTGTTGCAGTTTCCACCCTGGTTCACCGCGCGTCCCGATCACGAAGCATACCTGGCGTTCTGCCGCATGCAGCTGCCTGACGACCGACTGGCGATTGAGTTCCGGC
Organism: Binatia bacterium; assembly: GCA_046757585.1. GTDB lineage: Bacteria > Desulfobacterota > Binatia > HRBIN30 > HRBIN30 > JBHHYR01. The sequence goes on along the minus strand of JBHHYR010000104.1, from coordinate 5,917 downwards.
ACGCCAGCTGGTTCGATGACCGGACGCAGCGGACGCTTGATTTCCTGGCTCAGCACGGTCTGGCGCTCGTCTGCATCGACGCGCCACAGATCCGGAGCATCCCGCACCCTCCGTACGTCACGACCAGCGACGTCGCCTACGTACGCCTGCATGGTCGCAACCGGCAGGCATGGTTTCAGCGCGCGGCTACGGCTGCTCAGCGCTTCAAGTATCTCGACTCCGACGACGAACTCCGTCAGTGTGCTGCCAAAATCCGCCAGCTACGGACCGCGCAGGCCGTTCACGTGATTTTCAACAACTGCTATCAAGACTACGGCGTCCGCAACGCCCTCACGATGCAGCACTTGTTGACCGCCCCTGCTGCCTGAGGCGAGGGAGAGACGAGGGGCCGCTGCCACTGTGCCACCTATCCGGCATTTGCGAGGTGTGCCGCTTTGTGTCAGCGTGCAGCCCGGCGGCTACTGGCATGTTGCGCTTCCGTTTCGGTTCCGGAGTGATCCTCGGTCTCCTGCTCGGCGTGGCGGCAGGCGGGCTGATCAGTCGACTGTTACTCCCACCGCCCCCCTCTCACACTCAAGATGTAGCGCTCCAGTTACGAGTTCAAGAGCTCACCCAAAAGCTGCAGCAGGCGAAGGAGAAGAAGGAACGTATGAACCGCCAGCTCGACCAGTTCCAGAAGCTTGCCCAGCAGATGACCGCGAGCTTCCGCAAGCTGGAACAACGCTTCGCCGCCTTGGAAAGACGGGAACAGCTCCGTCAGGCGCGGAATGCGGAGCCGGTGGCCGCGGCGCAGCCCGCAGCCGCAGCGCCGGAGTCGCGCGCCCAGGCACCGTCATTCGACACGGCAACCGTCACACCGCCGCGCCAGCCTTCGCCACCGGGCGCCGAGCCCGCACCACGCACGCCTGCCGGCACGCAAGCACAGCAGCAAGACCAGACGGGCAAAGAGTTGCCAGGCAATTAGGCGTGCTCGCACAACGAGGAGTGACCCTATGAGCGACTTCACCCTGACCACCCCCACGCAGGAACCGGATCTGGATACGGCCATGAAGGTCATCTACCAGTGGAATTACGAGCCCCAGGTGGAGGAACTGCGGCGGCTCTACGTCAAGGCAGCCGAAGCACAGTGGGTGGCCGAACGGGACCTTGATTGGGACCGACCCATCGATCAGGCGAAATTTTCCGCTACGCCCTTGGGCGCCGCCCTGCCGATCGAGGAGACGTCGTACTGGAAGTCACTGACCGAGGAGCAGACGTGGGAGCTGAAGCGCCGGACCGCGAGCTTCCGGCTGAGCACCTTCCTGCACGGGGAGCAGGGCGCCTTGATGGTCGCCGCACAGCTGGTCAATGCGGTACCGCACACCGATGCCAAGTTCTACGCCGCCACCCAGACCATGGACGAGGCGCGTCACGTTGAGGTGTTTGCCAAGTACATCAAGAAACTCGACGAGGTCCGCCCGATTGCTCCGGCGCTACGCCGCATCCTGGATGCCACGCTGCAGACCGACGATTGGCTGAAGAAGCTCACTGGCATGCAAATCGTCGTCGAGGGGCTCGCCCTGTACAGCTTCCGCGAAATGCGCAATCTCACCAAGGAGCCGCTGCTGAAGGAACTGTTGACGTACGTGGCCCGTGACGAATCGCGACACCACGCGTACGGGGTCCAGTACCTGCAGCGTTGTGTACCGTACGTCAGCGACACCGAGCGTGACGAACTCGAGGACTTCGCGCTCGATGCTGCCCGCAGTTTGATCGACCAGCGCAACCAGCAAACTTTCCTGAGCGCCGTCATGGACATCTGGAGCGAAGCGGGCATTGACGCCGTCGCGTTGATCACGTGCATTCGGAACGAGCGCGATGGATTGCTGCGCCACCGCCCCCGCAAGCAGCGGCTCGGGCCGGTGCAGGGCTTCGTGATCCCGACGCTCAAGCGTTGTGGATTGCTCAGCGAACGGGTCGCCACGCGTTACCACGAATTTCTGCGTGAAAACCTCAGCGGCAACCTGGTCGGGGAAAACCTCGAGGAGTTCATGCAGCGCATCCCGGAGCTGCCGGAAGACACCGCCGCCTGGGTACTGGGCGAGCTGCAGTGAGAGCAAGCAGGCCGGCAAGACGGCTGAGCCGGCGCGTCCTTGCGAGAGTGCCAAGCAAAAGGAGTGTGCGATGCCGGTCATTTACCACGACGAGGATGCCAGCCTCGATTTCATCGAGGGCCAAACCATCGCGATCCTGGGCTACGGGAACCAGGGCAGCGCGCAGGCGCAGAATCTGCGCGACTCGGGCTTGGACGTCATCATCGGGAATATCGAAGACTCATACCGCGAAGCGGCGCTGGCCGCGGGCTTCGAGGTGCTGCCCATCGCCGAGGCCAGCGCCCGGGCCGATGTCCTGTTTCTGCTGACTCCCGATGAGATCATGCCGGAGGTGTACGCGCGGGATGTCGAGCCGTACTTGAAACCCGGCAACCTGCTCGACTTCGCGCATGGCTATAACATTGCGTTCGAGCTCATCACACCGCCTGAGTTCGTTGACGTGGTGTTCATCGCGCCGCGCATGATCGGCGCCGGCGTACGGGACAGCTACCTATCAGGCGAGGGATTTCCCAGCTTTGTCGGCGTGCATCGAGACGCTACGGCCACGGCCAAGCAACGAATGCTGGCGTTGGCCAAGGCGCTGGGCTCGACGCGTGCAGGGTGTCTGGAAATGACCATGAACGATGAGGCGACCCTTGACCTCTTCACGGAGCAGGCCTTCGGGCCGGCGTTCGGCCGGGTCATGATGACGGCGATCGATACGCTCGTGGAGGCGGGCTACCCCCCTGAAGCGGTGCTCATGGAGCTCTACCTCTCGGGCGAGATGGCGTACAGCTTCCTGAAAATTCGCGAGGTCGGCATGTTGAAGCAACACCAGCTCCACTCGCACACGAGCCAGTACGGGACGATCACGCGGAGCGCCCGCTACGCGGACCTCGAGCCCAAGCTGCGGGAAAAGATGCAGGCTTCGCTGGAAGAGATCCGCTCCGGCACCTTTGCGAAGGAATGGTCGAGTGATCGCACCGACAAGCTGCACATGCTCGAGCAGGTCCGCGCCATGCAGGCAAGCCTGCCAATGACCCGCTGGGAGGACGCCGCGCGCCGTGCTTTTCGCATTGGGGATGCCGCGCCGCGGACATCCCGGTAGCAGAGCCTCACCGGGGGGCGACTACGGACCGTCGCTTCACACGTTGAACCTGAAGTGGATGATGTCACCATCCTGGACCACATACTCCTTGCCTTCGAGACGCAGCTTGCCCGCTTCACGGCACTTCGCCTCGCTGCCATAGTGTATGAAGTCGTCGTAGTGCACGACCTCAGCGCGGATAAACCCACGCTCGATGTCGCTGTGAACCTTGCCGGCAGCCTTCACGGCCGTGGTGCCCCGCCGGATGGTCCACGCCCGCACTTCGTCCTCGCCGCTGGTGAGAAAGCTGATTTGATCGAGCAATCGATAGGCAGCCCGGATGAACCGCTGGCGCGCCGGCGCCTCGAGCCCCAGGTCCTCGAGGAATGCCTGGCGGTCAGCCGGATCCAGCCCGGCGATCTCCATTTCGATCTTGCCGGACAGCACGAGCCCTTCCACCTCCTCCGCCTCGAGCCATGCCGCTACTGCCGGTGGCATATCGGCGCGTACCTCTGTCTCGCTCACGTTGAGCAAGACCATTAGGGGCCGGCGCGACAGGAAGCCGAACCCGGCGAGCGCTGCAGCTTCCTCAGCAGTGAGGGTGAGCTGGCGCAGTGGACGCTCGGCATCCAGCAGGGCCTTGCAGCGCTCCAACAGCGCGCGCTCCTGTTCCCTCCCCCTCTCCTTCTTCAAGCGGTCGAGGCGTTTCTCGATCAGAACGAGGTCAGCCAGGAGCAGCTCGCTCTTGAAGTTCTCCAAGTCGCGCAGCGCGTGTGCTGGCTCCGCCGTCACCGCATTGGGAAAGGCGCGCACCACGTGCACCAGGGCGTCCGTCTCACGCAGTTGTGCGACCGTGCCAGTGTCGAGCGCGGCTGTCCCGTTTCCTCGACCCTGTGCCGCAGACGAGGCAGGACGCGCCGCGGGAAAGTCAACGAAGATGATCTCCGCGTACGTCGTCTTGCGCGGATTGAAAATCCGGCTCAGCCGGTCGACCCGCTCGTCGGGAACCTTGATGGCACCGAGGTGGACCTTGCCCGGCTCCGTGAATCCACCCACGTCCGCGTGCTGCCCAGTCAAGGTGTTGAAGATCGTGGTCTTACCGGAGCCAGGAAACCCCGCAATACCGACTCTCATAAGAAGCTATCAGCCGTCAGCTTTCTGCCACACCTTCAGGTCACGGAGATCGCGCATTGGTTTTCCCAGCTGATAGCTGACGGCTGAGAGCTATTTCTCCACCAGCGCTCTGATCCTCAAACGCAGCGCGTTGAGCCGGATGAAGCCTTCAGCATCCGCCTGCCGGTACACCGTGTCCTCTTCGAACGTTGCGATGTCCGGCCGGTACAGCGAGAGCGGCGACCTGCGACCAGCGACGATCACATTACCCTTGTACAGCTTGAGGCGCACGGTACCGCTCACTGCCCGCTGTGCCTCGTCCAGCGCCGCCTGCAGCATCCGCCGTTCAGGTGAAAACCAGTAGCCGTAATACACCATCTCCGCGTAGCGCGGAATGAGCGTGTCGCGCAGGTGCAGAACCTCGCGGTCCAGCGTGAGGGATTCCACGGCTCGGTGCGCCACGTGCACGATGGTGCCGCCGGGGGTCTCGTACACGCCGCGGGACTTCATCCCGACGTAACGGTTTTCGACCAGGTCCACACGGCCCACACCATGTTTTCCACCCAACCCGTTGAGCCGCGCCAGCAGGTTCGCCGGCGATAGACGCTCGCCGTTCACCGCGACCGGGTCACCCGCCTCGAAGGTCACCTCCACGTACTCTGGCTGGTCGGGTGCCTTCTCGGGAGCCACCGTCAGGGTGAACATGTCTTCGTACGGCTCGCGCCAAGGATCCTCGAGCACACCCCCCTCGTAGCTGACGTGGAGCAGGTTGCGATCGGAGCTGTATGGTTTTTCCCTGGTGACCGGGACGGGGATCTTCTTGCGCTCGGCAAATGCGATCAATTTCGCGCGCGAGGTCAGGTCCCATATCCGCCACGGCGCAATGACCTGGATGTTGGGTTGCAGCGCGTAGTAGGTCAGCTCGAAGCGTACCTGGTCATTGCCCTTGCCCGTGGCGCCGTGGGCAACGGCATCGGCGCCTTCTGCGACTGCGATCTCCACTTGTCGTTTGGCAATAAGCGGCCGCGCGATCGACGTGCCGAGCAGATAGCTGCCCTCGTACACCGCGTTGGCACGCAGGACGGGGAAGACGAAGTCGCGTACGAACTCCTCGCGCAGGTCCTCGACGTACACCTTGCGTGCCCCACTGGCCTTGGCCTTGCCTTCTACGGACCGGATCTCGTCGCCTTGCCCGAGGTCAGCGCAAAAGGCGATCACCGCGCAGCCGTAGGTTTCGATGAGCCAGGCCAGGATCACCGACGTATCAAGCCCACCGGAATACGCCAGCACAACTGTCTGCGCCGTGTCGGCCATATTTTACTCAGTGGTCACCCCGGCGCGCCTTGCTGAGCCAGACCATAACGCCTTTCTGCGTATGCAGGCGGTTTTCCGCTTGGTCGAAGACGATCGATTGCGGGCCATCGAGAACCTCATCGGTAACTTCCTCGCCGCGATGGGCAGGGAGGCAGTGCATGACAACGGCGTCCCGGCGGGCGTGCCTCATGAGTTGCGCGTTGATCTGATACGGCGCGAAATCCCGGCGGCGCCGCGCAGCCTCGTCCTCCTGGCCCATACTGGTCCACACGTCAGTATACAGCACGTCGGCGTCCCGCACCGCGGCCACGGCATCATGCGTGACCGTGAC
>JBHHYR010000103.1:0-13327 GCA_046757585.1 Binatia bacterium | reverse complement strand
AGCTTGCGGAACACGGGAGCGTATTTGTGGAAGGCGATACTTAGTGAACGTTGCCTCCAGAATCGCAGCGCCGCGGGCGCGGCTCTTGCGCTCGAAGGTGGTGTGCTCCATACGCGGAGAGATGCTTGCGGGCTCACGCGCCAGCGACGCGCAGGCGTTCAGAGTCCGCAGAGCCAGTGCGAAGAGATCGCCGACGTCCGTGGCGACATGGATGCGCCCGTCGGCGAGCAGCGTCCGGTCGAGCATGGTGGCGAACGCGGGAGTGAACAGGCGCCGGCGCTGATGGCGCCGCTTCCACCATGGGTCGGGGAAATAGATGTGATACGCGGCCACCGAGGCCGGTGGAATCAGCGTGGAGACGACGCAGACGGCATCGGCGGCAATCACGCGGGCGTTGTGTGCCGCGCGTGCCTCGATCCCCGCCTGCACCTGTGCGGCGCGGCTGTGCGACCGCTCGATGCCGAAGAAGTTCGTGCGCGGCCAGCGGGCTGCTGCGGCCAGGATGAAAGTGCCCGTGCCGCAGCCGATCTCGACTTCGACGGGATGATCGTTGCCGAAAATGGTGCTCCAGAAGGCCGGCATATCAGCGGCAGAGGCGGCCGCCGTCGACTGGCAGGACGACGCCGGTGGTGTACTCGTTGCGGGCCAATTCCAAGACAGCGGCGACCACGTCCTCGGGCCGCCCCTCGCGCTGCAGCAACGTGCGTGCAGCTTCCCGCTGGCGTGCCTGCGGATCGAAATCGTCGGGAAACAGCACCGGCCCGGGCGCGACGGCGTTCACTCGCACGGCCGGCGCAAGCTCCTTCGCCAGCCCGCGGGTGAGTGCCACCACCCCCGCCTTCGCGACCGAGTAGGGCAGGTAGTCCTTCCACGGGCGGAACCCGGCCACGTCGGCGAGCAGAATGATCACCCCGCCCGCATGCGCTTGCATGTGCAACCCAAAACGGTGCGCGCACAGGAAGGCGGCGCGCAGGTTGTTGTTCAGCATCTCGTCCCAGTCCGCTTCGGTGAGCGTAGCGATCGGCGTACGCCGAAAGGCTCCGGCGTTGGCTACCAGAACGTCGACACGCCCGAACTCGGCGAGGGTGGTTGCGAGCAGGCGGCCCACGTCGGCGGCCCGCGCCACGTCGCCTGGCGCCGTGACGCTGCGCACGCCAGCCTGGCGTGCGCGCGCCGCCGTGGCTTGCGCGGCGGCGGCGGCGGTTCGGTAGTTGATCACCACGTCGGCGCCCGCCTGCGCGAACCCGAGCGTGATCGCTGCGCCTAGGCGGCGTGCGCCCCCGGTTACGACCACGGCTGTATGCGCGAGATCCACCGGTCAGCCCCTTCCCGGATCGAACTGTGGCAAACGTGCTCTCCCGTTGCGTTGCTTTTACCAGACCGTCAGACTACTATCCACGCGCTTGCGGCGGCGCGGCTGCGGCGTGCCGCGCGCGTGCCGGGGCTGTACGCTCCAGAGGTGACTACACCGCTCGAGACGATCGATCGCGACGAGGAGGACGTGCCATGCGTGCCGCCGTGCTGTACAATTCCAATGAACCCTTCAAGATCGAAGAGGTCAAGCTGCAGGACCCGCAACAGGGAGAGGTGCTGGTGAAACTGGGTGCCAGCGGCGTGTGCCACAGCGATCTCAGCATCCAGCGCGGTATCCTGCCGATGCCGCCGCCGATCATCATCGGGCACGAAGGGGCGGGCACAATCGAAGCCGTGGGACCCGGCGTGACCTCCGTGAAGAAAGGCGACCACGTCGTGCTGACGTGGCTGTACAGCTGCGGGCACTGCCGCGACTGCGGCCGTGGCAAGCCGCACCTCTGTGACGCCGCGGCCATGGCGACAATGACCGGAGCCATGTACGACGGCACCACGCGCTTCACAGTCGGTGGCAGCGAGATGCGGCACTGGTGCGGCACGTTTTCCGAATACACCGTGGTGCCCGAGCAGGCGGTCATTCCGATCCGTGAGGAGATCCCCTTGGCGAGCGCCTGCCTGGTGGGCTGCGGCGTCATGACGGGTGTGGGCGCTGCCATGAACACGGCGAAGGTCGAGCCCGGAGATCATGTCGCGGTCATCGGCTGCGGAGGAGTGGGTCTGAACGTCGTGCAAGGCGCCGCCATCTGCGGCGCGGAGAAAATCATCGCGGTGGATCTGGCGGAGAAGAAGCTCGCCATGGCGAATGAGTTCGGCGCGACGCATACCGTGGATGCGAAGCAGGGGGACATGGTCGATCAGATCAAGAGTCTCACGGACGGCAAAGGTGTCGACTACGCCTTCGAGGCGATCGGGAACGTTGCGGTCCTGCAGCAGGCCTTTCAGGCCGTGCGCCGCGGCGGCAAGCTGGTGGCGGTTGGTGTTCCCGGGATCGGTCAGGAAGCCTCGTTCCCGGCTTTCTCGTTCCCGCTGGATGAGAAGGGGATCATCGGTTCGTACTACGGATCGCCCCGCTTCCGGTTTGATATGCCACGGATTCTGGACCTCTACATGGCCAAGAAGCTCAAACTGGACGAGTTGGTCAGCCGCCGGCTCCCACTCGATCAGATCAACACGGCCATGGAGATCATGGAGCAGGGCGAAGTCGCCCGCAGCGTGCTCACGTACTGAGCGTCCCGGTCGGGCACAGCTCCGCTTGCTCGGCCCGGTTTTCTCAGGGGGATTCCGGCCGGTCCGGTGACGAGAGGGGTGGTGTGGTGTCCGCTGCCGGCGCCACCGCGTATCGCTCTGGGCGCGATCCCTGCGGCAGAGGGGTGGTGCGGGGCAGGGGCTGGATGTGGCGCAACAGCCTCTGGAGGGGTCTCAGGTCGTGGACCGGGGCCGCGATCCGTTCACCGAACGGGTGATCCGTGCCCTTGCTGACGGCGGCAGCCGGCGCGCCCGTGACCGTCGCGCTCGTGCCAACCGCGTGCCGGGCAGTGACGGGGCCCACGCTGATGGCGGACACCGGCCCGCTCGACACGTCGCGGGTTACCGAGCCGCGCACCGGCTGGCCGCCGAGGCGGCCGGCGTTTCCTTCGCGCACGTTCCCTCCGCGCCGGTGAACGGACTTGCTGCCGGCGCCGGTGTTGGTGCTCAGCTCGGATACCGGCCCGCTGCCTTCACCCACCGGCCGGCCGCGGACTTGTGCAACGGCCGGCGGATGCGCGGAGCAGACTACGGCGGCGGTGACGAGAAACGCGAGGGCCGTGAGGGCCCGCGCAACGAGCGTGCATCTGGCGGTGCGGTGCATCAGCTCATGAGCCTGCGGCGCCGCGCGCCGAGCTGGCGGCGGACGCTGGCGCGATCGCCGATCGTGCTGGTGCGGCGTTTACCCCCGACACACCCCCGTACGGCGTGCCGAGGCGGCCACCGCGGTACCGATGCGCGAGGCGATCGTCTTGTCGAGTGGATCGGGCAGTATCCGTTCCGGCGTGGGCTCGATGACTGCGGCGGCAAGTGCCTGCGCCGCGGTGACCTTCATGTCGTCATTGATCAGCGTAGCGCCGGCGTCGAGCGCGCCCCGAAAGACGCCGGGAAATGCGAGGACGTTGTTGATCTGGTTCGGAAAGTCGCTGCGCCCGGTACCGACCACCACGGCTCCGGCGCTGCGGGCTGCGTCGGGCATGATTTCGGGGACGGGGTTCGCCATCGCGAAGATGATCGGGTGCGTGTTCATCGTGCGCACCATGGCCGGTGTCACCAGGTTGGGGCGTGACAGGCCGATAAAGACGTCGGCGCCGCGCAACGCGTCGCTGAGGCCGCCCTGTCGTCCCGTACGATTGGTCAGCTCGGCAAGCGCGCGCTTGTGCGGATTCAAGTCGGTTCGCCCCTTATGCACGATGCCCTTGGAGTCACACATGATAATGTCGTCGACCCGCGGTAAGAGCCCGGTCGTGCCGCAGTTGCGAATGAGATGTGCGCAGGCGATCGCTGCCGCGCCGCTACCACTAAACACCACCGTGCATTCCGCCAGGTTCTTGCGGGTAACCTTCAGCGCGTTGAGGAGTGCGGCGAGCACGACGATGGCCGTGCCATGCTGATCGTCGTGAAACACGGGAATGCCGATGTCCTGGAGGCGCGCTTCGATATCGAAGCAGCGTGGTGCCGAAATGTCTTCGAGGTTGATGCCGCCGAACACGGGTGCGATCGCCCGGACAACATTCACGATCTCATCAGGTTCCTGCGTCGCCAGACAGATCGGGAAGGCGTCGACGTTGGCAAACTCCTTGAAGAGCACCGCCTTCCCCTCCATGACGGGAAGCGCGGCGGCAGCACCCAGGTTGCCAATTCCGAGAATAGCCGAACCATCCGACACGACGGCAACGGTATTGCGTTTGATGGTCAGATCGAAGACGCGGTCCGGCGCCCTGGCAATCTCCAGGCAAACCTGCGCCACGCCGGGCGTATAGGCAAGACTGAGATCCTTGCTGGTGGCGAGACTGACCTTACTCTTGACTTCGAGCTTGCCGTGCACCTGCGCGTGCAGCTCCAGGCTTTCCTTATCCAGATCCGTCATCATGGCGAGCCGTACTTTGACCGCTCAGGAACGAAGATGCAAGCGGGGGAGTGGGGCCCCCATGCCGGTCCGGATGCGAAGGCGGCTGCCGCGACCGTGCCGCCTTCGGTGGCGGGCGCACCGCCAGCGGCAGAGCAGGGCTGTTCACACACCGACGATGAAAGAGACGCTGGTTGTGCCGCTGCCGCCGATGTTCAACGTCGCCACCTTCGTGGCGCCCTCGACCTGGTACTCGCCGGCTTGCCCCGTCACTTGCCGGTAGGCATCGAGCACCTGGCGTGTGCCAGTGGCCCCCACCGGATGGCCGCAGCCAATGAGCCCGCCGCTCGGATTGATCGGTACCCGGCCGCCCATTTCGATGGTTCCGTCCTCGACCGCCTTCCAGGACTCGCCGGGCTTGGTGAGGCCGAAGTGGTCGATGGCCATGTACTCGGAAGTGGTGAAACAGTCGTGCGTCTCGATCGCGTTCACGCCCCACACGTCGGCAACGCGCGCGCGGCGCAATGCATCCAGGATTGCCTGGCGGGTGTGCGGCAACACGTACGGTGCGCCCCGGCTCTCGGCCACCTTGGCGTCGAACAGGATTGGCGCCGTATGGTGGCCCCAGCCGAGGATGCGGGGGATGCTGGCCAACGCGACGCCGCTTTTCCGTGCGTACGCCGCCGCGGCCTTCTCCGACGCCAGGAACACCGCCGCGGCGCCGTCGGTGACTTGCGAGCAGTCGGAGACCTTGATCCGGCCACCGATCACGCTGTTGAACTTGTCGGTTGCCCGCGCGTGCTCCTCGGTCATGTACCAGGTGCGCATCTGCGCCAGGGGATTGCGCTTGGCATTGGAATAGTTGACGGCGGAGATGTGGGCGAGGTGTTCCTCCTTGAGACCGAAGCGCTTGTCGTACTCGTCTCCCAGTCGCCCGAACAGCTTGGGGAAGGGGAACTCGATGCCCTTGGCTTCCTGATCGTACCACGCCGCCGTGCCCAGGAACTCGCCCCCCTTGGCCGGATCGACGGTTTTCATTTGCTCGACGCCGACGACCATCGAGAGGTCGTAGCGCCCGGCTTCGATCTCAGCTGACGCGGCGAGGATGGCGATGCTGCCCGAGGCGCAGGCCGCCTCGTGACGGGACGTCGGCAGCCCGGCGAAGCTCGGGTCGATGTCCACGAGAAAGGCGCCGAGGTGCCCCTGCATCGTATAGAGCTCGGCGGCAAAATTGCCAACGTGCCCGACCTCGATATCGTGTGGGTCGAGGCCGGTCGCCTCGAGTCCCCCCTGCACCGCCTCGCGCAGCATGGCGACGATGTGTTTGTTTTCCTTGTTCCAGTTGCGCGCGAAGTCGGTCTGATATCCGCCGAGAACATAGATGGGAGTGCTCATGCATCAACCTCCTTGGACGCCAAGTCATCCGGCAAAGAAGCGGCCGATGTTGACGTACGGTTCGCGAAACATCCGCTCATGGGGGTGCTGTGCGGCCCGCTCGAGCACGGGAGGTACCGGCAGCTTCTGTTTCTCCAGGAGGGCGATCGTCCGCCTGATACCCAGGACATCGACGAGGACGGTCGGTGGCGCCCAGTTGAAGCCGAAGCCCATGATACGATCGGCGTCGCGCGGACTGCGCACCACCTCGTGGTCGCCTACCCGATTCAACGCATAGCTCACGTATCCGAGCACGACTTGCCGTGCCAGGTCCGCTTCCGGGCCGGCGGCTTCAGCGAACACCGTGAAGGCGTCCCGATACAAACCGAGGCGGTGCAGCTGCTTCATCTTGTCGACGAAGGGCAGCCGCGGCGTGCCGTTCTCACGCTGATCCTTGTAGGCGCCGGTCTTCGGGTCGAGGCTCAAGCTGATGGTTTGCTTGCCCTCCTTGACCCGCCGGTAGAAGCCGCCGTGTTCCGGGGTCTTGTTGCCGCAGTGGCCGTGGTCGAGCAGCCGCGCCATGTATGCCGGTAAGGCAAAGGTGTCGTGCGCTTCGTCGTGTGTGCAGGCGTACACATTGTCGACGATGGCCTTGTGCACGTCCCAGCCCACCAGGTCGATGGTGGCCAAGGGCGACATGGCCCGGCCCGTGTGCGGCCCGATGAGATAGTCGATGAACCCCACGCCGTGCGTCTCCGCCAGGATCGCCGCTTCGTTGAGTACCTTGAAGCCGATGCGGTTGCCGCAGAAGGCCGGTTTGTCATCGGCGACGATGGCGACCCGCCCGAAGCGGCGTTCCAACAGGCGCACGATCTCCGGTACCAGGCTCGGGTCCGTCTCGGCGTGCGGGATCACCTCGGTGCCGACGATCATGTTGGGCGGGTTGAACAGATGGATCCCGAGAAAGTTGCGGCGAAAGCCGACGCTGCGGCTGCGCGCCATCTCGGCGATCGACAGCCCCGAGGACACCGTCGCGACGATGGAATCGGGCCGGCGGCACGTGTCGACCCGGGCGAGGAACGTCTTCTTGAGCTCGATGTTTTCGGCCAGCGCCTCGAAGATCAGGTCAGCCCTCCCGATGGCCTCCTCCAGGTCCTGGTTATACGTACCCACAGCGATGCGGTCCGCTATCCGCTGCGACTTCGCCATATTCTGGGCGGTCACGACGCCCTCGTACGCCTTCTCGGCGGAGCGGGCGAGGAACACTACGTCACAGCCGCCGGCGGCAAACACCTCCCCGCTGCCGGCTCCCATCGTGCCGTTGGCGCCCAAGATCACCACGTCTTTGATGTCGATCATCCGTGCTCTGAACCCCCACAACCTATTGCCGGAAGTATCATGTCTCCTGGCATGTTTCCGCCGCCGACTCAAGGCCGCGGCGCCGGGGGATTGGCCGGCAGGCAATGATCGGGCGTCAAGCGGCATCGGGCGGGGCCAGTGCTCCGGGCAGCTTGCCTGAAAGCACCAGGGGACGCTATCCTCAGCTCATGTCACAGCGCCGACAGCCGTGGCTGATGCGGACGTACGCGGGACATACGAACCCGCGGGCGGCCAATGCACTGTTTCGGACCAACCTCGCCAAGGGCCAGACCGGGCTGAGCGTCGCCTTCGATCTGCCGACGCAGACCGGGTACGACTCCGATGACCCAGTCGCTGCCGGTGAGGTGGGCAAGGTGGGAGTTCCAATCTGCCACCTCGGTGACTTGGAGGCCCTGTTCGCTGAGATCCCGGTGGCGCGGATGAACACGTCGATGACCATCAACGCGACCGCCGCGTGGCTGCTCGCCTTGTACGTGGCGGTGGCTGAGCGCCAGGGTGCCGACCCGCGCCAGCTGCGTGGCACGACGCAGAACGACATCCTCAAGGAGTTCCTCGCGCGCGGGACGTACATCTTCCCTCCCGAACCCTCGTTACGCCTGACCGCTGACGTCATCGCGTACACCGTGGCACACATCCCCAAGTGGAACCCGGTGAACGTCTGCAGCTACCATTTGCAGGAGGCTGGCGCGACGCCGGTGCAAGAACTGGCTTTTACGCTGGCCAACGCGTTTGCCGTGCTCGATCGGGTGCGGGCGCGCCAAGGCATAGCCATGCCGCCGGTGGTGAAGCAAATCTCGTTCTTCGTCAACGCCGGCATCCGCTTCATTGAAGAGCTGTGCAAGATGAAGGCGTTCGTCCGGCTGTGGGATCGGCACCTGCGGGCACGCTACGGCATCGAGGATCCGCAAAACCGCCGCTTCCGGTACGGTGTTCAAGTCAACTCGCTTGGTCTCACCGCGCAGCAGCCCGAGAATAACGTCCAGCGCATCGTACTCGAAATGCTTGCCGTGACGCTGTCGAAGGAGGCGCGTGCGCGTTCCGTGCAGCTCCCGGCCTGGAACGAGGCGCTGGGGCTGCCGCGGCCGTGGGACCAACAGTGGTCGCTGCGCATCCAGCAGGTCGTGGCGTTCGAGACCGACCTGCTCGAGTATGACCGCGACATCTTCGAGGATTCCCCCGTCATCGAGGCCAAGGTGAAGGAGTTGATGGATGCCGCAGAGACGGAGCTGGCGCGCATCCAGCGCATCGGGGACATCGCCGACGCCATCGCGGTCATGAAGCGCGCGCTGGTTGCCAGCCACGCTGACCGGCAGCGCCGCCTCGAGAGCGGCGCGCTCACGCTGGTCGGGGTGAATGAGTTCACCGAGCACGAACCCTCGCCACTGCTGACCACCGACGCCGAAAGTGTGCTCGTGGTCCAGCCCGAGGAGGAGCGCCAGCAGATCGAGCGCTTGCGCGCGTTCCGGGCGAACCGAAATCCCACCGCCGTCGCTGCCGCCCTGCGGGCCCTGGCCGACGCCGCGAAGAATGGGAGCAACATCATGCCGGCGTCCATCGGTGCGGCGCATGCCGGAGCCACAACCGGGGAGTGGGCCGGCACATTGCGCAAGGTGTTCGGGGAATTCCGCGCCCCCACCGGCTTGCAAGGGACAACCTTTACGGGTGATACGGCTGCGCTGGCCGAGCTACGTGCCCGTGTGGCGGCGGTCGGCCGGACCCTCGGCCATCCTATCCGCTTGCTCGTGGCCAAACCGGGCCTGGACGGACATTCGAACGGGGCGGAGCAGGTGGCAGTGCGGGCCAAGGAAGCGGGCATCGAGGTGATCTACGACGGGATCCGGCTCACGCCTGAGCAGATCGCCGAATCGGCGTTGCAGGAGGACGTCGATGCGGTTGGCCTGTCGATCCACTCCGGTTCGCACATGACCCTCATCCCACGCGTGATGCAGTTGCTGCGGGAACGAGGCCGCTCGGATGTGCCCGTGCTGGTCGGGGGCATCATTCCGCCAGTTGATCAAGAGGCCTTGCAGCGCCGTGGCGTTGCCCGCGTGTTCACCCCCGGCCAGGCGACCCTGACGCAGATCATTGGCGAGATCGTCGAGCTGGTGGCTGCACGGCGGGGTCGCGCCGCCGGCGCGGCGTAGACGGGAGGCCGAACGATCGGGGCGGTACGCGGCCGGTCAGCCGGGGCGCCCGGCTGGAGCGAGACCTTCGATGGTCCTGCGGATCGCTGCCGGATCGAAAGCGAGTGGGCTGACGATCGTGGTGGTGACTCCGGCGGCGACGTATGCGGCAACGCGCGCGCGGCACTCCTCCAGGGACCCGAAGATGCCCACGCTGTCAATGAACCGGTCCGTCATGCCGCGCCGCGTCAGGTCGCGGTCGCCCGTCTTGAAGCCCTCGGCGATGCGTGCGGCTTCCTCGCTGAAGCCGTACCAGGCCGCAAACTTGTTGTAGACGGGGGTCGCGAAGTAGGCGGTGAGCGCGGCGCGGAACAGCTCGCGCGCGGCTCGCTTGTCCTCTGTCGCCAGGACCTGATGGCGGCATACCACCTCGAACCCGTGCATGTCCTTTCCCACTCTGCGCCTGCCGATCGCAACATGCTCGAGCATCGTCGGCAAGGCCTCGACGGGAAACAGGTTGACGGCAACCCCATCACCGATCTGCCCGGCAAGCTCGAGCATGGCCGGGCGGAGCGCGCCGAGGTAGATGGGCACGGGGGCCGGTGGCGGGACCATGAGACGGAACCCGTGACTGCGGAGCGTCGCACCGTCGAACCGGACCTTCTCGCCCGCAAGCATCGCCCGCACCGTGGTGACGGTCTCGCGGACACGGGTGAGCGGCTTGTGAAAGGGGATGCCGTGCCAGTTTTCCACGATCGCGTGGCTGGACGAGCCCACGCCCAGAATGAAGCGGCCGGGCGCGAGCTGGGCGACCGTGCCGGCTGCCGCAGCAATGGTTGCCGGCGTGCGGATGTAGACGGGGGACACGGCGATGCCGATGCGGAGCTTGCGGGTGACCTGCGCCACGGCGCCGGCCAGCACGAAAGGGTCCGGCCCACCGGTCTCGGCAATCCAAATGCTTTCGTATCCCAGGTCCTCCGCACGCCGCGCCCAGTCGACACACGAAGGCACGTCGGGCGGCAGCGGCAAACTGAGGGCGAGTTGGCCGAGGTGCATGCACCCCTTATAGAGGCGACGGCAGGAAGTGCCAAGCCTCGGGGCGCGACGGCTGGCTTGCTTGACAACTGACCGTCCTGACTTGTAGTAGGCGCATGGTCGAAACCGACGGTCCGTCTTCCGCCGTAACGGGCAACGCCGCACACCGCTACGTAAGCCAGCTCCTGGTCTCACTGGACCGGCGAACCTTGCTCAAGACCTCGTTGCGTGCGGCCACCGCATTGACCCTGGCGCCGCTCCTGCCGGGCTGCACCGCCTCCCCGCCACGCGCCGAGCGCTTCGACAAGCTCCGCTTCTTCTCCAAGGAAGAGGGCTACGTGCTGGAGCGCTTTACCGCTCGGATGCTCCCGCCGCACCCGGGCCGGCCAACGGTGGAAGACGTGGAATTGATCGTACGCCTCGATGAGGAAATCAATTGGCTACAAACGAACATTGATGCCCGCTTGGGGAGCGATCTCAAGCATCTGCTGCAGCTCGTCGAGTACGGCCCGTTCCTCATTGGCTTCAAGTTCCGCCCCTTCACGCGCCTGGCCGACGCGGCTCAGGATGACTTCCTGCAACGCTGGGCGCGCCACCGTTTCGCGACGTTGCGCATGGCGTTCCGCAACCTGCGCGCCCTGTGCGTCTTCTTCTACCTCTGCGACGATCGTACCTGGAACTCAATGCGCTACGCGGGGCCGTGGCTGAGCGGCGGCGCCGCAACGCTCCGCGCGTGGCAGCGCGCAGCATCATGATCCACGAAGCCAAGGACATTCATCCCAAGACCACGATCGACGCTGACGTCCTCGTTATCGGTTCCGGGGCAGGTGGCGCGGTGGTCGCTACGGAGCTTGCCGAGGCAGGCCGGTCCGTGGCCGTTCTCGAGGAGGGAGGCTACTACCCAGCCACCAAGTTCACCCAGCGCGAGGATGACATGTTCGGCCTCTTGATGGGGCGTCAGGGTCCGGACTGGACGGAGGACTACGCCGTCAATTTCGCGTACGACAAGGCGGTGGGCGGCTCGACGAACTCGTACTGGGCGGATTCTTTTCGCGCCCCCGAAGACCGGATCGACAAGTGGGCGGAGGAGTTCGGCCTGCGCGAGTTCACTGCTGCTACGCTGGACCCGCACTTCCGCAAGACCGCGCAGAAAGCGGGCATCAGCCGCGTGCCGGATCATGTGGTGAACAAGAACAACCGGAAGTTCGCCGCGGCGGCCGGCAAGCTCGGGTGGAGCGCGCCGCGCATCGAGCGCGCGGCGCACAATTGCATCGGTAGCGGCTTCTGTGAGCTCGGCTGCGCATACAGTGCGAAGGGCCTCAGCTTCTCCTACCTGCCGCGCGGCCTGGCGCGCGGCTTGGACATCTTTGCGGACTGTCGTGCCGACCGCTTCCTCATGCGTGACGGTAGGCTCCAGGAGGTGACGGCACACGTGCTCGACCGGGCGACCGGGAAACCACGACACGAGATCCGCGCGCGCGGCAGGGTCGTGGTTGTTGCCTGCGGCGGACTTGGCTCGCCGTACTTGCTACTGAAGAACGGCATCGGCGGGCCGACCGGCAAGACACTGTACTGGAACCCACACCTGCCCGTCTTTTGCCTCTACGACGAACCCATGTACAGCTATGCGGGCGTCCCGTGCGCGCACCACCTCGACGAGTTCCGACTGGTCCGCACGCATCCCGATGGCAGCTACAAAGAAGGGGGCTTCACCTCCCTCTGCGGTTTCGTGCATCCGGGGAGTTTCGGCGGGACGACCACCCCCTGGGGCACGACCTTCCAGCGGATGATGGATGCCTTCTATCGCATGGGCGGCTCGGTCTCCGTCATCGACGACGAAGAACCGGGCACGGTGCGGGTGGGCGCCAAGGGTGAGCGGGTGATCGAGGTGTGGTTCGGTCCCAAGGACAAGCTCAAGGCGCGCGACTACTTCAGGAAGATGGCAACCCTGTTCCTTGCCGCCGGGGCGACGGAGGTCTATCTGCCCGACGTGGATTGGACCACCGTTCGCAGCGAGCGGGATCTGCCCGTGATCGACCGGCTCAGCATCGAGCCGCAGACGCTGATGGTCAGTGCGGCGCACCTGATGGGTACCTGCCGCATGGGCGAGGATCCGCAGCGCGCCGTCGTCAACTCGTACTGTCGCGCGCACGCGGTGCCGAACCTGTTCATCACCGATGCCAGCGCGCTGCCGACCTCCGTGTCCGTGGATCCGTCGTGGACGATCATGACCATTGCCAGTCGCGCCGCGGACTACATCGCCAACAACTGGGCGGTGCTGAGAGCGTGACGGGCCTCGAGACGTCCGGGCCGACGGAGCGCTTGGGGCGCATTCTGATCCCTGCGTCGGTGGCCCTGTCGGTGCTCATTGCTGCCAGCCACGGCCCGCTGCAGGCAGCCACAGCCGCCTGCGCAGGTACCCGCCTCGGGCGGGTGGTCGAGAGCCCCGGCGGGATGCGGGTTGTTGCCCCTGAGCTGCCGTCGCTGCACGCGGGCGACCTGCTGCTGCAACTGAACAGCCACCGCCTGCGCACGTGCGCCGACCTCAGGGCGGCGCTGGCAGAAGCGCGGAAACAGCAGCTCGCCGGGTTGCTCCTCGTCCGGCGCGGTCACGCAACCGACGGCGTGGTGGTGATGGCACCGCAGGAGGTGGCGCTGATCAGCCCGGCAACCGCTACGCCACGCCCGCCGACTCCTGTGCCGACGCCGATTCGGCAGGCCGACGTGCAGCAGGTGCGTGACGCCGTGCAGGCCATGATTGCCTTCGGGCGCCGGCTGCAAGCGCAGCTCCCGCTGCCGGCGTCGCAGCCCGTGACCCGGCAGGTGCGTGAGCTCCGCGAGGCATACGAACGCTGGCGTGCCCGGGTTCCGGCGGTGAACGTGGTGGAACCCATCCTAGGGTACTACGAGACGGCCAGTGACATCCTCGCGTACAGAGATGCGGCGGCCC
>JBHHYR010000102.1:0-13363 GCA_046757585.1 Binatia bacterium | reverse complement strand
AGAACCGTAGGCCTCGCACCCTCGACCGCGATCCGCGCCGTCGTTCACCTACCCGGGTGCGCCGGGTCCGCCTGGACGCTTTGCGGCGACTTGGGGCGCGCCGGACGCCACGCATCAAGTCGCGCAGGCTCGTCTTGTAGGGAGCCCTGGCTACGCCGCGCTCGGTGATGATGGCGCTGACCAAGCCGTGCGGCGTGATGTCGAAGGCAGGGTTAGCGACCGGAATGCCCGCCGGGACAATCTGACGGTGACCAATATGCGTGACCTCGGTCGGATCCCGGCTCTCGATCGGAATCATGTCACCGCTCCGACACGCGACATCGATGCTCGACGTCGGTGCCGCCACGAAGAACGGTATCCGGTGCCGCTTCGCCAGAACCGCCAGCGTGTACGTACCAATCTTGTTGGCAACGTCACCGTTGGCCGCAATACGGTCGGCACCCACCACCACACACGCAAGGCCGCCCGCGCGCATGAAGTGGCCTGCCATGCCATCGGTAATGAGCGTCGTAGGAATATGGTCCTTCTTCAACTCCCACGTGGTAAGCCGGGCTCCCTGCAGGAACGGACGGGTCTCGGTGGCCAAGACGGAGACGTGTTTCCCCGCCTCGGTCGCCGCGCGGATGACACCCAGGGCCGTGCCGTAGCCGGCGGTGGCCAGGGCGCCAGCATTGCAATGGGTCAGCACCCGGGCGCCGTTCGGAATCAAGGCAGCGCCATATTCGCCCAGCGTGCGATTCGCCGCAATGTCTTCACGCTGGATGGCTCGCGCTTCGGCGAGTAAGGTGCCGCGAATCCGGGCCAGGGTGCTCCCTTCCACCCGTGCGAAGGCGGCCCGCATGCGGTCGATGGCCCAAAACAGATTCACCGCTGTCGGACGGGTGGCCGCGAACGCACGACACATCCGGTCAAACGCACGGGCCGGGTTCCCGCGAGCGCGTGACATGCCGAGTGCGATTCCCAGTGCGGCCGTGACGCCAATTGCCGGCGCACCGCGCACAACCATGTGCTTGATGCCCCGCGCGACCTCGCGATAGTCGCGATACACCCGATACACTTCCTCCCCGGGCAGGAGGCGCTGGTCGATTAGCACGACTGTTCCATCGCGCCACTGGACGGCTCTTACCATGGGTTCACCCGGAGCCGGTACATAGCGGGCAACGGCGCGCGCGGTCAAGGTCGTGCTGAGGCGTTGCGGGAGCCACCTGCGCATGCGATGCTTGTCACCATGCTGATGACGCCGGTCATCTTCTGGGACCAGGACACTCAACACGACTTCATGGACCCGCAGGGCAAGCTGTACGTGCCCGGTGCCGAGCACATTGTTACGCAGCTCGAACGATTGACCCGCTTCGCCCGCCAGCACGGCGTCCAAATCATCGCTTTGATGGATGACCACACTGAAGCCGACGCCGAAATTTCCTCACAGCCGGATTTTCAGCACACCTTCCCGCCACATTGCATGCGCGGCACCCGGGGCCAGGAGCGTATCGCGGCCACCGCTCCGCAAGCGCCGCTGTTCGTCGAAAACCGTCGCTACGCACACAGCGAGCTGGAAGGGTTGCTCCGGGGTCACCACGGGGAAATCGTCATCAAGAAGCAGGCACTCGATCCCTTCACCAACCCCGCCACGGCCGTTGTCTTGGATCTCCTCGCTCCGCACACGGTCATCGTGTATGGCGTTGCAACCGAGTTCTGCGTACACCGCGCGATCATGGGCCTCAGCGACCGCACGCGACGGGTGTGTTTCGTGCGCGATGCCTCGCAGCCCGTCAACGCACAGGCGGCGAAGCGGTGCGAGACTGAGTGGCGGCAGCGCGGTGTGGAGATCGTGACGGCAGCGGATGTGGTCGAGCAGCGCGTGGTACAAATAGGGCCGGCAAGAGCGGCTGACTGAACGTGACCGGTCGAACAGTCGGCCCGCAGGCTTCGACGCTCCCGTTCACCAGCTTGCAATCCAGGCCGTCCCATGAGAGAAGAGAAAGCGAAAGTTGGTCTTTCATGGAGCCCGTGAAGCGCTTCCCTAACCGGGGCACCCGGGGCGATCCGGAGAGCCGGTACGAACGAATCCATCTTGAAGTGGATAACGATACGGGGGATGGCTCCTCGCGTCTCCCAACAGTTTTTTACCGTGACACGAGCCGCACTGTGCTGGCAAGAAACGACAGTCCCGACGTTGGCTTCCGGTTCAGCCTCAACCCTTACCGCGGCTGCGAGCACGGTTGCATTTATTGCTACGCGCGGCCCACGCATGAGTACCTGAGCTTCAGCGCCGGGCTGGATTTCGAGCGCCGGATCCTGGTCAAGCATGACGCGCCAGAGTTGCTGCGCCAGACTTTTCTGTCTCCACGCTGGCAGCCTGCACTTGTGGCACTTTCCGGGAACACGGACTGCTACCAGCCCATCGAGCGGCACTTGCAGTTGACGCGACGGTGCCTGGCGGTGTTCCGGGAATTTCTCAACCCGGTCGGCATTGTCACCAAGAGCGCGCTGGTGACGCGAGACATTGACCTGCTGAGAGCTCTGGCCGGGCACGGCGCCGCCCATGTACTCGTGTCGATCACTAGCCTCGACGGCGCCCTTGCCCACCGCATGGAACCACGGGCGGCGACGCCGGAACGGCGCCTCGAGACGGTCCGGGGGCTTAGCGCGGCCGGCGTACCGGTCGGCGTACTCGTCGCGCCAGTGATTCCGGGCCTCAACGACGAGGAGATTCCCCGCATCCTGCGTGCCGCTGCGGCTGCAGGGGCCTGCAGTGCCTCGTGGACGTTGCTGCGACTACCCAGGCCTGTCGATGAGCTGTTCAGCCACTGGTTGGCGGAGCAATTTCCCGCACGCCGCCAGCGTGTGCTCGGGCGTATCCGCCAGTGCCGGGGTGGTCAGCTCAGCGACGCGCGTTTTGGCCGTCGCATGCGGGGCGAAGGCCCATACGCAGAGCACATTGAAGCTCTGTTCCGCACCGCGGCGCGGCGCCACCACCTTGACCGTCCACTGCCGGTGCTCAACGCGAGCGTCTTCCACCGTCCTCGGCGAACCGCTGAGCAATGCACGCTGTGGTAGTTTAGCAGCCCGTTGAAAAACAGGACCCCTACTGCGGGCGGCTATTTTCCGTCGGCTCTGCGTTGCCGAATCCTCAACAAAATCGCGGGATTTGCCTCCGGTTCGGCGCCTTGATCTGACGGAAAATCGCTCGCCCTCGCTACGCCGCCTGTTTTCCAACGGGCTGCTAGGCACGGCGTGCTGCTTCCAGAGCATCGATTACCGTCTGAACGGGCAGGCGATGGATGCAGAACACGTCGGGCCTGCAGCGCGCACACGGTGTTGGCGCTGAAACGACCCGCAGCCCCCGGCCCCTGGGAGCCCAAGCTGCCGGGTCAGTCGGACCGAAGATCACGACCCCACGCGCTCCAAGGGCGCCGGCCAGGTGGCTGACGCCCGAGTCATTGCCCAAGTAGAGCGTACTGCGTCGCAGCAGGCCAGCAACCTGTGGGAGGGAGAGGTCGTGCAGGCGAACGGTACGCGCATCCACACCGACATCGTGTTCCGTTTCGGCAGGTCCGTGCAGCAGCACCACGAGACCACCGCGGTGCGCCTGCCAGGATTGAATCGCCGCGCTGAATCCCTGCCAATTCTTGCGCCGCGAGCCACTGCCCGGATGGACGACGAGGACGTCTCGACCATCAAGCTCCCGCGACAGCGGCAACCGCTCAGACGTCCATGCACTGTCGGTCCGAATCGCTGCGGCGGCCAGCGGGCGGACTACCAGGCCCGCGCAGCGCGCGTAGTAGTCAACGGCGTGCTCACCGGCGCGCATGCCGCGGAAGGGGTAGACTCTGATCTGTCCACCGGTGACCCTCGCGGCGCGCGGGGCAAGCTCCGCATTGCCGAAACCGGTCCACGAATAGACTTGTGCGAAACCGGAGAGCAATTCGCGCGTGCCAGCGGCAACGGAGGTGCCCGGGACGAACAAGTCGGCGATTTCACGCCGATCTATCGACGTAGTTGTGACATCGGGACTGCGAAGGAGCGCCAGGAGCGAAGGTCTGGCGACAAGTAGCAGAGCACCGCGATGCCGCTGGCGCAACCCGACGAGTGTCGGCAAGAAGCAGATAAAATCACCAAGCGCTCCAGGGAACAGCACGAGCGCACTGTCAGGTGGTCGCTGCATGCAGACAGGACGGGACGAATTGACTTGCGATGACCCGGTCGATATTTTGCAGACATTCACGCACCACCGCAAGCTCCGATGCTGCCTGCCGTTGCCAAGACCTGCCTCGACCTCATTGGCCACACTCCGGTTGTGAAGTTGAACCGGATTCCTGGCCCACACGCCGCAGATGTTTGGGGAAAACTAGAGTCGTGGAATCCGGGTGGCAGCGTCAAGGACCGGATCTGTCTGAGCATGATCGAAGCGGCCGAACGCGACGGCCGCCTGCATCCGGGCGATACAATCATCGAGCCGACCAGTGGCAACACCGGCATCGGTCTTGCCCTAGTTGCGGCGATCAAGGGATACAAGCTCGTGTTGACCATGCCGGATACCATGAGCGAAGAGCGCCGGAGCCTGCTGACCGCGTACGGAGCGACCTTGGTGCTGACCGAAGATACCAAGGGCATGCACGGCGCCATCCGAAAAGCGGAGGAGCTCCTCTTGGAGCACCCGGACTACTTCATGCCACAGCAGTTCAGCAATCCGGCGAACCCGGAGATCCATCGCCAGACCACTGCGCAGGAGATCCTGAGCCAATTCGATTGCATTGATGCCCTCGTCGCGGGAGTCGGCACGGGAGGCACCATCACTGGAGTCGGCCAGGTGCTGCGAAACAAAAGGCCCGGGGTGAAGATTTACGCCGTAGAGCCAGCGGCGTCGGCCGTGCTTTCCGGGGATGAACCAGGATTTCATAAGATCCAAGGTATCGGCGCCGGGTTCATCCCGGAGATTCTGGATACCTCCGTGTACGACGCCGTGATTCGTGTCACCGATGACGACGCGGCGGACTGCACCCGGCGGCTGGCGTCGGAGGAAGGCATCCTGCTTGGCATTTCGTCAGGGGCGAACACCTACGCGGCAGTGCAGGTCGCGCGCGCCTTAGGCGCGGGGAGGACGGTGGTGACGATCTTCTGCGACGCAGGGGAGCGCTATCTCAGCACAGAGGTGTTCCAAGCCGAAGGGATTTGAACATAACTCGAATGTCCATGAAGCTCGAGTACTTGCGTACCATCTTGGGAGAGATGAGCCGGGTGCTGGTGGCCTTCTCGGGTGGGGTCGACTCCACCTTCCTCCTGCGGGTCGCCGCCGAGGAACTCAGGGACGGCGCGGTCGCGCTGACGACTCGGTCCCCAACCGCGGTCGACGAGGACTACGCGCTGGCGGTACGGGTAGCAGGCGAGCTTGGGGTGCGGCACATCGTCATTGATGCCAACGAGCTGGACATCCCGGGGTACGCAGCCAATCCAACGAACCGCTGTTATTTCTGCAAAGACAACCTATACAGGATCTGCCTGGCCGAGGCGGCCAAGCTCGGCATCACGCACGTGGTTGATGGGGCGAACCTCGACGACATGGGCGACTATCGGCCGGGGCTACGCGCCGCGACGGAACGCCAGGTGCGGCACCCGCTGATGGAAGCCCAGCTCACCAAGCAGGAAATACGAGAACTCAGTCAGGCTTTTGGGCTACCCACTTGGGACAAGCCATCGAGCCCCTGCCTGTCTTCCCGCTTTCCATACGGTACCGCCATCACGCCCGAAGGGTTGCGCCGCGTCGCCGGCAGTGAACGTGTGCTACGCAGACTGGGGTTCAGCACCTGTCGCGTCCGCTACCATAACAACGTGGCACGTATCGAAGTGCCTGCGGACCTGCTACCACGCATCGTGCAGCCTGAAGTGCGCCGCGTACTTCTCCGTGAGCTGCAGGGACTGGGCTTCACCTACGTCACCGTCGATCTACAGGGTTTTCGCAGCGGTAGCTTGAACGAAGCTCTAGCGGCAGCGAACGACGTTGCCTCTCATTCAGCTAGCACGAGCCCGGAACCCCCTGCGTCTCCAGATACCATTCGGCCCATCGGAGGTCGGCGGGTGTCGTGATCTTCCGGTTCGTCGGCGTGCCGGGCACGATCCGCACTGGGGTGTGGATGCGCTCAACCAACGCGGCGTCGTCGGTGCCCACGTACCCATCCCGCTGCGCCTGCTCGTAGGCGCGGCGTAGCAAGCCGACGCGGAACACCTGGGGTGTCTGTGCGAGCCAGACCTTTCGCCTGTCAATCGTGTTGACCACTGTCACGCCGGCGTCAACCAGCTTCAGGGTATCACACGCTGGCACGGCAAGGATGGCAGCGCCAGCAGCAGCAGCGGTCTGTATGCACGCCCTGACGGCATCGACCGATACAAAGGGGCGGGCGGCGTCGTGCACCAGCACCAGGTCGGAGCCTCCACCCACTTGCGCCAAGCCCGCAGCCACCGAATCCTGTCGCTCCAGACCCCCGCACGCCAGCTGGACGGGAGGTTGCCAGGGCCCGTAGTGCTGCAACATCTCGGCACCTTGCGCCTGCCGGTCGGCACTGATGACGCACACGATCGAGTGGATTTCGCGCACCCGGGAGAGAGCCCGCAGGGAATGGACCGCAATGGGCACCCCACCGAGCGTAAGGAACGCCTTAGCAGTGGCGGTGCGCATCCGGGTGCCGCGGCCGGCACCCACCACGATGGCGGTAGTACGCACTCCTGACCGAACCGCCGGTCCTGCGCGGGCCGGCGCTCCGCATGGCAGCGGCCCGCTTGGACTAGTGAGCGAAAATGTCGCTCAGCTCAGCCATGATCTTCTCCTCCGAATGAGCCCGAGCGATGGACAGCTCCTTGACAAGCAAGTTCCGAGCGGTGTCGAGCATTTTGCGCTCGCCAAACGACAGCTCCTTATCCCCCTTGAGAACAAAGAGGTCCCGGAGTACCGTGGCAATCTCGAGGACCGAACCGGTCTTGATCTTCTCCGTGTACTCCCGGTACCGGCGATTCCAGGTCTGCTGGTCAATCTCCACGCGGCGCTGGCGCAAGATCTTGTACACCTTGCCCACCATGTCCTTCCCGATGATCCGCCGCAGTCCCACTGAGGCAACATTGTCCGTGGGAATCATGATGGTCATGTCGTTTTCCAGGATCCGAAGCATATAAAACGTCTTTTCGGTCCCCGATATGACCTTCGTCTGAACGCTCTGGATGACGCCAACCCCGTGAGCCGGGTAGACGACCCTTTCGCCAACCTTGAACATCGTCCGTTTTCCTCCCTGGCCCCGAAAATAGTACATTATCCCACAATGGCCAGAAACCGTCAAACCACCTAGGCTTGGGCGTACGGCAAGCCGCCGCAGATCCAGATCGTTGACAAGTCAGGCGGGTCGCAACGATAATCCCCACCATGGCGTTGATCACGGTACCCAGGCCATTGCGAGAGAAGCTTGGTAACGAGGCGTCAGACGCGCTGGTATCGCTGATCAACCAAGCCGGCAACGGCTACAAGGCCGACACCATCGAGTTCGTCGGGGAACGGTTCGAGCGCAGGCTGACTGAAGAAGTGGCCAAGCTCGACCACCGCATCACGGAGGAAGTATCTAAGCTCGACGTGAAGTTGTCTGAAACCAAGGCTGATCTGCTCCGTTGGATGTTCATCTTTTGGGTCGGGCAGGTCGGCGCCCTGCTTGGCATCCTCTTTGCGTTCTTCCGGCACTAATCGCGCGGCCGCTGCTGCGCTGCGGCCAGTCTTCGCTATCGGTGCTGGGTGGCGAGCCAGCGCTCGGCGTCGATCGCAGCCATGCAGCCGGAACCGGCAGCTGTGACGGCCTGGCGGTACACGTGGTCCTGCACGTCGCCGCAGGCAAACACGCCTGGCACGCTCGTGTACGTGGATCGGTCCCTGGTGAGGATATAGCCATTGGCATCCATCTGGATCTGGCCCTGGAAGAGTTGGGTATTGGGCTGATGCCCGATCGCCATGAACACCCCATCACACTTGAAGTCGCTGCTCTCCCCGGTCTTGACATTCTTCAGTCGGACACCGGTCACCCCACCCTTGTCTGGCGTGCCATGTATCTCAACCACCACCGAGTCCCAGATGAAGTCGATCTTCGGATGCTCGAACGCGCGCTCCTGCATGATTTTCGATGCCCGTAGCTCATGACGTCGGTGCACGACGGTTACCTTGGTTGCAAACTTGGTCAGAAACGTCGCCTCCTCCATCGCCGTGTCCCCCCCGCCAACCACCACGAGCTCCTTGTCCTTGAAGAAGAAGCCGTCGCAGGTAGCACAGGCGGAGACGCCGTGGCCCATGAGGAGCTTTTCGGACTCGAGGCCGAGCAGTTTGGCGGAGGCGCCGGTGGCAATGATGAGCGCGTCGCACGTGTATGCATCCCTGCCCACTTGCAAGGTAAACGGCCGCCGGCTCAGCTCGACTTCGGTGACATCATCAAATACACACTTGGCGCCGAAGCGTTCGGCCTGCTTCTTGAACAGCTCCATCATGTCCGGCCCCAAGAGCCCGTCGGGGAAGCCGGGGTAGTTTTCCACCTCAGTCGTGATAGTAAGCTGTCCACCGGGTTGGGAGCCCTCGATCACGATCGGGGCCAGCTCGGCGCGTCCCGCGTAGAGCGCAGCCGTCAGCCCTGCGGGACCGGAACCGACGATGATGATCGTATGATGACTCATAGACAGGGGGACTTATAGTGAGGCAAGCACGTTCCCGCAAGCATGCTCCGCGCCCGCGTTTGTCGCACGTCGATACACGTGGGCGGGCACGCATGGTCGACGTGAGCGCCAAGCCGATCAGTGCGCGTGACGCGGTGGCACGCGGCGTGGTGCACATGCAACCACAGACACTGCGCCTGATTCGCAGCGGTCGGATCGCCAAAGGCGAAGTTCTTGCTGTCGCGCGCGTCGCCGGCATCATGGCCGCCAAACGCACGCCGGAGCTGATTCCCCTCTGCCACCCGCTGCCGATCCAGGTCGCTGGGATCGAGTTCACAGTGCTCGGCTCCGGCACGTTGCAAGTCGAGGCGCGGGTCAAGGTGACGGGGCGCACCGGCGTCGAAATGGAAGCCCTGGCCGCGGTGAGTGCGGCAGCACTGACGATCTACGACATGTGCAAGGCGATCGATCGCGGCATGGTCATCAGTGACATCCGGCTCATGGAGAAGCGTGGCGGCCGCAGCGGCGAATTTCGGCGTCAGGAATGACCACCGCGGCGGCGCCTCCTGCCCCAAGCGACAGCTCCCTGCCCTGCCGGCATTTTCCCAACTGTGCTGGCTGCGCGCTGATTGGACGGCCCTACGGGACACAGTTGGCAGCCAAGCGCCGGCAGGTCATCGAGGCGTTGGGCAGCTTCCCCGCTCTGGCGAGGCTCGATGTTCCCCCGGTGATCGGCTCGCCACGGGCGTTCGGGTATCGCAATCAAGCAAAGTTGGTGGTGCGCCGCACGCGGCGCGGGTTGCTACTCGGCATCTATCGGCCCGGCTCGCATCAGGTCGTCGATATCCGCCAGTGTCCGGTGCATCACCCGCTGGTCATGCAGGCAATCGAGGCAGTGGCGCGGGTAGTAGAGCGGTACGATATTCCAACCTACGATGAGCGCTCGCGTGCGGGGATACTGCGCTACGTCATCATCCGCGGCAGCCACTGGACGAAGACGGTCCAGGTCATCCTCGTCACACGGGACCGCCTGCTGCCGCACGCACGCAACATCGTCCGATCTCTACTCCGTGTGCGTGGCGTGCGCAGCATCGTGCAGAACATCAACCCCAAACCTGGCAACGCGATCTTCGGTCCGGCGTTCGTGCCGCTCACGCACGAGACGGCGCTCATCGAACGGATCGGGTTCGTCAAGCTGAAGACCCGTGCCGGCGCCTTTCTCCAAGCGAATGTCGCTGTGGCACGCAAGCTTTACGCGCATGCGCTGCAGCAAGCTGCTCTAGATGCAACGGGCCGTGCCATCGACTTATACTGCGGCGTTGGTGGGTTGACCTTCTACCTGGCGACGACAGCCAAGCACGTGGCCGGCATCGAGGCATCAGCCATCGCCATTGCGGATGCCAAGGAGAATATCCGCCTCAACGGTTTCCACAACGTTCGCTTCTACTGCGGTACTGTGGCCGCAGCACTTCCGGCGATCGCTCAGGGTCTGGGGCGGCTCGACGTGATGACCCTCAACCCACCCCGCAAAGGGGTTGATACGTCTGCACGGACGGCGATCGTTCGCGCTGCGCCGAAACGGATTGTCTACATCTCCTGCGACCCCGGAACGCTCGCTCGCGATCTCGACTGGTTTGCTGCTCAGGGGTACCGGCCGGCGCACCTGCAGCCGTTCGACCTCTTGCCGCAGACCGAACACGTGGAGTGTGTCGCTACCTTGGAGGACGCGCGCGAGGAGCACCGGATGCCGGCGCGGAGACCGAGCTTTCGCCCGTAGCGGACGCGAGCAGGAACGCCGGCTGGGCCCAGTTCGCATGGTCGCAGTCGCGACCATTACCGCCTTCCGTCACCACGAGAGTGATGGCCTTCGTCCCTTGCACGTCCGCGTGGATCGGCCTGGGCGGCGTGGTGACATCGACCAAGCCGCTGTCGGAGAGCAGCCGGTCGTTCTCATCTCGCACTTCAAACGTCACCGCAGCGACCTCACAACGACGAATATCGTCCGACAGCCCGATGATTGCCTGGAACGCCGTAGCGTTGGGAGGCACGGCATAGGTCATCCGGCACCACGCGTGGGTGCCGAGCCCGCGCGCGTAGCGCACACCGCCCATGACAATGGGCGCACCGCTCCAGGTACGATCAATCTTCGGCGGTGCGAAGCCGAACGTGACTTCGAGCGGTGTCAGGGTCGTCAATGAAATCCGAGGCCCTGGAGCCAGGGGAATAGGTGTCGGGGTTGGCGGAATCACGATCGTGGGCAGCGGCTTGATGTCTTGGTTCGGGACACCCGTCACCGCCGCACCACCGTCCACGCGGAACATCCGGAACCGCGCGGTTCCGCGTTCGGCAACGCGTAGCCCGCGCCGTTGTAAGATCGCCGCGACCGCGCGAAAGCGTGCCGCCGGCACCAGAATGACCGTCGCGGTGCGGACCAGTCGCTGTAGCTGCCGCAGGCTGAACTCGTTCGGCGCAGCCGTGGCGCCCTGCAGATTGTGGACGAGAGCATTCGCGAGCAAGGTGGCTGAACGACGTGGGTCGCGCCGTGTGCGTTCCAGCAGATGCAACAATATCCATCCGACTTCTCGATGGTCCAGCGTCGCCCCGACGAGGACGCGGCCAGGAACGGTGGCGACCTCGTCCACGATGGTCCGCGCTGCAGTGAGTGACAGTACCGGCGGTCTGTGAAGGAGATCCGCGTCGCTGTACACGACGGTGAGTGCCAACGCCCCTGCCACCAAGTGCTGCACAGGGCGGGGAACCTTGGCCTGCGCCATCGCCCGTGCGGCTTCCCAGACCCCCAGGGCTGCCCACAGGGCCAGGGGGATGACGAACATGACGCTGCGATGCGTATCGACGCGGTTGGTCAGCAACAGCGGAATCGTGGCACCGACCAACCACAAGAGCAGGCAGGCGTGCGGCCAGGCGCGCCAGCGCACGAGTGAGTGGACAAACCCCCACAGGATGAACAGGGCCAGCGGGGCGTAGTAGAGCTGCGGCAGGGCGCCAATCAAGCCGTCATCACTCAGCGGCTTGGTCTGGATGACCGGGCTCATCAACCCCGCGTACTGCGGGAACGTCACCTCGACGACTCGGTACAACAACTCGATCTTGTCAGCCAAGGTGAAACCACCTGGACCGATCTCGCGCCTAAGCAGGTCTTTACCGAACAAGTCCTTGATGTACGAGGGATGGTTGACGAAGTCGAAGTACTGCTCACCGCGCGCGGCAAGGAAGCTTCCCTGCCGCCCGTATGAGCGCTGCAGCGTCCAGACACCGGCCACCAGCGCGATGATCACCACGCAACCGACGGCACGCTGCCACCACAGTCGTCGCCACTGAACCGCTAGCACAAAGGGAATGAACCCAAGCAGGACGACTACCACAATCCGCGCCGGCGAATACTGCAGGGTAGCGATGTAGAGCGCGAGCGCACAGACTCCCCCTCTCCACCATGCGGACCGATCGTCATCCAGAAACAGCCACGTGGCCCAGAGCGCGAGCAGCCCCGCCAAGATGGTTCCTGCCGGCGAACTGCCGTAGCGGCCGTAGAACAGGACGCAGCAATTGAGTCCAAACGTCAGGGCCGCCCCGCCAGCCACGACGGGGCCGAAGAACCGGCGGCCAAGGGCGTAGATGACCGCAATGCTCAGCAGCGTCGCCACCACTGCCGCGAACCGCAACGTCCACGCAGAAAACCCAGCCACGTGGAAGAGTGCGTAGGTTGGCGCGCCGTAGAAGAGGCTGGTCTGGCCTGCGCTGAGGACGCCATCGTCCCACAGAAAGCGTTGTGCCGTGTAACTGGCGATACTCTGCCCGGCTTTGAAGACATGCGCGAAACCTCCCACCTCCGGGAAACCTCCCACCACCGGTGCCTCCCAGATCAGCAGGGGCCCCGAGTACGTACCCAGGTGGTAGAGAAGAAGCGCCGCACTGAGCAGCAGCGCGGCAGCCAAGTAGACGCGAGATGCACGGACCGAGCCCGGCCTGAGGCCACGAGGCTCAGCCCGCTGGCGGTAGTCGATGGCCACGTGCACCATGAGGGCGACTGCAGCGGCGATCCACGCCCAGCGGCGCCAGGGCTGCAGCTGGCGCACGGAGAGCGGCCAGAACACGGCGGCCCCCACAAGAACGAACAGCACACCTGGAAGGCGGGGAAGAAATCCCTTCCTGCCCCGCAGCAGGCCGACCACCAGTGTCAGCATCGCCGCCGCCATGAGCACCGCAGCGGTGGCCACGTGCGGGGGTATCCTCAGAGCCAGGTCATGCACCGCGGCAGCCGGCAACATGACACGCACCCTAGCGTCGCACGCGCACTGAAGACAAGATTGTCACCGATCCATTACGACTCACTTGGCGCCTTGTTGCCCTTTTGTATATAGGTCCGCGGCAATGGGTACGTTGCGTACAGGCGGGCTGTTCTCTGGCAAGCCCACACGATTCTGGACTTGATGGGTTCCAGGCATCGGAATGCGGTAGTCATCGCCCTAGCAGCCGCCGCTGGTGCGGCCTACCTGACGGTCAGCCTGGCCGCCGGCCAGCGGGGATACGGCCTGCTTGTCGTTCTCACGCTCACCTGGATTGCCGCTGCCTGGTCGCTCTCGCCGGGCGTTCCTGCAGCGTGGCAAAACAGAAGTCCGGCGGTCGGCGGGTCCGCACACAGGCTGCGTCGCAACGTGGGCATCGTCGTCCT
>JBHHYR010000101.1:0-13399 GCA_046757585.1 Binatia bacterium | reverse complement strand
TACGGCGACGCCGGCGGTGACGAACACGGCCACTGCCACCGCGACTGCGACGCCCAGCGCGACGGCCACGGCCACTCCGACGCTCACCGTGAGCGCCACGGCCACTGTGGCGTCCAGCGCGACACCGTTCGAGACTGATACTCCGGGACCAACGCAAACGGCCGTTGCGTCAGCGACGCCAACGGAGATGCCCACTGCCGTAGCGCTGACTCCTACGCCGGCAGCGAACCCGACCTCGACGGCAACCGCGGTACCGACGGGGAGCGCGACCGCGGTGTTCACCGAGACCGCCACGCCGGGCTCGGCAGCGGCGACGCCGACTGGTACGCCCACGCCGGCGGCAACGTTGACTGGCGTTGGCCTCGCCTACGTCACAAACGCCGGGAGCGGCACGGTCTCCGTGATTGATGTCCGGACCAATGCGCTCGCAGCCACCATCCCTGTTGGCAGGTTACCGTTCGGGGTGGCCGCGAATGCCACCGGGACGCGGGTGTACGTGACGAACGTCATCGATCGTACCGTATCGGTGATCGATACCGCTACCAATGCTGTGGTGGATACGGTGACGCTTGGAAGCTTGCCCAGGGGCGTTGGGGGTGTTGCGGTCGACC
The DNA here is from genome assembly GCA_046757585.1 of Binatia bacterium. Classification (GTDB taxonomy): domain Bacteria; phylum Desulfobacterota; class Binatia; order HRBIN30; family HRBIN30; genus JBHHYR01. Next base: position 12,788 of record JBHHYR010000101.1, on the reverse strand, counting down.
CCTCGGGCACGACGGTTTATGTCGCCAACCAGGGCAGTGGCACCGTCTCGGTGATCGCTACAGCCACCGGTGCGGTGACAACGCTCACGCTGGGCGGAGCGCCTGTTGGCATCGCGATCGACCCGCAGGGGAGCCAACTGTTCGTGAGCGACAGCGGTGGCAATACGGTTTCGGTCGTCGATACGCTCACCAACGCTGTGAGTACCGTCACTGTCGGCGCCGCCCCGTTTGGCGTGGCGGTAAACCCGGCGGGAACGTTGCTGTACGTGGCGAATTCTGGCAGCGACACGGTGTCGGTGGTTGACCTCGCGACGCGGGCGGTGGCGTCGGTGCCGGTTGGCAGCCACCCCCTTGGCCTTGCTGTGGATCCCGCGGGCACGCGGGTGTACGTCGCTGACTTCTCGGGTAACAGCGTGTCGGTGATCGAAACGTCGGATAACAGCGTGACGTCAATTCCGGTGGAAAACAACCCCTTCGGAGTGGCGGTCGATCCGACCGGCACACGGGTGTACGTGACCAACTACAACGGGGGGACGGTTTCGGTGATCAACGCGGCCGATCATACGGTGACCAGCGTCAACGTGGGAGAACATCCAGCTGGCTTCGGTCGGTTCATTGCGCCGAATGCCGGCGGGGCAGTTGTCGCGAGGCAGGCTGACTGACCCGCGAGCATGTGAGCTGCAGCAAGGGGCAACGAAGGCGTGAATCGGCGAGCACGGCGTTTGGCCGGTCGAACGACATTGGTGGGATTGTGCGCGATGGCGTTGAGCGGCGTCGTGCAGCTGGCGACCCCCGCGGAGGCGAATGTCCGGTCGCAGGCGCTGTATGCTCGCGGGCTCGTTTCGTTCAACACGGGGCAGTGGGAGCGGGCTTACCGCCTGTTCGATCAGGCGGTCCAAGCGGACGGGACCGATGCCGGTGCCTTGTACTATCGGGGGCTGACGCAGGCGCGGCGTGGAGCACGAGCAGCGGCGATCCGGGATCTCACGCGCGCACTGAAGCTCGACCCTGCGCTGCCGCACGCCGCGCTGGATCTCGGGATCTTGAATTTTGATGCCGGACAATACAGGGGTGCGAAGGCGTGGCTGGAACGAGCCCGCCAGCAGGGCGGCGATCGTTTTACCGCCGCCTTTTTTCTCGGCCTTACTCTGTACCGCTTGGGCGATGATACTGCCGCCGGAGCATACTTGAATGAGGCGAAAGCGGATCCTGCCCTTCGGCCCGCGGCGCAGTACTACGCGGGCCTGGCGTTGATGCGGCAGGGGAAAACCGCTGCGGCACGGGCCGAGCTCAGTCGTGCCGCCCGCGAGCAGCCGGAATCACAACTCGGTAGAACAGCGGCGCGTTACCTGGCCGGTGTCGAAGCTCGCCAGCCCCCGTCTGCACTCCGGCGCGAGCGCAGGAAGCGGTGGTCGCTGTACGGGGAGCTGGGGTTCGAATACGACGACAACGTCGTCATTGCGCCGTCCGACTCCGAGGTGAAGGCGGCGGAGGGCATCAGCCGGCAGTCCGATGGCCGGTCCGTGATTGCGCTGGGGGGTGACTACCGGCTACTCGACACCGACTTCGGATCCCTGCGGGCCGAATACGACTTCTCTCAGAGTATCCATTTCCGACTCAACGAATTTGACCTGCAAGGGCACCGGGTCCGGCTCGAAGCGGCGTCGAGACCAGCCCGTGTGAGCTACGGCGTGGCTGCAACGTACGATTTCTACGCCCTCAATTACCAGTCTTTCTTCCAGGAGGGGCTCGCTACTCCGTGGGTTGCCCTGACCGAAGGGCGAAACGCCGCCACGCAGGTCTATTACACCTTTCGTGTACGCGATTTTTTTCGTCGACCGTTCGATCCGGCGCGCGACGCAGCGGACCATGCACTCGGTGTGCGCCAATATCTGACGCTTGGCAGTCCCGATCGCGTGCTCAGCGTTGGGTATCAGTTCGATTCAGAAGACACCTTCGCCAGCGGGCTCGGGGCCAGGGACTTCGAAAATAATGGACATCAGGTGGACATCGGCCTCGCCCTGCCCGTGCTCTCCCTGGTGCGCGCCGAGTTCAGCTACACGGGCCGCTTGGAGGACTACCAGTTCCTCAACAGCCGGGCCAACTTCCAATTCCGCCGCCACGACAATGAGCACCAGTTCGGCCTTGCGTTGACGCGGGAACTCACCCGACACCTCTCCGTCAGTCTGAGCTACTTCGGGGTCATCAATAACTCGAACATTTCCGCGTTTGATTACGATCGCAATATCGTCTCAGCACTCGTGCGCATGACGTTATGAGAGATACGATGATGTGGGTTTCACGGAGACTGATCTTGTGGATCCTGGTCGCAGCGCTGCTCGGTTCGACGCCCGCACAAGCGCAGTCGGAAGCCGGGACGGTTGCAGCGGTGGTGGGAACACTGCAAGTGCGGCGGGCGCGAATCTGGCAGAACGCGAGCATCGGGGTGCCGGTGTTCCCCGGAGACCGGCTGCGCACTGGGCCCAATGATCAGGCCAAGATCGTCTTTCGCGACGATTCCGTGCTTGACCTCGCTCCGGCGACGGTCCTGACAGTCGATACGCAGGTTTTCGATCCAGCCTCGCACCGGTTTGCATCGCTGCTCCGGGTCGCGAAGGGGAAGATTCGCTGCTGGGTGAGCGAGTATTACCGGCACCCGCGCGCGCGCTACGAGGTGGAGACACCAACGGCGATTGCACGCGTGGGCGGTACGGAGTTCGTCGTGCTTCATGACAGTACGGCAGGATTCACTGACATCGTCGGTGTGGACGGCACAGTCGAAGTGGTCGGCAAGTTGGCGGTACTGGGCGGCGCGGTGCGTGTTGGCCCGCGCGCCTTTACTCGAGTCGAACGAGGACGCTTTCCCACTGGGGCGGAGCATCTGAACGACGCTCGGTTCCGACGATACTTGAGCGGCCTGGAGATTGTGGGCACGGGTGGCCGCGACGGGTTGGATGTGCAGCACCCCGCCGTGAACGGCCGCTTGCTGGCCGCGGAGGACGTTCCGGGACGAGGTGTGCCGCAGAGGAAAACGAGGGCCCCGGCGCGCCTGATCCTCGCTGCGCCCACTGCCTCATTGGTGCAGCGCATGTCGCCGGATATTGCAACCAATACGCAACCGCTTCTGGGCTTTCGAAGCACCCCGCCCGGAAAGGTACCAGCAGGCAGCGTCAAGGTCGGATTCTGAGGTGCTACGTTGCCTTGGAGTTCCAGTGCGTGCCACGGCCGGGGGACTGTCCTTGACGAATTGCTGTTTTGCCATTTGGGGTAACACCCTGGGCCTTGCGGCATCCGGGTTTTTGTGTCATGAAACTGGTCAACGTCATCGAGGGGACGCCACGTGGTGAGCGTGATGAGAAGGAGGTGAGACGATGCGGTTCGGGAAGAAAACACAGGTTGCCGCAGCTGTCGTCAGCATGGGGTTGTTCGTCAGTCTGACGGCCGGTTGCGCCAAGAACGAGCCGTCGCCGGCCGAACAGGCCATGGCGGCGAGGATCGAAGCGGCGGCAAGCAAGTCTGAAGCGGCGGCGAACAAGGCGGAAGCAGCTGCCAGAAGTGCGTCGGAGGCTGCGCAGCGGGCCGAGGCGGCTGCACAAAAGGCTGAAGCCATTTTCCAAAAGCATATGATGAAGTAGTAGGGTTGGGTTCGACACGGCATACGAGGGGCGATCCGCGGGATTGCCCCTTTTTTTCTGTCGTGTGAGCTCACACGTTACGGCGCCGTCACGACCGTCTTCACGGCGCTGGCGTCCTCGGCCGCAACGCGGTATGCGTCGCCCGCGGCTTCGAGCGGGAAGCGGTGCGTGACAACCTGATGTGCTGACACGATGCCCGCCGCGATGTACCCCAGGGCTGTTCGTGTCTCGATGGGCCCACAGGAATAACTCGGAATCAGACGGATCTCGCGAAAGTAGACGTCATGCGTCGGCAGCCGCAGATGCGCCTCGGGAGGCGTTCCCATGAACTGGACGATGCTGCCGCCTTTTGCAACGCAGGCAAGTCCGGCCTCCAGCGCCTCGACAGTCGCGGGTCCGACGATCACGATCTCGGCTCCCGCGCCGTCTGTGACGTCTAAGACGCGGGGCAGCAGATTGCCGGCGGACGCATCAATGACCACGTCTGCAGCGAGGTCTCGCGTGCGGGCACAGCGCACGGGCAGGAGATCTGCGCCGATCACCAGCCGTGCGCCGAGATGCTTGGCCAGAATGACGTGCAGCTGGCCCATGACGCCCAAGCCGATGATCAGTACGGAGGCACCAGCCACGTGCCCGGCGCGAGTCAACGATTTGACGACACACGCGGTCGGTTCGACCAGGGTGCCATCTTCGTCACTGACTGCGTGCGGTAAGGCGAGGGTATCGGCGAACAGGTTTGTCTCTGGGACGAGGAAGTATTCCGCCATGCCGCCGGGAACGATCTTCGATGCGCGCCACGTTGGGCATTGCACGAACTCGCCACGCCGGCAGGCCCGGCAGGTGAGGCAGGGGGCGTGGTGGTGGACGAAGACGCGGGCTCCCGTCTTCAGATGCTCCACCTCGGCTCCCAGTTCGACGATCTCTCCAACCGGCTCATGGCCGAAGACCAGCGGCGCCTTCTTGCGAATGTACCACGGCACCACGTCGCCCGAGCAGATCCCGCAGGCGCGTAACCGCACGAGCGCTTCCCGCCGGCTCGGCCGCGGAATCGGGTCTTCTTCGATGCGAACGTCCAGGTAATCGTAAAGACGTGCGACCTTCATCACCTCAGGGAACGAGGGCGAACTTGATTCCTGCGCCCCTGTGGTGCTCGTTCAGCGCCTTCGAGAGATCCTTCAACGGGTACGTACCGCTAATCAGGGCCTGCCCCTCGAACTCGTCGCTGGTCAGCAGGTCATACGCCCGGCGCACCGCGCGCGGCGTGTGGTGAAAGGGGCTGATGATGCGAAGCTGCTCGTAATGGTACCGCTGCGTGTCGATGCGCACCTGCGTCCCGGCAGGGCAGCCGCCGAACAACACCACTTGGCCCCCTCGCCGGGCAAGCGCCGGCGCGGCTTCCCAGACGTCGAGCTGCCCAGTGCATTCAATTACGATGTCCGCGCCGCGTCCCCGTGTGTGCGTCAGCACCCGTTCCCGGGCGCTTGCCAGACCGTCCGTAAAGGTTGCATCTGCGCCAAGCTGGGCGGCGAAAGACGCCCGGTTCGGCCGGCGCCCGACGACGACGATCCGTTGTAGGCCCATGGCACGCAGGGCAAGCAAGTGGAGCGAGCTGATGGCGCCAGCACCGAGCAGAACCACTCGATCGTCGGGGCGCAGGGAAACGGATTCCAGACCATGCAGCACACAGGCCAGCGGCTCGAGCAGCGCGCCAACGGGAAACGGTAGTCTGCGCGGCTTCGGGTAGACGTTGATGTTGACGATCCGCGCCGGCAACCTGATGTACTCTGCGTACGCACCGAGCACCATCGTTTCCATCACCGTTTCGCAGAGGTTCTCCTGTGCGCGTTCGCAGTAGTAACATCGCCCGCACGGCGCCGTGGGGACGGCCAGGACCGCATCGCCCTCCCGAAAGCCGCGCACCCGCGCACCGATCTCGGCGATTTCTCCCGAAAACTCGTGGCCAAACGGGGTCGGCATCGGAAACTTCGGATGCCCACGTTGGAAAGCCTTGACGTCGGTGCCACAGGTCAGGGCAGCGCGCACACGTACGACGATATCATCTGGACCGGCCGCGGGTCGGGGCAGCTCGCGAAATGAGATCTCCCCAGGCCGTTCCAACACGTGGCCCTGCATCCACGCGCCGCCTTCCAGGCACACCGGAGCTACCGAAGCTTGCTGCATTGCCTAACCCGTATCCGTGGGCTCCGCGCTTGTCAACTTGCCCGCCCCGACAGTCTTCGTTGCCAGGGTCGCGCATGACTTCCCGGGCGCTGCGCGCTATAGGTTGGCGGCATGGCGCAGTCTTCGGCGGCGGCGCGCGGCGAGGTGGCTTCGCTGGTGCGTGAGGCGGCGGCCGGCCGATGCAAACCCGTCTATCTGTTCATTGGTGAGTCGTTTGAGACGGGTAGCGCGGCGCACGCCTTGATCGACGCCCTGGTGTCTCCGGCGCACCGCGCCTTCAATCTTGAGAGCTATGATGGTCGAACCACGCCGATCGCCACAGTGATCAACAGCCTGCGCACGCCCGGCTTCTTTCCCGGGACCAAGATCGTCTGGCTCCGTGACAGCCAGCTCCTTCCTTCCGATGAAAAGCGGCCCGAGCTAACCCGCGCCTTGTTGACGGCGTGGAACCAGGGCCGCACCCGCGACGCCGCGGAGAAGCTCGTCAGGCTGGCTGCCCTCGCGGGTTGGTCGCAGGCACAGTTCGCCCGGACGCGGTGGGCGACGCTGGCCGCAACACGCGTGCGTGAGGTGTTCGGCAGGGAACTCCCCGGGGAGCAGCTGGCACAGCTGGATGCTGTGCACGCGGCGTGCGGGGCACGCGACCTCGCGGTCGCTGCGTACCGCAACGATAGTGGTGTCTTGCTGGAATGGCTCGAGTCGGGCCCGCCGCCGCACGCCGTGTTGCTGCTGACCGCCGCGGCGGTGGACGCCCGCAAGCGGCTCTTCAAGCGCCTGCGCGAGGTCGGCGCAGTGGTGAGCCTGAACCCTGCCCGCGAACGCAGCGGCATGCTGAGCCGCGATACCGTGGATGACGTGGTCCGTACTGTCGTGAATGGGTTCGCGAAGCAACTCGCCGGCGGTGCGCGCGAGCTGATCCTACGGCGCGCGGGTACCGAGACGGCGTTGCTGACTGCCGAGCTGGAAAAACTATGCCTGTATGTGGGCGAGCGTACAACCATTACCGAAGATGATGTCCGGCAGGTCGTTCGAGACATGGCGGAGTCGTGGATCTTCGACTTCACCAGTGCCCTGGCAGCGCGTCACGTTGAACGCGCCTTGCCGCTGCTGCGGGGACTCATCGAACAAGGTGAGCCGCCGCTGCGCCTGCTCGCCATGATCGCTCGCGAGCTGCGGATGCTGTTGCTCGCCCGCGAGTGTCTGGACGAAACGCTGCAGGGAAAGTGGGGTCCCCGGTTGCCGTTCGCCACGTTTCAGACTCGCATTCTACCCCACCTGGACCCGGAGACGGTGAAAGCCTTCGGCAAGGCCCATCCGTTCGTCCTGTACCGTCGTTTCCAGGACGCCTCCCATACCGACAGGCGCCTGTTGCGCGAGGCGCTCGTGCACTTGTCGAACCTTGACCTCCGGCTCAAGTCGTCACAGGGGGAGCCGGGAACACTGCTCGAAATCTTCGTGATGCAGTGGTGTCGTGGCACGGTGCCCAGAGACCGCTGGTTCCGCGGTGCCCGCCTTGGTTCCTGGTAAACGCGGCATGAACACGGCCCATACGGCTGCACCAACGCGCCGAGTCAGGAGGGGGGAAGTCCTCGCCAACGCCGTCGGCCTGCTGTTGCTCGTGCCCGTCGCCGCCATAAGTTTTGTGCGCGATCGTGGGGTGCAATGGGCGGCCGCCCTCGCGTACTATACGCTCATTGGCCTTGTGCCGCTGTTGGTCGCCTTGTTCGCCCTCATCAAGGGGTTGGGGCTGCATCGGGGCCTGACGCCGCTCATCGTCAGAACGATTGGCGCCGGCTCCCCCGAGGTCTCGATCCACATCGTCCGTTTCATCGATCAGACGAACGTCCGAGCAGTCGGAGTGCTCAGTGTGATCGGGGCGGTCCTCGCCGTCTTCGCTATCCTGGGAAACGCTGAGCTGTGCCTCAATTCGATCTGGGGAGGCATCCCCGGCCGGCCCGTGCTGCGCAAGGTGCGGGCGTTCGTCGGCGTCGCTGGAGCCGTCCCTGCGATGGTGCTGCTCGCGTTGGCCGGTACGACGTTTCTCCGGCACGGGACCGCGACCTGGGCCTTTTTCGAGCACCTGTATCTCGGCGACGTCGTGTTGTTCGTGCTGCGGCTGGTGCCGTATACGCTGCTCTGGCTCAGCTTCACGATGCTGTACACGGTGCTACCCAACCGGCCGGTTCGGGTACGCTCTGCGGTCGTCGGCGCGGTTGTTGCCGGCTCGTTGTGGCAAGTGGCGCAATGGGCCTACGTGACCTTCGTCATTAAACTCGTGCGCTACAGCGCCTTTTACGGTGCGCTGTGGCAACTGCCGATACTGCTCGCCTGGGTGTACGTCGCGTGGACGATCGTGCTCTTTGGTGCCGAAGTCTGCCGGGTGCACCATGAAGAGGTTGATGCCCGAGTCAGCCTGCGGCGCGCCGCACGACGAAGACGGGACACGGAGCGTGTCGAATAAGCTTCTCTGCCACGCTGCCCAAGACCAGATGCTTCAGGCCGGTGCGGCCGTGCGTCGAGGTGACGATGAGGTCGACCTGGCGTTCCTTCGCAACCGCCATCAGCCGGTCATAGGGGTCGCCGATATCTACCAGCAGCTCACACTTCGTGTCAGCACCGACGCGGTTGGCTCGCACATCTTCGAGCGCGGATTGAGCGCGGACCTTTGCCTGGTCGAAACTCAGCACGTATCCGTCGGGCTGAAACTCCTGGCTAGCCGGATTGTGCAGGATATGTGCAATCAGGATAGTTCCTTGCGAGATTCGCGCAAACCGGACGCCGTATTCGAGCGCCTGATACGATTCCGGGGAGAAATCCGTGGGACACAGGATCGCCTTGAAGTCGCGCGGCATAGCGAACCCCACCCTGTCTAGCTCACAACGTTACCGGCACGCAACTCGGCGATGGCAGCGGGGGACATGCCCAGGATGCGCTGCAGCACTGCGTCAGTATGCTCCCCCAGCAGGGGCCCCGGCGCGCAGACCCAACCGGGAGTGCCGGACATCCGGAACGGCACCCCGTCGTACTCTGCCGTCTCGCCCTCGGGCGTCACCACGCGCGCCCAGTACTGCCGGGCCTGCAAGTGGGAGTCACGCCGGCATAGGTCCTCGGCGTCGGCGACCACACCGGCCGCCACGCCGGCCCCCCGGAGTCGTGCCACGACCTCCTCGGCGGTACGATCAGCCGTCCACGAGGTCACCTGCGCATCCAGGGCCGACTGGTTTGCAAGCCGGGCTGCAGTCGTCGCGAACCGCTCCTCGCGCGTCCACGGCGGCGTACCGAGCGCCTCACAGAACCGCTTCCAGTCGTCCTCGCCAAACACTGCGATGGCACACCAACGCTCACGTACCGCGCTACGACTAGGCTGGTCCGTACAGCGGTACACGCCGTGAGGTGCAGCGGGCATCTCCTGGGAACTGTTGCCACTTGGCTGCCACGTGCCGTGATTGACGAGGATGTCGAGGAGACCGGGACCGAGGAGCGCGACGAGGTTCTCGAACTGCGACAGGTCAATGTATTGACCCTCTCCTGTTCGGCGCCGATGCCATAGGGCGATTAGGACGGCGAGAGCGCCGCTGCTTCCTGCGGCCATGTCGGAGTACGAAAACCCCCACCCGGCCGGTTCGCAACCCGGCTGGCGCATCAGCAGAGTATACCCTGACAAAGCCTGCAAGGTGGGGCCATAGCTGACGAAGTCTTTGTGTGGCCCCGTGTGCCCGAACCCGGACATGCTGATGGCAATGATGTTGGGTTTGATACGCTGCAGGTTCGGATAGTCCAGTCCCCAGTGGCGCATGACCCGTGCGCTGAAGTTGTCCATGACCACATCAGCAGCCGCGACTAGCTGCTTCGCAAGCGCGATGCCTCTAGGCGTGCTCATGTTGAGCACGATGCTCTGCTTGCCGCGATTGATGTTCCCTGTGAGTCCACTGCGGCGGCTGCCTAGGTCGAGGACGTCCCGCCGCTCGATCTTGATCACCTCGGCGCCGTGATCGGCCAGAATGCGTGTCGCGACGGGACCAGCGACGACCCAGGTGAAGTCGACGATGCGCACCCCCTCGAGGGGGCGGCCGGTCCCCTCGAAGGAGCGCGGCATGTCCGCCGCCCGCGTCGTCGATCCCGCGGTCTGCTTGGCGTTCGATTTGTGCAACTCGGCAAACACCTCGGCGTTGTGTTCGCCGACTCGCGGCGGCCGGCGCCGGATACGCCAGGGCGTTGTGCCAAACACATATGGTGCACCCGGATACCTCAGCGTCTGCCCGACATCCTCGTGCGCAACAGGAACAAAGAAGTCACGCTCCACGAGCTGGGGGTTCTGCAGCAGTGATTCGGGCGGCAGGACCGCGGCATAGGGAATGCGCCGCAACTGCGCGCCGTCTACCAGGTCGGCAACGGTGTACTCCTGTGCCCACTGATCGAGAACATCGAACAGGTGCTCGCAGTGGTCGCGGCGGTACCCGAAATCCTCCCAGTCAGGTTCGGTCAGATCCCGGGCCTTGCCGTCCCCTTTCACCCATTCAATCAGCGACGTCCAATCCGCCAACGTGCAGTGCATGGCGTAGCCGTCCTTGCACCGGCCTACGCGCACATAACGGGTCCAGTGCAGGCTGCCCTGGCGCTCCGCGACCGTGCCGTTCTGGTGAAAGAAACTGCTTGCATGTTCCACGCAGGCCGCCACGCATTCCTGCACACTCACATCGATGAACTGGCCGCGACCGGTGCGGTCACGTGCCAGGAGCGCAAGCATCGCGGCAATGGCCGCGTAGGTCGACGCACTGTGGTAGGCCTGCAGTCCCAGGCCCTGTAACGGCGCCCCATCGGGAAAGCCGTTGACGTAAACCATGCCGCCCACCGCTTGCGCGATCAAGTCGGAACCGCGGTAGTGACAGTGCGGACCCGTCTGTCCGAACGGGGTAATCGAGAGCAAGGTTAGGCGCGGGTTACGTGCCGCCAGCGTCGCGTAGTCCAGACCGAGCGCAGCGAGGTGGCCGGGGGCGCCGGTTTCAATCAGCAGGTCGGCGGTCGTCGTGAGCTGGAGAAAGCGCTCCCGATCGGAAGGCAGATCGAGATCAAGCGTCACGCTGCGCTTGTTGGTGTTGTAGTGCCAGAAGAAGAGGGAGCGATCGCGATCGCGTATGCCGTCATGGAACGGCCCGATGTGCCGCATGACCGCTCCACCCGGTGGCTCGACCTTGACCACGTCCGCTCCCATGTCGGCTAGAAGCTTCCCGCAGTAGGCGCCCGGTGCCTCGGCGAGGTCGAGCACACGCACGCCTTCGAGCGCACCCCCACCTTGGGCCATACGGTGCCCCGATAGAAGACACTCCGGGTGAAGTCAACGCGCCGATTTTTGACTCCCCCCCGCGCTTGCACTAGGGATGCTGTGCCATGCCGCGTTTGTCCTACCCCGTGTGCTCGTGGGTGCTCGGTGTTTCGCACCGCGCCGCGCGCGAATAGACAAGCGGAGATGATGATGTCACGACGCAAGGCAATTCAGCTCACGCGGGAGGAACGCCGGAAATTTCTCGAGCACACCAAGACGATCGTTCTTTCCAGCCTGGACCGGCGCGGGTATCCGCACTCGGTTGCGATGTGGTACGTGATGGACGGCGACTGTTGCCTGATGACCACATATGCCAGATCCCAGAAGGCCTTGAATATCAAACGAAACTCCAAGGTCGCGCTGCTAGCTGAAGCGGGTGACACGTATGACACGCTCACGGGTGTGTTGATCCGCGGGCGCGCCGAGGTGATCCGCGACACGGATACCTGCGTCGGTGTACTGGCTCGCGTGCACCAGAAGATGGTCGGTGCCATGCCACCGGGAGTTGAAGACGCCCTGAAGGCGCAAGCCCGCAAGCGCGTTGTGATCAAAGTGACCCCCGAGCGCATCAGCAGCTGGGACCACAGGAAGCTGGGCGGAACTTACTAGACTTGCGGGGTCGGTGCTGCGGGCGCGCCGCATCAGCGGTCGCTGCACCGCCGGCCCGCGGTCCATTCTTCATTTGCAAAACAACAGGATGGAGCGCATAAGGCTGGCTCTAACCCGTGTGATGTTGCGTGAGTGTGAGCCAGACTCTCAGCGTCCAAAAACCGGCGGTGTAGTGAGGCAAGTTGGTGCGGCGCTGGCGATACTCTGCTCGGTCTGGCTCATAGCGTTGCCAGCTGACGCAGCGATAGGTGACGCCAACTGCGACGGCCTCGTCAACGACGCCGACCTCGCAGCGACGGTTCACGCCGTGTTCAACGGAAGCACATGTGCGCAGGCTGACGTGAACGCGGACGGACGGCTGAGCGCCGCTGACCTTTCCGCCGTGGTGCAGGCGCTGCAGAGCTTGATGCCCACACCCACACGCTCCGTGGCAGCTCCCACGCCGACCGTCGCCATAGCCACCGCGACGCAGGCGGTGACCGCCAGCGCCACACCCGGTATCACGCGCACGCCGACACGTACGCACCCGCCGGGTCCCACGCGGACGTTTACGGTGACGCCGACTTTGACACGCACGCGCATCCCCACCCGGACACCACGCCCCACGACTCCGCCGACGAGGACCCGCACACCCACGCCCTCGCGCACGGCGACCCGTACCCGCACGCCCACGCCAACTGCCACCTCAACCCGCACACCAACCCGCACGGTGACGGATACCCCAACGGAGGGGCCATCGCCGACGGCGACCGACACTCCCACACGCACCCCGACGCCAACGCCGACGCCGACCCGCACCCGCACCTCCACGGCAACGCTGTCGCCGACGGTCACCCGCACGCCCACGGTGACGAACACCCCGACCCGCACGCCAACCCGGACCACGACGCCAACCGGCACCCCGACCCGTACCCGCACCCGCACGGCCACGGCGACGTTGTCCCCGACTGCGACCGCAACACCAACCGTGACGACCACGCCAACCCACACGCCAACGCGGACGCCGACTGCAACCGTGACAGCAACCCGGACTCCCTCGC
>JBHHYR010000100.1:0-13401 GCA_046757585.1 Binatia bacterium | reverse complement strand
GGTGCCTGGATCGCTCAGCGCGGCCTCCTGGTCACCCTGCTCCTGGTCACCCTGCTCGGACTGGGTCTGAACCTGACTCCCTGTGTCTACCCGCTGATTTCCGTCACGGTTGCGTACTTTGGCACGCAAGGTCGCCACCGCAGCGTGAGGATAGCTGCCCTGGCCGGAATTTATGTATTGGGAATCACACTGAGCTTCTCGATCGTGGGGGTTGCGGCGGCGCTATCGGGTGGGATGTTCGGCGCGGCGCTGCAGAAACCCGCCGTGCTCGGCTTCATCGCCGCGGTGCTGGTCGCCCTGGCGTTGAGCTCGTTCGGACTGTATCAGTTGCAGCCACCGGCCTCGTTGATGCGTCGGGTGAGCGGCTCGACCCAGGGGGCGTTCGGCGCGTTCTTCATGGGGTTGACAATGGGCGTGGTCGCAGCCCCCTGCGTCGGGCCGGTGGTGCTGGGCTTGCTGCTGTTTGTCGGCAGCCAGCAGAACGGCTGGCTGGGCTTCGAGTTGTTCTTCGCCCTGGGCCTCGGCATGGGGTTGCCGTACCTGGCGCTGGCCATGGTGGCAGGATCCATCAAGGGCTTGCCGCGGTCGGGGGAGTGGCTGGTGTGGGTGGAGCGCCTGTTCGGGGTGATGCTGCTTGCGCTGGCAGCGTATTTCATCGCGCCGTTGTTGCCAAAGAGCGTGGGGTGGTTGCTGCTGCCGGCACTGATCGGCATCGGGGGTATCTACCTCGGCTTCATCGACCGCTCGGGTCGTGGCTTACGCTACTTTCGGCCCATCAAGCGGGGCGTGGGGATTCTCGCGGTGGTGGTCGCGGTGTGGGCCGCACTGCCGCAGCCTGCCGAAAGCGCCATTCGCTGGCAGCCTCTTGATGCGGCACGTCTGCAAGCCACGCGACAGGCTGAACGGCCGGCGATCATCGATTTCGTCGCCGACTGGTGCATTCCGTGCCACGAGATGGAGCGCACCACCTACGCGGACCCCGAGGTTCGGCTCGAGTCGGAACGCTTCGACATGTTCAAGGCAGACATTACACGGGACGACGACGCCACCACGGCGCTCGTCGACCGTTACGACGTGCACGGTGTGCCGACGGTGATCTTCATCGACAGCACGGGCACCGAGGTGCGCCGGCTCGTTGGCTACGTGGGTGCGGACGAAATGCTCGGCGTGATGCGCCACATTCGCTAAGAGCAGCTGCCGGCGGGCTGGCGTGGCTTGTTCCTCACACCAGGCCGCGCTAGACTATTATGCTAGTGAGTCACCTCTTGCATCTCGCTGACCCGCCGCCGGCATGCCCTGAAACCTCTGTGGCCTTTCGGTCCCTTCCCCTGCTCCCTGCAGTGCAGCAAGGCATCGATGCCGTCGGGTTCACGGCATGTACGCCGATCCAGGAGCAGGTCCTGCCGCTGGGCCTTGCCGGGAAGGACGTTGCGGGCCAGGCACCGACCGGCACCGGCAAGACTGCGGCGTTCCTCATCACCATCTTCACGAAACTGCTGCGGCACGGTCCTGCACGGTCCTCGCAGACCGCGCCGCGTGCCCTGGTGATCGCCCCGACGCGTGAGCTGGTCGTGCAGATCCTCCACGACGCCCAGGAGCTCGGCCGGTTTACTGACTTGTCCATGCAGGCTATCTACGGCGGCACCGACTATCGCAAGCAGCGCGAGCTGTTGCGGCGAGGCTGTGACCTGCTGATCGGCACCCCTGGCAGACTGATCGACTACTGCAAGCAGCGTGTCTACAGCTTGCGCAAAGTCGAAGCGCTGGTCATCGACGAGGCAGACCGGTTGTTCGACATGGGTTTCATCGCCGACCTGCGTTTTCTCCTACGCCGCCTGCCGCCGTATCACGCCCGGCAGTCGATGCTATTTTCGGCGACGCTGTCGTACGCGGTTATGGAGCTGGCCTACGAACACATGAACGACCCGGTGCGGGTGGCAGCGAGCCCCGAGCAGGTAACCGCTGCGAACGTCGAGCACCTGCTCTACCACGTCGGGCGCGACGAGAAGCTTCCCCTCCTCTTGGGCCTGTTTCGGCGCGAGCAGCCGCCGCGCACGTTGATCTTCGTGAATACCAAGCGGGCGGGCGAACGGCTCGCGCGGCGACTGAGCGAGAATGGGTACCCGGCACGAGCCATCACTGGTGATCTGGATCAGCGAGCGCGGCTGCGCCTGGTCCGTGAATTCAAGGCGGGCATGTTGCCCGTCCTGGTTGCCACGGACGTCGCCTCGCGGGGCTTGCACATCGCGGGCGTCAGCCACGTCATCAACTACGACCTGCCCCAAGATCCGGAAAATTACGTCCACCGCGTCGGGCGCACTGCCCGTGCCGGTGCCTCGGGCAAGGCCATCAGCTTCGCGTGCGAGGAGTACGTGGAGTCACTGGAGGGCATCGAGCGGTTCGCCGGGTTCAAGATTCCACACGAAGTCCCGGCCGACGACCTGTTGGTGCCGACGGTCCCGCCACGCCACGACGGCCGCGACCACCGGCCGCGCCACCGTGCGGCAGCGTCCGACCGCGGCCACCGGCAGCACCGCCCGGCGCGCGCGCGCGCCCGCCACACCTGAGCTCCGTGGGGCCCCGCCTGGTCTGACGCCGGGTTCAACCATTCGTACGCAGAGAAGAGGAGGAGTGAGTCATGTTTGGAACCATCAAGAAGATCGTCAGGGACAAAGGCTTCGGCTTCGTTGTCCCTGACGACGGAAGCGACGATGTCTTCTTCCATCGCTCTCGCTTGGCCCCCAAGGTGATCTTCGAGGACCTGCGCGAAGGCGACGAAGTGGAGTTCCAGGTCACCCGAGGAGAGAAGGGCCCGCAGGCCAGCAATCTGAAGGTACGTTAGTACGGCGCCGCCGGGCGTCAGGCGGTCAGAGCGGCATGAACGGCCCGGCAGGATCCGTCCTCTCCGCATGTGGCGGCGCAAGGCGCGAAGATGGCATCGACACCCGCGGCAGTGACGGTGCGGAGCACAGCCGCGGTTGAAGCGCAGGCGGGAACCCGACTCCGGCTGGCTTACGCGGGGGCGGCGGTCGGCGGCACGCTGATCGCGTCGTGCTTCCTGTGGTTCCAGCTCTTTCCGCTTGCTTGGGTGGCTTTCGTCCCCCTGCTGTGGTCGCTGCAGCAGGCACCCACCGCACGCGCGGCCGCGCGTGTCGGCCTGGTTGCGGGACTGGCGACCAACCTGCCCGCCTTCTACTGGCTCGTCTATACCATCCACGTCTTCGGCGGATTCGGCTATCCGCTGTCGCTGCTATTCTACGCCTGTCTGTCGCTCTACGCGGCAACCGAGTTCGTGCTCTTCGCGCTGGCCTGGCGACTGACCGGGCCCGGGCCTCTGGCACTCGCCGCGCCGCTCCTGTGGGTAACGCTCGAGTTTCTCTTTCCAAGCCTGTTCCCCTGGCGCATGGCGAACTGCCAGTTCCACGCGCCAGTGCTCTTGCAGATCGGCGACGTGACCGGCCCGTTCGGCTTGAGCTTCGTCATCGTGTGGTTCTCCGCTGCGGCGACGGCATGGATCAGCCGGCCGCGCCGCTGGGTACCGCTTGTTGCAGCCGCCGGGGCAGCGCTGCTGGTTGTGCTCTACGGGACGGTGCGGTTGCCTGCGGTCGAGCGCGCAATACAAGCCGCGCCACGGATCCGCGTTGCGCTCGTCCAGGGTAACGTGGGGATCAAGGCCAAGGGTGACATCCGCTACGTCGACGTGAACCTCAACAAGTATCAACTGCTCTCGGAAGGGTTGCAGCCTGACGTCGACGTCATCGTCTGGCCGGAGACGGTCTCGCAGCGGTGGGTGCGAGCGGACGCCAGCAGGCTGGAAGGGCGGGATCTGCCGTTCGATGGGCTGCGTACCTGGCTCATTTTTGGCGGCCTGGCGTTTCAGATGCGAGGGCCCGGGCGTGCCGACGAGTTCAACAGCGCCTTTCTCGTCGGTCCCGGGGGCGTCGTGCTCGGTCGCTACGACAAGCATATTCTGATGCCGTTTGGCGAGTATCTGCCGTTCGCTTCGTACCTTCCGGCCATCAGATCCCTGAGCCCGGAGACCGGAGGCTTTACGGCGGGCACGGGGGTCACACTGTTCAACATTCCGAACAAGGTGATCGTTGGCCCCCTCATCTGTTACGAAGATCTTCTGGCGGATATGTCTCGGCACGCGGTGCAGGCTGGCGCCGAAGTGCTGCTCAACATTCTCAACGATGCCTGGTACGGCAACACAGCGGCCCCCGACCAGCATCTAGCGCTGGCGCTGTGGCGCGCGGTCGAGAATCGCCGCTACTTACTGCGGGGCTCGAATTCCGGTGTCACCAGTATCATTGACGCGACTGGCCGCATTGTCGCCGAGGGGGGGCTGTTCCGTCCGGAAGTCGTCACCGGCACGGTACCTCGACTCAGGCTGATGACGTTCTATACCCGGTTCGGCGACGTGTTCGGCTGGCTCGTCGTTGCCGGCGCCGTGTGCCTCCTGTGGCAAGGTTGCTGGCGCCGCCGAGGCCAGCCGTAGATGACTTACGAGCAGGTGACCGCCGTGCCGCTGGCCGACTGTCGCACCCGGCACCGCTTCGCTGCAGCCTCGATCGAATATCCGTTGGCATCCCGGACGGTCACGGTAACCGGCGCCGTAAACGTCGGTGGCTGTGCGCCAGGAACCCGGAGTTTGCTGCCGACGACGCTTGTCTGCCCCTGCGCACCAAACGTGTAGCGCAAGAAGCTGCCCCCGATCCGGTACGTATCCACGCCCCGCGGGCAGCCGCCACGGTTGAGTTGACGGCAGCGTTTGCCGCAAGCGGGATCGGCGGGATCAACGACAACGGAAAGCGTCTGCCCATTGGCGTCCGTGATGTGGACAACGACGGGAGCGGCCGTCACCAAGACGCCCGTCGGGAGCGTCCGGGTAGGGGTGCAGGCGGGTGGGCGGTCACACTGGGTCGCGGAGAATGAGACGATGGACGTGTGGGTACGAGCGGACCAGCGGAGTTGCACACGGGTCGATCCCCTGCACGAAGTGGCCAGTACGGCTGCTGGCAGGCTCACGAGCACCAACATGAACAGCAGCACCGCTCCGAGGCCGGTGCTCCCACTTGCCTGCATGCACTTGTTCATCGCTCTCCACCCGATGATACAGTTACCACGGCAGCGGCGTCATTTTCAACGCAGCGTCGGATTCTCCAGTGCGGTGCCCTGTCCCTGCCGGTTGTTCCTTGCTATGCACAGCAGCGATGGCCGGGGTTGAACCTGCACGGGGCAGCCATGGGAGCCGCGCGGTGACTTCCCGAGCCTCGGTGCTGCGCTTCCTTGGTTACGTTGCGCCGCACAAGTGGTACATCGCCGGTGCGGCGGCAGCGGGTGTCTTGAAGTTTGGTGTTCCGCTCGTCTTCCCGCTAGCGCTGAAATATCTCACGGACGTGGTGCTGGAGCGCGACCCGCACGCGGTCACTGAAGCCACCAACCACGTCCTAGAGCGCTGGTGCACCACGGTCCTGCACGCGGCGCCGTGGTTGGGCGCGGGCAACACCGGCCGCCTGACGGTGGTCGGGCTGTCGGTGCTTACCCTGTATCTCCTTGTGGGGGTCGGCAGCTTCTATCGCAGCTACTGGGCCGGGCAGGCACGCCATCGGCTCATATTCGACCTGCGCTACGCCCTGTATCAGCACATCCAGGGGATGTCGCATTCCTTCTTCGATGCGCGTCGTTCGGGCGCCATCGTCGGCCGCTTCGTCAGCGATATTCAGCTGGCACAGAACTTCGTGGGATCGGCACTCACCAACGTTTGGATGGACAGCGTCGCGCTCGGCTTCGTGGTCTGGATCCTGTTCGTTCTTGAGCGGCGCTTGGCGTGGGTGGCACTGGCCGTCATTCCGTTCTACGTGGTGCTGATCCGCTACTTCAGTCCCCGCATCCGGGCAGCGAGCCAGTCGGTACAGGAAATGAAGGAAGACTTTTCGGGTGATCTCCAGGAGAAGATCGCGGCCGCCGCCGTTGTCAAGGCCTTCGGTCGCGAAGAACACGAAGCACGGCGGTTCTATCGCAGCAGCCAAACGTTGTTGGACCTCACGCTGCGCAACGTTGCCCTGTCGTCGGCGAGTCAGGCTGGCACGACGTTACTCACCAGCATGGCGCCCCTGGTGGTGGTGTGGGTGGCTAGCGGCATGATTCTGCACGGCACGTTAAGCGTGGGCACAATGATCGCGGTGTACGCCTACCTCGGCAGCTTGTACCTGCCGCTGCAGCGTTTCAGTGAGCTCAGCGTCGTCGTCAGCAACTCCCTCGCGGCCATGGATCGCATCTTCGAGTTCTTCGACATACGGCCCGAAGTACGGGAGATGCGTGCGGCGCGCGGGCTTGAGCGGGTAGCCGGCCGCGTGACGTTTCGACACGTCAGCTTTTCCTACGCGACGCGGCGCAACGGGCACGCCGTGCTGCGTGACATCGATCTGGACGTCCAGCCCGGGGAAACGGTGGCCATCGTGGGACGCAGCGGCGCCGGCAAGTCCACACTCGTGTCGCTCATCCCGCGCTTCTACGATGTCACCGAGGGGAGCGTACACGTCGATGGAATCGACGTGCGGTCCGCGACCCTCGCTTCCTTGCGCGCGCAGATCGGCATCGTCCCACAGGACCCCATTCTGTTCAGCGGGACCCTGCAGGAGAACCTGCTGTACGGGAAACCCGACGCGACGGAAGCCGAGATCTTGGCGGCCACACGGGCCGCCAACGCGCACGCGTTCATCTGCGAGCTGCCTGAGGGCTACCTGACCCTGGTAGGCGAGCGTGGGATGCGCCTGTCCGGCGGCCAGCGGCAGCGGGTCGCCATCGCCCGCACGTTCTTGAAAAATCCGCCGATCCTGATTTTCGACGAAGCGACGGCGGCGGTCGATTCGGAGTCGGAGAATCTCATTCATGCCGCGGTGCGTCGTCTGCTACGCGGCCGCACCACGTTCATCATTGCGCACCGCTTGCCGAGCGTCATGAACGCTGATCGGATCGTGGTGATCGAAGCCGGGATGATCCGCGAAGTCGGCGCCCATCCTGAGCTCCTGGCGCGCAGCAGCATTTACCGCCGCCTCTACGAGGAACAGTTTCAATCCGTCGGCGCGCCGGCCTTGCTGGGCGCCCAGCCGTGAGCGGGTAGTCTCGGTTCCCTGCATCCCCGCCGCCTTTATCGACGCGGGGCGATGTTCTATGGTGAGATGGTATGCGGTGGCCGCTGCTTCGCTTCACGGGCCTGTTCTTCCTGTTCTTGCTGGGCTTCAGTGTGCTCAGCGTCGTCACGGCGCTGCAGAACCACTTGCACGTCGCCGAGACGGCCATCGCCGGCGCGGCCACCTGGATGGCGCAGCAGGCCGGTAGTGCCGCGGTGGTGAGCGGAAACGTCATCGCGGTCAGCGGGCTGCGGCTCGACATCAACCATGAATGCACGGGGGTGTTTGTCCTCTTCGTCCTCATCAGTTTCATCGCAGCCTATCCGGCAAAGTGGCGGGTCAAGGCGGCGGGCATCCTGGTAGGGGTCGCCATCTTATCGTTCGTCAATGTGCTGCGCATCGCAACCCTGGTGCGGATCGTGGAATTTTACCCGGCGCTTTTCGTCTACTTCCATGAATACATCTGGCAAGGTGCCTTCCTCATGCTCGTCACCCTGTACACGTTCACCTGGGTGGAATGGGCGCGCTAAGCAAGCGGCGTTTCGCCGGCAAGTTCCTGCTGGCCTTCACCGTCCTGCTGGTCCTGTGGTGGGCCGTTGATTTTCCCACGCACTACCGCACTGCGGTCCTGGCGTCAGCGCAAATGTGCAGTCCAGCGGTCAATGGGTGGTGGTTGGATTACGACCGGCCGGACGCGGTGGGCAACGTGGTGTTCCGCGCCGGCGACCGCGAGCTGGCGATGCTGTTGCAGCTGCGGGCACTGTCGATGGGCATCGTACCGCTCGTCTCGTTGGTGGTGGCGACGCCGCGGCAGAGTGTGAAGCGGATCGCGCGCAACGTGGTGCTGGGCGTTGTCTTGTACTTCGCCGTGCACGTTGCGGTGGTGCTGACGTACCCGTTCATCATGAACCGGCCAAACGCGCTCAAAGACACGCTCGGCGTATTCACGGGGCTCATGGCATTCGTGGTTGCACCGTTGGGGCTGTGGTTCATGCTCACCTACCCAGCTCTGCGCTCGCTGTGGCAACTCAACCCGCACGCGGGGCGAACGAAAACATAGCCGCCGACCGGCGCGTGTCGGATGGCTTGTTTGAGTGCGTGAAATTGGTTAGGGTCCGAGGCAGTACCAGTGCGGGCCCGCCTGCGGAGCGGACGACAGAACCGATGCATCGCGCCGAGAGGGAAGTGACCTATGGAAGAACGGTATCCGTACATCAGGTTCGTCCTTGATGCAGCCCAGTTGATCGCCGGTGCCGTGGGGGTGATCATCTTGCTGAGCGGCCTCATCAGTTCCTGCCACCACGGCGGATTCGGTGGCTTCGTGGCGTTCCTGATCACCCTGGCGATAGCGGGTGTGGCATACGTCGCGGTGATGGTCTGGATCGAGTCGCTGCGGGTTTTCCTCGACATCGAGAGCAGCACGCGGCGCTTGCTGGACAACCCGCCCCAGCCGGCGACGGCGACGCCGCCACCCCCCCCACCACCCCCAGCAGCCTGAGGAGATGGCGCACCGGCTGAGCGGGAAGATCCTGGCCTTCATCCGAAGTCAGCGGGTGGCGCGGCTCGCCACAGTCGGGCGCGATGGGACGCCCCACAACGTGCCGGTGTGCACGGTAGCCGCCAACGGCCGGATCTACTTTGCCTCGCAGAAGGGCGCCCGCAAGGTGCGCAATATCCGGCACAACGCGCGTGCGGCCCTGGCCTTCGACCACTACAGTGAAAACTGGAAGCAGCTAGCGGGTGCCATGATCGCCGGGACGTGTGTGGTCATTGAACAAGGGGTGGCGTTCCAACGCGCGCGCCGGGCCCTCTACCGCAAGTACAAGAGCTACGCGCGCATCGCACCGATCAGGGAAGGCGACTCGGTGATCATCCGGGTGACACCCGTTGCGAGCTTCTCCTGGGGGCTGTGAGGGAGGCACAACGCCGTGCGTGCCAGTTCCCCTCCCGTGAGAGCGCTGCTCCGCTGTAACCGGAGCTGAATCCTATGCGCCGGTGTTCGTCGCTCGTCTTGCCGTTCGTGCTCTCTGCCGTGTTGCACACCGCCGCAGGCGGTTTTTCCCGCCCGGCCCGGGCGCAACTGTGTGTCGGAGACTGTGACGGCAGCGGCAGCGTGACGGTCAACGAGCTCATCACGGTGGTGAACATTGCGCTGTGCGGTGATCAACCAGGGTGCACGCCGCTGTCGGCCTGCCCGGTCGGAGACGCAAACTTCGACGATGCCATCGCCATCAACGAAATCATCACGGCCGTCAATAACGCGTTGAATGGCTGCCCAGGGGAACCGTGGTCGCTGCTGAATCCGTCGCCGACCGGCGATGACTTGTTCGGTGTCAGCTTCGTTGATGCGCAAACCGGTTGGGCCGTGGGAACGTTTGGCGACATCCTGCACACCACCGACGGTGGCACAACGTGGAACTTCCAGTCCACCGACGCCATCGCCTCGGACCTGTTCGCGGTCAAGTTCGTCGATGCGCAGAACGGTTGGGCGGTGGGCTTCGACCCCGACGCGAGTGCTGGCGCCATTGTGCACACCGGCGACGGGGGCGTGACATGGGAGCCTCAGGCAAGCAACACGAGTGAGCTGTTGACGGCACTCGCCTTCGTGGACACGCAAAGGGGTTGGATCGTCGGCCAGACGGGAATCATCCGGCATACGTCTGACGGCGGCAGCACCTGGAGCGCGCAAGTAAGTGGGACGGATCGAAACTTGAATGGAGTCGCCTTTACCGATCCACAGAACGGCTGGATCGTCGGTGACCTTGGCCTCATCCTCCATACCACCGACGGGGGACTCAACTGGACCCCGCAGATGAGCAACACCGGCCGGTCCTTGTTCGGTGTGTTCTTCGTCAGCTCGCAGCTCGGTTTCGCAGTCGGCGATGACGGCACAATCGTGCGGACACCGGACGCCGGCGCGACATGGACCGTCCGGCCCAGCGGGACGGTAAATCCCCTGTTTGCGGTTGATTTTACCGATGCACAGCATGGCTGGGTCGTGGGCGATTTCGACCTGGACACGGGGATGGGCACGATCGTGCACACTACCGACGGCGGCGAGACCTGGACGGTGCAGGACAGCAACAACGGCAATCCGCTATTCGCCGTGGCCTTCGTCAGGCCGGACGCCGGCTGGGTGGTCGGTGGCAGTGGCACACTTCTGCACACGGATGACGGACTCACCTGGCAGTTGCAGAACCCGGCGACGACAGACGCGTTATTCGGGGTGGCTTTCCCCTCGCCGGCCGATGGCTACGCGGTCGGCGATTTCGGGGCGATTGCTCGTACCTTCGACGGCGGGGATACCTGGATGGCTCAGAGATCGGGGACCACGGCGGGGCTGTTCGCCGTGACATCGGTCGACCCGCAGCTCGCCTGGGCGGCTGGCGGCGCTGGGACCGTGGTGCACACCGACGACGGGGGCGTGAACTGGCGCGCGCAAAACACCAATACGGACGTCGCGCTGTTCGGCATCACGTTCGCCGACGGCCAGTCCGGCTGGGTGGTGGGCGAACTGGGCACGATCCTGCACACCGCGGACCAGGGTACTACCTGGGCCCCACAGGCCAGCAACGTGTCGCAGGGGCTCAACGGGGTCTCCTTCGTCGGCACGCAACAGGGCTGGGTGGTGGGAGACACCGGAACGATCCTGCACACTGCAGACGGCGGCGCGTCGTGGGTGCCGCAGGACAGTCGGACAGCCGAGCCGTTGTTCGCGGTCACCTGTGTCGACGACCAGGCATGTTGGGCAGTCGGAGGGACACCGGACGACACGAACCCGACGCAAATCATCTTGCACACCACCGACGGCGGCGCGTCATGGACGGAGCAGATGGGCGATCCCATCGATGCCGTGCCGTTGTTCGGCGTCGCCGCGGTCGACCGGCAGACCGCCTGGGCGGTTGGGGATTTCGGGATCATCCTTGGCACCGTCGATGGAGGAGCTACGTGGGTCTTCCAGGAGAGTGGAGTCCTGGACGCGCTCAACGCAGTCGCCTTCGTCGACACGCGGGCAGGGTGGACGGTTGGCGATCGCGGGACGATTCTCCGAACAATGAGCGGCGGCCGCTAGCAGTCCGTTGAAAAACAGGCGCTGTAGCGAGGGCGAGCGATTTTCCGTCAGATCAAGGCGCCGAACCGGAGGCAAATCCGATGATTTTGTTGAGGATTCGGCAACGCAGCGCCGGCGGAAAATAGCCGCCCGTAGTAGGGGCCCTGTTTTTCAACGAGCTGCTAAGAGAACTCCTGAGTGCTGAACGCCGGAGCCTCAGCGGTGCATCCCCGTCCAGTGCAGCGGCCGCCGCTGCAAGTGTTCGTGGCGGGCACGTTCGACGGCCTGCACTACGGTCACCTTTTCCTGTTGCGCTATGCTCGGCGCGCGGGGCTGGCGATGGCCCGCCGGCTGCGCCGGCCCGGTGTGCGTCTGTCCGTGGTGATCGCGCGCGACGACAGTGTCCAGCGGATCAAAGTTCGTCCCCCGCATCACACGCAGCGCGAACGCCAGCAGCTGGTGGCTGCGCTGCGCCTTGTCGACCGGGCGTTCGTGGGGCAGCGGGACGACTTCATCAAGTCGGTGCGGCGCGCCCAGCCGGATCTCATCGTCCTCGGCTATGATCAGAGCGCAGCGTGGGAAGAAGTCCTGCGCAGCGCCGGCGTGCAGGCACGCGTGGTGCGCTGCCAGGAGTATCGCGGCCGCCGGCTGAAGAGCTCGATGATTCGCGGCGACCTGGAGCGCATGCGCACCTAGCCGCCTGCCGCCTGCGGTCATGACCTTGACAATGCCGAATCGTTTTGAAACGGATCGCGCGGTCGGTCGCGCCAGCGTCGCGCCAGCGGGAGGCTCTTCTTGAACTTCGGTTTCAGTCAGGAACAGGAGATGCTGCGGGAGAACGCCGCACGGTTCCTGGATGCGGAATGTCCGGCGGCGTTCGTACGCACGGTGATGGCCGGCGACACCGGCCACTGCAGGGAACTATGGACGAAGATGGCAGAGCTCGGATGGCTCGGCATCCTTGTCCCGGAAGAATACGGGGGCACCGGCGGCAGCTTTCTGGATCTCGCCGTGGTGTTGGAGGAAATGGGCAAGACGTTGCTCCCCGGCCCCTTCTTCGCGACCGTGTTGCTTGGAAGTACGGCGGTGCTTGCGGGCGGATCCGCCGCGCAGAAGCGGCGGATCCTACCAAGCCTGGTCCATGGCGATCTCATGCTCACACTCGCCCTCGCCGAAGAGTCCGGCCGCTTTGACGCACAGGGCGTCGCGTTGGCGGCAGCGCGGGCAGACAAGGGCTTCGCGCTGAATGGCGAGAAGCTCTTCGTACCGGATGCCCACGTTGCCGACCGCATCATTGTGGCAGCGCGAACGACGCAGTCACGCGATGCGGAACACGGCATTACCCTCTTCGAAATCGACGCGAAGGCGCCGGGGGTAGGCGTCACGCAGTTGCGTACCGTCGATATGACGCGCCGGCTCTGTCGCGTGGCCCTGGACAATGTCCGGGTGTCCCGGCGCGACGTCTTAGGCAGGATCAACGGCGGATGGGCAGTCCTGTGCCGCGTGCTCGACCACGCCACGGCCGGCCTCAGTATGGAAATGGTCGGAACGGCCCAACGGGCTCTCGATATGTCCGTCCGGTACGCGCGGGAGCGGATCCAGTTCGGCAAACCGATCGGTAGCTTCCAGGCGGTGAAGCACAAGTGTGTCGACATGATGGTGCAGGTGGAGAACGCGCGGTCGCTCTGCTACTACGCGGCGTGGGCGGTCACCGAAGGCGCGCCGGAGGCCCGGCAGGCGGTGGCTATGGCCAAGGCATACTGCAGTGACATGTGCAAGACGGTGTGCAGTGAAGCCATTCAAGCACACGGTGGAATCGGCTTTACCTGGGAACACGATCTGCACTTGTTCTACCGGCGTGCGCTTGCCGCTGAGGCGCACCTTGGCAACGCACCCGTCCACCGTGAGGCCGTTGCCCGGCAGCTCGTGAGGCGAACGCGGCTGGCACATTGATGGACCGGGGCATTACCGCCCCGCAGCAACGCTGCGATGAGTTGAAGGGTCAATGACATGCTGCGGCCGGCTCTGATCGTCCATGGGGGTGCCGGCGCCGAGAACGCCGCCCTCAGCGCGGCCCGACGTGCTGGCTGCACCGCGGCAGTCGACGCTGCCTGGCAGGTGTTGCTGCACGGAGGCAGCGCCGTCGATGCCGTCTGCGAAGCGGTCGCGGCAATGGAAAACGTATACGACTTCCGATGGATTAATCGGCGACCC
>JBHHYR010000099.1:0-13452 GCA_046757585.1 Binatia bacterium | reverse complement strand
CGGCCAGCGCGATGGGACTGCGGCGCGCGCTACGGGTTGAAGCCGCCGCGGCCCTGACGGGGTGAAGGCATGGAAGTAGTCACCATCGCACACCTCACGAAAGTGTACGGCAGCGGCCACACGGCGGTGACCGCGCTATGCGACGCGAACCTCAGCGTGCGCCGCGGTGAGCTGGTCGCCATCCTCGGCCCGAGCGGCTCGGGCAAGACAACGTTGCTAGCCAGTATCGCCGGCATTATCGAACCCACACGCGGCCGCATCCGGATCAGCGACACCCAGATCTACGACAACGGCTGGCAGGTGCGTGACCTGCGTCGCTTCCGCCGCCAGCATCTGGGATTCATCTTCCAGTCACATAACCTGATACCGTTCCTCACGGCGCGCGAGAACGTGCTGGTCGCTCTGGAAATCAACCGCCGCAAGGGCCGTGTGGCGGTGGCGATCGCACAGGAGCTGCTCGATGGCCTCGGCGTCGGCGAGCGCCACAATCGCTTGCCTGAACAACTCTCCGGTGGCGAACAACAACGCGTCGCCATCGCGCGTGCCCTAGCCAACGCCCCGCAGGTGATCCTGGCCGACGAGCCGACCGCGGCGTTGGACACCGATCGCGGCAAAAGCGTCATGGCCCTGTTCCACCACATCGCTCACGACAAGGGTAGCGCAGTCATCTGCGTGACCCACGACCGCCGCATGATCGAAGGCTTCGACCACATCTACCACGTCAAAGACGGCCACGTGTCCGACGACAACGCAATCGACCCGCCGCACCAAGACGCCCCCACATGCCCCACGCCACCTGTTCCCTCCCCCGCACCGTAGGGGTGCCATCCCTGGTGCACCTCGGTTTGCCGGTCGATCCGCCGAGCCCGGTGTCGCCACGCTCACCCGACTGGCTGCCGGGGCTTCTCCCGAGTGTGGACGAAGGCGCAGAGTGGCGAGACTGAGCCTACGAGCAGGCCCGCCGCCCGATCTTGTCTCGTGCGCCGTAGCGCCCGCATCGCGGAGCTGCGCCCGCCCGTACCAACTTTTCCTCCACGCATCGGCTTGACGGCCGCCCGGGCCCCAGGTTATCCATCTTCGCGATGGGAAATCTCGTCGGAGACCGTCGTGAGAGCATCATCGCGCCTCTCGGGGCCCGCGCTCGGGGTGTCTGATACTTTCGTGCTCCGTAAGACTGGCAGCTTACGCGAATGATTTCTCATGATCGAAAGGTACTTACGCCATTCCGCGCAATTGTCTGCACTTTTTGGATCTGTCTAGCGGGCGCAGCCTTTGCCCAAACAACTTTTGCGAGTACGGACATACGCCCCAACATCATTTTTATTCTTGCAGACGACCTTGGCTACGGCGATCTCTCATCCTACGGTGCAACCGATATAGACACACCGAACATCGACAGCATCGCCAGGGAGGGCATCCGTTTTACTGACTATTATTCGGCAGCCAACACCTGTTCCCCGTCCCGCGCCGCTCTGCTCACCGGTCGTTACCCGCCACGCACGGGCGTCAACGCGGTATTGTCCTACGACACCCCCGAGGGCCTGCCTCCGGACGAAATCACCGTGGCGGAAATGCTGCGCAAGGCAGGTTATGCCACCGGCATGATCGGCAAGTGGCACCTTGGCATGTCGGAAGCCTATATGCCCTGGCATCAGGGGTTTGACAAGTTCTTTGGCGTCAACACCAGTAACGACGATTACAACTTCTTTCTTTACGAATCCACGGGTACCCACTACCACCGATTTCCCGGCAAGGTCGATCAGACCCGGCTGACCCAGCAGTACAATGCGCATGCCCTGCAGTTCATCGAGGAACATGCCAACAAACACGAGCCCTTCTTCCTGTACTTCGCGCACACCGAACCGCACGTTCCCCTGCACCCTGCTCCGCAGTTTGTTGGCACATCCAAGCGCGGCATTTTCGGGGATGCGGTGATGGAGGTCGACGACTCCGTCGGGAAAGTGCTCGACAAGCTGAAGGAGCTGCATATCGACGACAACACCATCGTCGTCTTCAGCAGCGATAACGGCGCCTGGAAAACCATGCGCGACTGGGGCGGCAGCAACGGCATATTGCGTGAAGGCAAGCTGACCACCTTCGACGGCGGCCATCGGGTTCCCGCGCTGGTGCGCTGGCCGGGCCATATTCCCGCCGGACTCGTCGATCGACACATAGCGACCATGATGGATTGGTTCCCCACCTTTGCGCACCTGCTGAACCTGCCCCTACCCGCCGACCGTGTCATCGACGGTAAGGACCTGTCAGGCGTGATCACGGGTACCGGCAAACGGGCCGTCACGCCGTATTTCTATTTCGCACTGCGGACACCTATCGGGGATCAACACTACAAACTGGCCGGAGTCCGCGACGGCAAATGGAAATACAAGTTGCCACAACGGGGCTATTATCCCCATATTCTCGAGCCGCTGATGAAAGTCGGACTGTACCACCACGGCAAACTCTTGTTCGACCTCGACAACGATCCGGGTGAAACCACCAATGTGATCGACGATCACCCCGAGGTGGTGCGACACATGCGTCGGTTGATCGCCGATTTCAAAGCCGACAATGTAATGCGCGAACCGGCGGCCTTTACCGCGCAGGAGAGAGATGACGCCGGTTGGGAGAAACTATGGCGTGGCATCGCTGAAGCCGCAGCGGTCAGCCTGTTGTTCCTTGCCGCGGTGATTTATGTGTTGGTCAAGCTGATCAAGTACGCAATCAGAAAATAGTGATCTATGTATAAATTCGGAGGGACCGTCCCCGCTTGCGCCCTTCTGGTCCTTCTGTCCTCGCTACCGCAGATCCTCCAGGCCCAGACCCTCTTCCAGGCCCGGGACTCCGATGGCTACCTCGGCGCCCGTGCCTGCGCCGAGTGCCACCGCCCCGAGTTCGACGCCTGGCACGGCTCCCAACACGACCGGGCCATGCAGGTCGCCGCGCTCGAGAGCGTCCTCGGGCGCTTCGACGACGCCCGCTTCCGCTACGCCGGTGTCGAGTCTCGCTTCTACCGCAAGGACGGGCGTTTCATGGTTCGCACCGATGGCCCCGACGGAAAGCTCCACGATTACGCCATCGCCTACACCTTCGGGGTAGAGCCTCTCCAGCAGTACCTGATCGAGTTCCCGGGAGGTCGCCTCCAGGCCCTCGGCATCGCCTGGGACAGCCGCCCCAGGCGGCAGGGCGGACAGCGCTGGTTTCACCTCTATCCCGAGCAGCGGGTGGACTCCAAGCACCCCCTGCACTGGACCCGCCTCCGCCAGACGTGGAATCACCAGTGCGCGGAATGCCACTCCACCGGTGTGAAGAAGCACTACGACCCGATGACCCACCGCTATACCACCACCTGGCAGGCCATCGATGTCACCTGCGAGGCCTGTCACGGTTCCGGCGCACGGCATGTTCAGTGGGCACGCAAGGGAGCGGAGCAAGAGGACGATGGCCTGGTGGTCCACCTCGACTCGGGCCACGGTGCACATTGGTCCATCGATCCTGAGACGGGCAAGCCCAAGCGCAGCTCATCTCGTCCCCGCCGCATCGAAATCGAAGTCTGCGCCCGCTGTCACGCCCGCCGCAGTCTCCTCTCCGAGGAGTACAAGCCAGGTCAACTCTTGACCCAGACCCATCGTCCTGCCCTACTGAGCGAGGGACTCTATTACCCGGACGGACAGACCCAGGGCGAGGTCTACGTCTACGGCTCGTTCCTGCAGAGCCGGATGTACCGGGCCGGCGTCACCTGCTCCGACTGCCACGACCCGCACACCGCGAAGCTCCGGCTCGGCGGAAATGCGGTCTGCCTCCAATGCCACCTCGCGAACCGCTTTGCGAGCCCAGAACACCATCATCACGCCCCCGGATCTCGGGGCAGCGCTTGTGTAGCCTGCCACATGCCCGCCAGGACCTACATGGTGGTGGACCCGCGCCGCGACCACAGCCTGCGCATTCCTCGTCCCGATCTGTCGGAAAGGATCGGCACTCCGAACTCCTGCAACGGCTGCCACCCGGATCGGGATACCCGCTGGGCCCGCGGCCAGCTGCGGAAATGGTTCGGCACCGAACCCACGGGGTTCCAGCACTTCGCCGAAGCCCTGTACCAGGGCCGGCGGGACGGGCCCGGCGCTTCGGACCTTCTGAACCATCTGGCCCGGGATACCACCCAGCCCGCCATCGCCCGGGCCAGCGCACTGGCCCTGCTGCCGCGCTATCGCGGGCGGCAGAGCTTCGCCAGCTTGCAGCAGGCACTGAAGAGTCCGGACGCCTTGATGCGCATGGCCGCGGTAGGCGCTCTGGAGTCGCTCCCCGCGCAGCTCCGCGCGGCCCTCCTCATGCCCCTGCTCCGGGATCCCCAGCGGGCGGTTCGCATCGAAGCCGCCCGTGTGCTCGCAGACCTTCCCCAGGGCGAGATCGGAAGCTCAGCGCTGGGCGCAGCGCTGACGGAGTACCGAGCTGCCCTGGAGCTCAACCGCGACCGCCCCGAGACCTTGCTCAACCTGGCGAACCTGGAGCGGCGTCAGGGCCACCTGGACGCGGCACGCAAGGCCCTGCGCGAGGCGCTCCGCCTCGAGCCGGATTTCGCCCCAGCCTATGCGAATCTGGCTGACCTCCAGCGCAGCACGGGCAACGAGAAGGCCAGCCTCGAGACCCTGCTCGCCGGCCTGCGGGCCGCGCCCGACAGCGCCGTCCTGCACCATGGCCTGGGCCTGGCCGGGATCCGCGCGAAGGAGCTTGACGCGGCACTTCCCAGCCTGCGCCGAGCGGCGGAGCTGGCCCCGGACGACCCCCGCTACGTCTTCGTGCTCGCCGTCGCCCTCCATGACGCCGGTCGCAAGGCCGAAGCCATCCGTGTTCTCGAAGCCGCCCTGCCGGCGCACCCGACCCACCGCGACCTCCTCTTCACCCTGATCCGATACCACCTCGAGGCTGGCGACACCGACCGGGCGCGGGAGCTGGCCGCTCGTTTTCGCCGCACCTGGCCCGGGGATGCGAGAAGCCGGCAGCTGAAAGAGGAACGCACCCGTGGAAGCAAGCGCGCTCGTGCCACCGTGGCGACCTCGTCTAGCCTGTGCCGGCCTGCTGCGCGAGCAGTGCCGCCGCGGTGGCGCTGTACATCCCAGCGGTAATGCCGCCGTCGGGGGAAATAACGGTCCCGGTCATGAAGCTCGACGCGTTGCTCGCCAGGAACGCGGCAACATGGGCGACGTCGGCGGGGTCGCCGATGCGACCCGCCGGGGTCCGGTCGACCAGCTGCGCCGCCAACATCGGCGTGTCTTTGATCATTTGCGTCATCCCGGTATCGATGAAGCCTGGCGCGATGGCATTGCACGTGATGTTGTAGCGTCCGCAGGCAACGGCAAACGACTTCACCAGCTGCTTCACACCACCCTTACTGGCACAGTACGCAGGTGTTCCTGCGGCGCCCCACTCGGCCATGATACTCGCCAGCGCAATGAGCCGCCCGCTCCGCCGTTGCGCAATCATCTGATTTGCAGCGGCCTGCAGCGTAAAGAAAACGCCCTTGAGATTCGTGCCGATGGTTCGATCCCACTGTGCTTCCGTCATCCTTAGGCAGTCCGTGTCCATCTCCACGACCCCCGCGTTGGCAACCGCGATATCGACGTGACCGAAATCCGACACGGCCGCGCTGATGAGCTGATCAATGTCGGCCTTCTTCGACACATCGCAGCGCTGGAGCAGCGCGCTGCGTCCGCGTCCGCGGACCAGCTCGGCCGTTTCAGCCATACGGTCCGCATCGATGTCCGCAATCACAATGTCCGCGCCCTCCTCCGCGAAGCGCAGCGCGATTCCACGTCCATTGCCGGACGCCGCCCCGGTGATGACGGCAACCTTGCCATCCAGCTCCCCCATGCTCTGTCCTCCTTTTTCCCATCTTCTGCCATTTCCAGCTCGGCCACTGCTGAGGCGGGCCGGACCGAACCCGGCGCACATTACCGCCGCGACGATAAACCGCGCACCCAGACACCACAAGCAGGGCGGCACCGCTGAGGGGCGGGTGCCTCCGGTACTGTCGGATCCCCTCACCCGCTCCCATCCGGGGCCGAGGATTGAGAAGCCTCCGCTATGATTGCTCGGCGCCGACCCTGCCGCTCACGGCGATGTGTGGTCCAGCGGGGCGCGCGCGTTCGATGCTGACTGCGGGCGCCGGTAGAGGCCAACGTAGCGCGCGATCATCAGATATTTCTTGAAGAATCGATTGGTTTCCGCTTCGTGCTCACTCACCGTCCTGCGGTCGACCGGGTCGAAGAAGCACGTGGGATCCTCTTCCATGTAGTCGCCGGTGTGGAAGTACGCCATGGCGCGGCAGCCCCCACACGTGTACTGATAACGGCAGCGGCCGCAGCGACCCTTGAGCTGAGTGCGATCGAGCAGCGTCGCGAACAGGTCACTCTCGCGCACCAGTCGGTCCAGCGGCTTTTCGCGCACGTTGCCTGCCTTGAGGACATCGAGGAGAACCGGACACACCGACACATCACCTTCCGCGTTCAGGGTAAGCCACGTCCCGACCCAGCAGCCGATAGGCGGGTTGCAGGGGACCGTGCCGTTGCGCGCGCCGCCCGAGACCTGCTCGTGGAGCTCTGGTGAGAGGAAGAACGGTGTGTAGCTGACGTAGCCGTTCACATGGCGCCGCAGTGCCGGGTGAAACTTCTCCTTCAAATCATCACGGTCGAAAGCCTGCTCGCTGAAGTAGTCGCACCCCGAGCCCCGGGCCACCAGTGGCGAGCGGTTGTACGAGATGCGCCGCTCGACGAGATACTGCACCGTGCGTTCGAAGGTTTCGGTGTTGTGCTTGCCGAGTGTGATGATAACGTGCCGGTCCAGCTTCAACTCGCCGCACAGATCGAGCACTTCAAGGGTCCGATCAGGCGTGGCGTTGCGACTCCACGCATTCTGCGGGTCAATGGAGTTCAGGCCGAGCGCGATGGTCACCTTGCCCCGAGTGGCATCCTTGATAGCCAGGAGGCGCTCGCGCGAGAGCAGCTCGCCGTTGCTACAGACCTTACACTGATAGCCGAGGTCCACGGTAAGCCGCATGAGGTCGAAGGCATCTTTGCGGAGCAGAAACTCGCCCCCGCTCCAGCCAATGGCCTGGACACTGAGGCGCTTTGCGGGGAGCAGGACGAGGTCGCGGATCTCATCGAAGCGCAGCTCCTGCCGGCGACTTTCACGTACGCGCTGCGCGTTGTTGCTCCCGCTCATGCACATCGGGCACTGCAGGTTGCACAAACGTGTCGCCTCGAAGTAGATCGCCGGGAAACGGTATTGCCTTCTTGCAGGATCTAACACTGCTTCACCTCCATGCCCGTGGACACGCTCCACCGCAGCCGTCTTTCCAATGCCGGACTTGCTGCTCCGTCCTACGGCTGGACGCCTACGCGCGTTCCACCTCGACGGTGGTCCCGCGCGGCCCGTGACTGGGCGCAGCGTAATACATGCGGTAGTGGATGTGCCCGTAGCCGCCGGCGACGTGCAGCGGTTTCCACGGCGACGGCACGGCCACCTGGCTCTGCATCCAGTCTTGGAACTGATAGTTCTCCCACGCGTGGTAAATGATCACCTGCCCCGGCTGGACGGCGGGCGAGAGCTTGACGCGAATGAGGAACGTGCCGGTGTCGTTGAACACGCGTACCATTTCATGATCTTTGAGGCCACGGCGGCGCGCGTCCTCGCTGTGCATATACATCACCGGTTCACCACGCTGCAGGCGGAGCAGGTGGCGTTGATCACGCCAGATTGCGTGGACGGACCACCGCGTGTGTCCGCCGGTGAGACGCAGCGGGTAGCGGCCACCGGCCGCCGGTGGCTCTTTGTGCACCGGCAGCGCCTCGCCCACTTCCACATACCACGGGTGGTCGATGAGAAACTGCTGCCGGCCCGTGAGCGTCGGCCACGGTTCCTTCTTTTCCACGAACCATTGTTGCGGGTAGACCGTGTTGCCGGGTGTGAAGTCGCTGCAGATCGCGTTGTGTGGGCCGTAGTGGCCGTAGTCTTGAATTGGTAGTGCCCCGCGCTCGCGGGCATCCTTCCAGGTGAACCCCTTGGTCACCGAAGAATCCCGGACAATCCAATCCATCGCCGCGGCTTCGTCCTCCGTACCCAGCTTGCCGCCCATTACATACTTCTCGTAGAAGTTGGCATAGTCCCGTTCGATGCCGTAGGCATCTTTGAACGGCTTGACACCGCGGGCCCGGGCGCGCTCCTGCAGCCGGCGAGCCAACACGCCGATGATCTCGAACTCGGACTTTGCCTCGCCCAGGGGGTGCACAGCCTGGTCGCCGAAAATGACATACGGAACCAGACTTTGCGGATACTTGAGCCCGATCTTCTCGTAGTAGCCGGCGGCGGGCAGCAGAACGTCGGACTCGAGGCCAGTCGAACACATGCGAAAGTTGATGTTCACGATCAGATCGAGCTGCGGCCACAGGTGCTGGCGCGCCAACTGCGGCACAGGCCACCGCCGCAACGGGTTGACCCCCGTGTAGAAGTACACTTTCGGGGGACGCTCACGGGGCGGGCACAC
This sequence comes from Binatia bacterium, assembly GCA_046757585.1. GTDB lineage: Bacteria > Desulfobacterota > Binatia > HRBIN30 > HRBIN30 > JBHHYR01. Next base: position 4,916 of record JBHHYR010000099.1, on the reverse strand, counting down.
ACGCAGCCACCCCTTCTCCGTCGCCTCGCGCACGTAGTCAGCCACCGGGCGCGGCAAGGTCGGGTCGTTGAAGTCAGGGCGGTCGCACACCTCTTTCATGCCACCATGGATGTACAGGAACGGCAGCGTCGCCGTGAACGGCCGCTCGTTCGTGATCTGCTCCATGAATCGCTCGACGTCTCGTACCTTCGGGTGAAACAGCGCCGCCAGCCACCGCTGGTAGAACGGGACGTGGATCTCGCTGGAAATCTTATTCAGCACGTCGACGCTGTACCACGCCCCCGGCCGCATGCCGCCACCGCGCTTCCCCTGGTTACCTGTGAGCGCCATGAGCAGGCACATGGCTCGCTGTGCCAGATCCGAATGGTAGTGCTTGCATGCACCCCACGAGGCGAAGATCATTGCCGTCCGTGCCTTCGCCAGCCCGCGTGCAACGCGGCGGATCGCAGCAGGCGTGACCCCAGTGATCGCCGCGGCCCGCGCCGGCGTGTACTGTTGCAGATGCCGGGCGAGCACGTCGAGCAGCGGCCGCACCTGCACCGTCCGGCCGTCCGCCAAGGCGACCGAAAACTGCCCCTCCAACGCTGGCACGACCGTGCGCAGGCGCAGCGTCTGCCGCTTGTGCCCTTGACTGCCGGGCGCGTCGGCCAGCCGGTGAGCGTGTTCATCCCAGAAAAAGAAAACGTCATCTTTCCCCGTCCGCTGCACGTCACTCTGGCGCAGATAGCGTCCCGTGTCGTCACGGATGAGGAAGGGCAAGTCGGTCTGCTCGCGCACGTAATCAGCTTTGAAGAGTTTCTCGCTCACGATCACCTGAGCCATCGCCAGCCCGAGTGCGGCATCGGTGCCCATGCGCAGGTTGAGCCACAGATCGGAATGGATCGAGCTCGCATTGTAGTCGGGCGCAACGGAGACGACCGTCGCGCCCCGGTAGCGCGCCTCCCACAGGAAGTGCACGTCGGGGATGCGAGTGTACACCGGGTTGGCAATCCAGATCAGCAGGTAATCGGCGTTGAACCAATCGTCGGACGAGCCGTCGGCATTGAAATGCCCCCACGTCTGGATGGCGCCCATGGGCAGATCACCCACCCCTGCCCATGAATCCATCGTCGTGGCACCGAGCAAGTTGAAGAAGCGTAGCTCCGCCCCAGTACCGGTACCGAAGTCGATGTTGGTGGTACCATGGTCGTAGACGATGCAATCAGGGCCGTCCCGTAGGGCAACGTCCAGCAGGGCGTCGGCAACTTGGGTCAGGGCCTGATCCCATCCCACACGCTGCCAGCGGCCGGATCCGCGCGCACCCAGGCGGCGCAGCGGGTACTTGAGTCGCGACGGCTCGTACATGAGTTGGCTGTAGCAGCCGCCCTTCTGGCACCCGCGCGGGTTCATGTCGGGCACGTTCGGCGCGCTCGGCTGGTACACCGTATTCTGCTCCTCGCGCCACACCACGCCGTCCTTCACGAAAAGGTTCCACGAACACGCCGCAATGCAATTCACCCGCGTGTGCGTCCCTTTCACCACGCGGTCCCAGGCCCACTGCTTACGGTAGACGTCCTCCCAGGACCGGTACGGCGGGAGTTCGAGCCGTGGCGTCGACGATTCGACGCCCGCAGTGGCGGTCTCTTCCTTCGGGCCGCAGGCAAACTGCAGGTTCAACATCGTCAGCGTCACGGCCGCCGCACCCGCGGCGCGAAGAAACGTCCGACGCGTCAGGTTCATCTTTAATTGCTCCGCCGGTCCTTGACGGACAGACCCGCCCTCGGCATTACGTTGCCCATCTCCCTCCTCTGCGCCGTGCGCACCGCGACCTCGACGCGAAGCCTACCGAACGGTAGGCAGCCCCAACATGACAATGGCTGTAGAAGGAACTGACCAAGGTCATCTCCGTTCCTCGCTGCCGGACGGCCTGGTCGGGGGTGATTGATGTCGTCACCGCACGTTGCCCGCAACCTCGTCCCGTCGCCTCACGAGGCAGCGAGTCAGAGTGAACGATTGCCCGCAGTTGTCACTTCTAATGCTGACAACCGTCATCCACGGATCCGCGCCCCGTTTACTATCAGAAACAGCGTGCGCTGTACGGAAATGCGAACGTCAGTGGACATGAAGCAGGCGGCGGACTCTCATCTCGACTATCGCGTGTCCGTGCGCCGCGTGGGGGAACGATTCCGCCTGGCACGCCGCGGTGCGAGGCTCAGCCTGCGACAGATGGCGGAGAGGGCGGGAGTAGCCGCAAGCACGATTCACAAGATCGAAACAGGCCGTGTGGTGCCGTCGCTGGCCGTCTGCATTCGTCTCTCCGACGCGCTCGATCGGCGCATTGCACACTTCGTAGATGACGATGCAGCCGAGCAGCTTGATGTTCGGTTTGTCCCTCACGGTACAGGCCGAGTCGCCCGGGCACGCGGCTCCCTCCTGCGTTTCGAGTACGTGGCAGAACCGTTGGTGAATCCGCGCATGGAGGGCTTCGTGCTGACCGTGGCAGCAGGCGGCAAGAGCGGTGCCGGCGTGTCGATCAGGTACCGCGGCGAAGAGATTGTGTACGGTCTCGAGGGCCGGGTGCGGTTTGTGATCCGCGGCCAGCCGTACGACGTCGGCCCAGGCGACACATTGCATTTGAAAGGAACCGTGGCACATCGTTGGGAAAATATCGGCACTGAGCCGGCGCGTCTGTTGATGATCTGCGCCTTCGCCTACGAAGGAAGGTGACGCCCATGCGAGCGCCAGGCACGGTCAAGGACGTGGCGTACTACATCGGCACGGATGTCGGCGGCACGTTCACTGACTGCGTGGTGCTCACCGACGACGGTCGCACCGTCATGCACAAGACGCCGTCAACGCCACCGCGCTTCCATGAAGGACTGTTCCGCTGCCTGGACGGTGCTGCGGCGCAGCTGCGGTGCACCGTGCTGGAGCTGCTCGCGCGCACGCGCCTCTTCGCACACGGATGCACCGTCGCGACCAACGCGCTGATCAACCGCAGCGGCGCACGCGTCGGGCTGCTGACCACGCTGGGCTTCGAAGAGACCCTGATGCTGATGCGCGGTAGTGCGTACTGTCAGGGCTTACCCGTGGAAGCGTGGTACCGCAAGACGCAGAACGAGCGCCCGTTCGAGTTGCTGCCGCAGCGGCGGGTGATTGGGATTGCGGAACGGATCGACCGCGACGGCGCGGAGGTGGTCCGGCTCGACGAGGCTGCAGTCATGCAAGCGGCCCGTTTCCTCCTCCAAGAAGAGCATTGCGAAGCGCTCAGCATTGTCTTTCTCTGGGCGTGCGTGAACCCACGTCACGAAGACCGAGCCCGCGACCTGATTCTCACACAGTATCCGCACGCGTGCATCACCACATCGAGCGACGTGCTGCCCCTGATCGGTGAGTACGAACGCACCAGCACAACAGTGCTCAACAGCTACCTGCGACCGGAGGTGGAGCGTTACGTGACGGCGATGGGGAACGCATTGGAGGGGGAGGGTCTGCGCGTCCCCGTCTACTTGATGCAAGGAAACGGCGGCGTCGTGCCGGCCGCTGAGGCAGCGGCCCGGGCGGCCACCGTTTTGCAGTCGGGACCAACGGGCGGCGTCCTCGCCGCCCAGATTGTCGGCCGCTTGCTGGGAAGTGACAAGATCATCACGGGGGACATGGGAGGAACGTCGTTCGATATCAGCCTCATCGTCGACGGCACGGTGCAGTATCGAAAGCGCTCTTGCCACCAGCGCCATGTGGTGGCGGCGCCCATGGTGGACGTCGAATCGATCGGCGCCGGGGGCGGCAGTATCGCGGCCGTGCACGATGGCCGGATTACAGTGGGGCCGCAGAGCGCGGGAGCACAGCCCGGTCCGGTCTGCTACCGTCTCGGCGGCACGCAGCCTACGGTGACCGACGCCAACGTCGTGCTGGGGTACGTAAACCCCGACTTTTTTCTCGGCGGAGCCTTGCAGCTCGACCCCGGCGCGGCTGCTGACGCCATCGGGCGGCTCGTTGCCGAGCCGCTGGGTTGCTCGGTGCACGAAGCTGCTGCCGGCATCCACCGCATTGTGAATGCCCACATGGCCGACGCAATCCGTTATCACGTATTGTCGCGCGGCTACGACCCGCGTGATTTCGATCTCTACCTATTTGGCGGCGCCACTGGAGTGCATGCGGTCGGTATCGGCACCGAGCTGAACGTCCGCTCGATCGTCGTGCCCCTCGCTGGTCTGGCACCCGCGCTCTCCGCCTTCGGCATTGCCAATTCGGATGTATTGCGTGTCGCAGTGGCCTCTCAGTCGAGCCCGTTCCCGCCCGAAGATCTCGGTGCGCCGAACCGCACCTACGACCAGCTCGAAGCGCAAGCGCGCGCCGAGCTGGAGAGTCAGGGCTTTGCCCCCGCGGACGTGCAGGTCGAACGGTGGGCCAGCCTACGCTACCACCTGCAGCTGACCGAGGTGGATATTCCCTTGCCCCCGGGTCCAATCGACGCAGCCACGGCGCAGGAGATCGTGCAGCGCTTCGATTCGCGCTACGCGCAGCTGTACGGGGAAGGAGCAGGCTTCAAGGATGCCGGGCGTGACCTGATCACGCAGATGGTGAAGGTCAAGGGTCGCACCCCCAAAGGTCGACTGGAAGCGACGCCTCTCGACCGGGCCGATCCCCGTCATGCCCTCAAGGGCGCACGGCCGGTCTACTTTCCCGCCGCCGGGCTGGTGGACGCGGCGCTGTACGACGGCGACACGCTCCGTGCAGGCAATGTCGTGACGGGCCCGGCGCTGCTGGAAATGCTGAGCACGACAGTCCTGGTGCCGGCCGGCTACCAGGCCCGGTACGACGCCTACCGCAACATCCAGCTGTGCGAGGCGCAGCCATGAACGTATTCGGCCAACCGCACGCCGATCTGCCACCACCCACCGTGCTCCGCGCTCCCTACAGCTTGCGTGAGCCGC
>JBHHYR010000098.1:0-13842 GCA_046757585.1 Binatia bacterium | reverse complement strand
CCGCTCGAGACAAGCCGGCACGAAGTGATCGAATTGGTGCCGTCCAACCGGAGACGCGGCGCAGCGCGAGGAGCGCCGCGTCGGTTGTGCCGGCTGATTCATGGGAGGTGTGAACAATGAAGATCCGACTGGGAACGATGGGCACGGGGTTTGTGGTCACCCTGGTGGCTTGTGGGTGGCTGACGATGCTGCCATCGGCGGGGCAGGCAGCGCCCGCGCCGGCCAACTACAAAAAATTCTGCCGGAAATGCCATGGGGACAACGGCTCCGGCAACGGCCCTGCCGCTGCAGTTCTGGACAAGCATCCGGGTAACTTCACCGACTGTGCGACTATGAAGACCCGCACCCACGACTATCTGACGAAGATCATCAGCAAGGGTGGTGGTGCGGTGGGGAAATCCCCCCAGATGCCATCGCATGCCAAGAAGCTTTCGGCGGAAGAAATCGAGGAGTTGGCGACGTATGTAGCCACCCATTTCTGCGGTGGTCAGTGAACTGGATGAGCCGAGGAGGGAGCAGCTCCGCAGTGTAGCGAATGAAGGCGGTCGTGAAGCAGGCGTCCCGACTGAGCGCGCTGAGCCTCGCGGCTATCGTCTGGTTGACAGCACCCGCCCGCGGAGCCGAGGGGGTGCTGGCCCAGCAACCGATTCAGTACAATCACAAGGTCCACGCTGGCAAGCTGGCGATCGATTGCACGAAGTGCCACGCCGGCACCGAGAGCCGACAGCGCGCTGGTTTCCCGCCAGATCTGTACTGTCAGGCGTGCCATAGCGCTCCGCAGAGCAACTCAGCGGAAGAGGCAAAGCTGATCGATATGCTAGACGATGGCACGCCACTGGCGTGGAAGCAGGTGACGCAAGTGGCTGAGTATGTCTTCTTCAGTCACCGCCGCCACGTCGCAGTGGCCAACATCGACTGCGCGGTGTGCCACGGTGACATGCCGTCGCGGACAGTGCCGATCGGTGCGCCGTTCGTCAGTTTCAGAGGCCGTCCCGGCATGCAGCGTTGCATCGCGTGCCATCGGGAAAGCGGTAGCCCGTACGCCGGCACGGGGTGTGTGGACTGCCACCGGTAGAATCATGCAGCTACAGCGGCGACAGTTCATCCAGCTTCTCGCGGGAGCTGGGCTCTCGGCCTTCGCGTCGAGCTGGCTGGTAGATCGTGTGCTCGCACTGAGCGATGCAGGCGAGCTACCGGTGGCTCCGGGCCCGGGAATCGAATCGTGGGTTGCTACCGCTTGTGGGTTCTGTTCCGGGGGCTGCGGCCTGGCGATCCGGCGTATCGACGGCCTCCCCGTGGGTATCCGTGGCCACACCGGCCACTTGGTGAACCGAGGCAAGCTGTGCTCACTCGGACATGCTGGGATTCAGGCGCTGTTCAGTTCGGACCGCCTGCGCCGGCCGATCAAGCGGAGCGGGCGCCGTGGTCAAGGAACGTGGACGGAGATTCTATGGGCCGAGGCAGCATCGATCATCCAGGAGCGGTTACAGGCGCTCATTGCTGCGGGGTCACGCGACAGGGTTGTCTTTTTGGACGGGCATCGGCCAGGCGTCGGGCGTATGGTCGCACAGGGTTTCATGCGTGGTGTCGGCTCCCAGCATTACATCACGCCGGCCGGTTCGACAGCGCATGAACTTGCGCGAGAGATGTTCGGGTGGGAGCGTCCCCCGGGTGCTGACTTGGAAGGCGCTGCGGTGGTTGTGCTCTTCCGCTTTGATCATCTAGAAACCGACGGTTCACCGGTGTGGCAGAACGGCGTCTACGGGCGGAGCCGGGACGCGACGGGGGGTCGCCCAATCTATATCAGTGTTGGCCCACGACCGTTGGGGTCGGCTGCAAAAAGTGACTTCTGGCTTCCCGCCCGGCCAGGGACCGAGGGTATTGTCGCGCTCGCCATGACTCACGTCATCTTGCGGAACGGCTGGCAGAATCCCAAGTTCCTGGAGCGCTTCACTGACTGGAGGGAACTGACGTCGTCTGGGGAGCAGCCGGGTTTCCGTTTGCTCACTGCGATTACCCCTGCAGTCGCTTCACAAGTGACGGGAGTGCCGGCTGCACGCATTACGAACGCGGCGCGCCAGTTCGTTGACCATCAGCCTGGGGTTGCACTCGCAGGCCCAGGAACACTCGCCAATCCGAGCGGGCGTCTGATGCTGTGGGCGGTGAATCTCCTCAACGTGCTTGTCGGCGCCGTCGGCGGCCGTGGTGGACTGGTTCCCCTCGCCGCCCCGCGCTTCGCCGACGTGTGGAAGGAGAAAGAGACGTCGTCCGAGGCGACCTCTCTGCAACCAGTGATTGCCAGTCCGGCGCAACTGGCGCACGCCTTGATTACCAGTAAGCCTCTGCCCATCGACTTGCTGTTTATCCGCGACGCCAATCCTGCGTTCGATTCTCCGTTGGCGCGTGCGTTCAGGCGTGGACTGCTGTCGTCCAACGATCGCATGGTGGTTGCGTTCGCCACGGAGCTGAACGAAACGGCTAAGCTCGCAGACCTTGTCCTGCCGGAGCCGACCTTTCTTGAACGCTGGGACATGCTGACCGACACGCCCATCGTTCCCCGCGCTCACGCGTCGCTGCAGCAGCCAGTGATTCCCCGGCTGTTTTCCAGTCGCCAGTCTGAAGAGGTCCTGGCCAGCATCAATAACGCTCTCGGCGAGGTGTCACGCGTTACGTTCCAGGTCACGAAAGCTGAGGATCTCGTGCGCCAAGCGAGCCGTGGCCTGTTTCGCGACCAGCGTGGCGGAATCTACCGTGCAGGCATGTCCCCGGCACAGGTCAAGAAGCCAAAGAGCTTCAGCGGGTTTTGGCAAGAGTTCCAGGCCACAACAGTGTGGGCCTTCAGCGAGAATTCCTTGCGGCCCACTTCTTCGCAACGAAAATTCACCGTACTGCCCCGTAGATTCCTGCACTTTGAGGGTAAGGGCAAATCGGTACCGCACGAGGTCAGCAGGCTTGCGATGCCGGTGTCGCTGGGGGACCAGACTCGTTATCCGTACGAGCTCGTGGTGTTCCGAACAGGGCAACTGCGTGATGGGGAGACGGCCAACGTTCCGATGATGATGGAACTGTGCGGGCATTGGCCAGGCCTGATGTGGAGCACCTGGGTGGAAATGCATCCACGCACAGCGGGGGCAGCGGCGGTCAGTAACGGAGATATGGTACGGATTGTTTCCGAGCTGGGGCACATTGAAGCAGTCGCGCATGTTTCGTCAGCCACGCCCCCGGGGCTGCTCGCTGTACCCCTTGGCCTCGGTCACGAAACGGGCTCGACGGCCGCCGGCATCGGAGCCAATGTCAACTTGATTCTCGCTTCTGAGCTGGATGTTCCTCGGTCGATCCTCGCCGAGCGCGTGACGCGAGCGAGGCTGGTAAAGATCTAAAGCCAGTGCGGAGAACAGCATGGCACGATGGGGCATGGTCATTGACCAGGATCGATGCACGGGCTGTGGGGCGTGTGCCGCGGCGTGCCAGGCCGAAAACAATATCCCCGTCGTTTCGCGTGAGCAGGCACAGCAGGGCCGGTCGATGAACTGGCTTCGGATGGTGCATGAAGTCGAGGGAGCGTTCCCGAACGCGAACATCCAGACGTATCCGCGGCTCTGCCAGCAGTGTGACAACCCGCCATGTACGTACGTATGTCCCGTGCACGCGACGTACAGGGCAGAGGATGGCATTGTCGCCCAGATCTTCCCACAGTGCATCGGTTGCCGCTATTGCATGGCGGCCTGCCCGTATACGGTGAAGACGTTCAACTGGTTTGCGCCCCGGTGGTCAAAGGAACAGCGGCGCAGCCGTAATCCGGACGTCTCGTTACGGCCGAAGGGAGTCGTCGAAAAGTGCACCTTTTGCTCGCACCGGCTCCAGAAAGCCAAGGACGCGGCGCGCGCGCGCGGCACGCGTCTCGAGGAATCGGACTACCAGCCCGCATGCGTCCAGGCCTGTCCGGCTGAGGCCATGTTTTTCGGCAACCTTGACGACCCCAAGAGCATCGTGAACCAGCTCGCCGGGGATCGCCGCGCGCAGCTGTTGCTCGAGGAGCTCGGCACAGCCCCGAAGGTCATCTACCTCCGCTCACGAGGCCCTCATGAGGGTTGACCAGGCACGAATCGAGACTGATCTGCTGCGATCAGTTGAGTACACCGGGCCGTGGTTTTACGTGGTTTTCATTGGGTTGCTGTCCGTCATGGGATGGGGCGCCTACGCGTATTACACGCAGTTGATATACGGGTTGGGTGTGACGGGGATGCATCAGCCCGTGACGTGGGGTTTCTATATCGTCAACTTCATCTTCTTCATCGGCATCAGCCATGCGGGCACGCTGATTTCCGCGATCTTGCGGCTCTCCAAAGCGGAATGGCGGCGGCCAGTGACTCGTATGGCCGAGGTGATCACCGGAATCGTTCTGGCAATCGGCGGCTTGCATCCGATCATCGACCTGGGCCGCCCAGACCGGATCCTGCACATCTTCTACAACGGCCGCCTCCAGTCACCGCTCTTGTGGGACGTGACCAGCATCACAGCGTACTTCGCCGCCTCGACGGTGTATCTCTACCTTCCCATGATTCCCGATATCGCCCGCTTGCGGGATCGCGGCACTCGACCCCGCTGGCTGTACCGGACGCTCGCGTGGAACTGGGAAGAGACCGAGCGGCAGCGCCACGTTCTGGAGCGAGCCATCAATGTGCTCATGATCATCGTCATTCCGATCGCGGTTTCCGTGCACACGGTCATTTCGTACATCTTTGCCATGACGTTGCAGCCCGGGTGGCATTCCTCGATTTTTGGGCCGTACTTCGTTGTCGGTGCGATCTACTCGGGAATCGCGGCGTTGTTTCTGGTGATGATCGTGTTTCGCCGCGTTTACCATCTCGAGGGCTATCTGAAGGAAATCCACTTGCAGCAGCTCAGCCGCTTGCTGCTCATCATGGCGTTGCTGTGGTTTTACTTCACATTTTCTGAATATCTCACGGGCTTTTACGGCGGCCAGCCGACGGAGTTGAAGATCATTCTGTACAAGGCCGTCGGGCGGTACAAGTGGTTGTTCTGGTTCATGGTTGCAGCGAACTTTGTCGCCCCGGTGATCATCTTGGGCTTCAAGCGCTTGCGCAACACGGCGGGAATCTTTCTGACCTCCGTCGGGGTCCTCGTCGGGATGTGGCTCGAGCGGCTCATCATCGTGGTCCCCACCCTTGAAAATCCTCCGCTTACGTTTCCGGCGCATTTCTATATGCCCACCTGGGTGGAATGGGGTATGTTTGCCGGAGCGGTGAGCGTCTTTTGTGCAGGCTTTCTGCTCTTCGCGAAGTTCTTCCCTTTGATCTCCATCTGGGAGGTCGAAGAAGGGCTGCGAACCGCTCGTGGAGAGGTTGACGAGCGGCTGCGGTCGTACCAACCCGAGTGGGTCACGTACCCGGCAGGCGGGTGAGAGGACGGGACGGAGAGGCATGTCAGCCCGACTGATCGAGGCGCTGCAGTTTTTGACGCTGGGTGCCATGTGGGTATTCGCAACCGCGGTTACGCTGTGGGTCCTACGGCTGGCGAGGGTAGCCTACCAACTCAAAGATGCCTTCACGGCTTCCGTGGGGATCAGTCTGGTCGCCATACCGGTGTTTTGGATTCTAGCGGCAATACTGACGTACACATTTTTCGGGCTCCGCGGTGGGCGGCAGGGTAGTGGATAGCAGAGGAGAGGCTACAGTTGTCCATGATATTGGGCGGGAATTGTGGTCCACGAGGATCGATGTTTATTCCTATGCGGTGCGGCGATCCTGTGGGCTGTAAGGGGGATGAGCAATGAAGGTGCGCACGGGGCCGGCCACACTGCCGCTGCTCCTCTGTGTGGTCGCGATGCTCGGTCCGTTGCGGTCGGTGTCATGGGCAGAGTCGGCTGCGAAAAACTATGAACAGCTGTGCCGGAAATGCCACGGTGAGGACGGATCCGGCAATGGCCCCGCGGCAGGCGTCCTCGACAAACACCCCGGGGACTTTACGGACTGCGCGGCGATGCAAGAGCGGTCACGTGACTTTGTGGTGAAGATTATTGCTGGGGGTGGAGCTGCTGTGGGGAGATCGGTGCAAATGCCGGTGACCGGGAAGAAGCTCTCGCCGGAGGAAGTGGAGGCGCTGGCCGACTACGTCATGCACCACTTCTGCGGCGGCGACTGACGAGGGGAGCAGCTGTGGGTGAGCTGAGCGCCGCGTTCCGCGATCTGTGGTGGTTTCGGGAGAACGTACCCTGCTTGCATGCGTGTCCGGTGAAGACGGATGCTGGGCGCTACGTGCAACTCATTGCGGAGAGGCAGTATGCGCAGGCGTACCGGGTGGCGCGGGCGCCGAATCCGCTAGCTTCTGTCTGCGGCCGTACCTGCGGCGCACCCTGTGAGGACGCCTGCCGGCGGGGCAAGATCGATGAGCCGGTTGCGATCCGCGCCCTGAAGCGGTTTGTGACCGAGCATTACGGCCCCGAGTCACTGTCGGCGAGCACGCTGAGCGAAATGCTGCGCGGGGATACGGGCGGTGGCAGTACGACGCCGGGCCACCTGGAGGCGTTACAGCGAACGGCCGAGGCCGCGACCCGCGGCAAGCGCGTTGCGGTGGTGGGTGGTGGGCCGGCCGGCCTGGCGTGCGCGCATGACTTGGCGGTCATGGGCTACGACGTGACCGTCTTTGAAGCGATGCCACTCCCCGGTGGCATGATGCGCTACGGCATCCCGAGTTACCGACTGCCCCGGGAGGTCATTGACTATCAGGTGGGAGAGATCGAATCGCTCGGTGTGGAAATACGCTACGGTGTGCCGCTGACGGCGGAGTTCGGTGTGGCCGAGCTGCGCGCGCAGGGCTTCGCGGCCATCTTTTTGGCGGTCGGGGCGGCGCGCGGGCGTGATTTGCGCATCGAAGGGACCGATCTCGACGGTACGGTGCGCGCCATTGATTACCTCCTCAATATCAATCGCGGCTTTCGCGTGCCCCTCGGGCGGCGCGTGGTGATCGTGGGCGGTGGGTTGGTGGCCATCGACGCCGCACGCATGGCGATGCGCTCGATTCTTCCCGGCCTGGCGTTCAGCCCGGCGGAAGAGGCGGGTGTGGCTGCGGGAACCATGCGGGTTGCGCTCGACGCAGCGCGGGAAGCCGTGCGTCGTGGTGCCCTGGACGTGACCGTGGTGAGCCTCGAGAGCGAGGAAGAGATGCCGGCGGTGCGGACGGTGCAGGGTCGTGAGGAGATTGAGATCAGCCGCGGGGAAGGCATCCGCTTCCTGCCGGGATGGGGCCCGAAGCGAATTTTCGGCGCCAGCGGGCAAGTGGGCGGCATCGACTTGGTCCGGTGTGTGCGCGTGTTCGATGCGAACGGCCGGTTTGCACCGGAGTTTGATGCCAATAACACGCGAGAACTGGAAGCCGACACGGTCATCCTGGCCATCGGGCAGAGCCCCGACCTGTCGTTTGTGCGCCCCCAAGACGGTATCGAACTGACTCCCGCGGGAACGCTCAAGGTTGATCCCCTCACATTGGCGACGTCTGCTCCGGGCGTGTTCGCCGCAGGGGACTGCGCCTTTCCCCCATCATTGGTCATTGGCGTGGCCCAGCAGGGCAAGCAAGCCGCCGCGTCCATCGACGCCTACCTCCGCGCGGTCCCCCGCGGCTCGACCCGCTTGCGGGTCACGATCGAAGAGCTACCGACGGACACGTACGCGATGCCGGAAGGTTACGAGCAGTGTGCGCGGCACATCCCCGTGTCGCCGCTGGACCGCCGCAGTGGTATCGCGGAGGTTGAAACGGTGTATGACGCCGCCGAGGCGGGTACGCAGGCGAGGCGGTGTCTGTACTGCCACGTGCATCCCATCTACGACGGCCAGCTCTGCGTGCTCTGCGGGCGGTGCGTTGATATTTGCCCAGAGTACTGCCTGCGCTTCGCGCCGGTTGGGGCGCTGGCGGCCGATCCTGAACGCTGCGAAACGATCGCAGGTGCCGGGAGCGGGCCGGTCAGCGTCTTCCTCTACGATGAAGCGAAGTGCATCCGCTGCGGGCTGTGCGCCATCCGGTGCCCCACGGGTGCCATTACCATGCAGCGATTCCGGTTCGACGAAGAGGTGGCCGATGGATAAGGTTCGCCGTAATATCTTGCGCATGCTCGGCAAGGGCTCTGTGGCGCTGGCGTTCCTCGCGCAGGCCGGCGCCGCGCTGCGGGCGTTCGTCCCGAACGTGCTGTACGAACCGCTCAAGCGCTTCAAGGTCAGGCGCCCCAATGCGTACCCGCAAGGGGTGACCTTCGACAACAACCACCGCCTCTTCGTCGTCCGCGAGGATGAAGCGTTTCACGTCATCTCGGGCGTTTGTACGCATCTGGGTTGCACTGTGCAGTGGCGGGGAGGCGAGTTCGACTGCCCCTGCCACGGCAGTCGTTTCGACGCCCAGGGCAAGGTGCTCGGCGGTCCGGCACCCCGCCCGCTGCCATGGTACGCCTTGGCGCGTTCGCCTGACGGGTTTCTGGTGGTCGACACGGCGACGATCGTTGCGAGTGGGTATCGATTTCTCGTCCGGAAGGGCAAAGCGTAATGCCGAGTACCCTGCGCCGGCTCTGGCGCCGGCTGACCTGGACCTGGGCACCGGCGAGCGAACGCGAGGCGGGCGAAGCGATCGTCCAGAACCTCTGGTTGCACTGGTTTCCGGCGAAAATCACCGCACGCGCGATGAGCTGGAGCTACAGCCTCTGGCTGGGCACCGCGACAGCGTCGCTGTTCGTGATCCTTACCGTTACCGGGATCCTGCTGATGTTCTTCTATATCCCCTCGCCGCAGGTTGCGTACTGGTCGACCAAGGATATCACCTATGCGGTCAGCTTCGGCTGGCTCTTACGCAACCAACACCGTTGGGCAGCCCATCTGATGGTCGCGGTTACTTTCTTCCACATGGCACGTGTGTTCTTCACCGGTGCGTACCGCGGCGCGCGTTCCTTGAACTGGCTGGTTGGTTTGGCATTGCTGCTGGTGACCCTGCTCATGTCGTTTACGGGCTACCTCCTGCCCTGGGATCAGCTTGCCTTTTGGGCGGTGACCGTGGGGACGAACATTGCCAAGGAAGCTCCCGTGGTCGGAAAAGCGATCCGGTTCATTCTCCTCGGCGGGACGGAGATCGGCGCGAGCGCCTTGATCCGCTTCTATGTTTTGCACGCCGTGGTCCTCCCGGTCGTGACCGTGGCCCTGTTTGCGTACCACATGTGGCGGGTGCGGCGGGACGGTGGTCTGGCATCGATGGAAGGGCTGCGAGCGGCGCGCGCGCCGCACACCAGAAGCCCGGTGAGCACGCGGACGTATTCGATCTTTGGAGCGACACGTGGCGCCACGGTCCAGGTGCTGAGCTCCACCGTGCTTGAAGAAGAGGACACCGTCTTTTCGGCTCCAGAGCTGGCACGGCGAGTCACGCTCGTGTTTCTGCTCGTGTTCAACATCACCCTGCTGCTCAGCCTCTTCTTCAATGCGCCACTCGAAGAGGCTGCGAACGCTGCTGTGACGCCCAATCCCGCCAAGGCCCCCTGGTATTTCCTCTGGTTGCAGGAGTTGGTCTCGACGACCACCATTCGCATCGGCACGTTCACAGTGAGTGGAGGATTCATCGGCGGCATCTTGGTACCGGGTGTGTTGTTCGTGCTGGCGGCGGTGTGGCCGTTTCTCGATCGGAGTCCGCTGGCGGTGCAAGGGCAGTGGTTTCCGCGCGCCCGGCGCCGGCAGAATGTGATCTTTGCGCTCATCGCCGTGGGAATCGTTGCCTTGATTATCGTCGGTGTATTTCTGCGGGGACCGTACTGGCATCTCTACTGGCCCGGGGCGGCGCGCCCCACGCTGCCCACGGTAATGTGAGCCCATGCGGAATCCGTTCCGGCGTTTCGAGCGAGTCGACTTCCCTACGCTCGTCGTCCTATCCCTGATCTTCTTCGCGCTGGTGGTATGGGTGTTCGTGCGTGAGCGGGATACGGACTGGAGGCCATTTCAGGAGCAGTTCGTGGCCGTTCTGGAACGGTACGGCCAGCTGAAGGCTGCGCGATCGTTTCATCCCGGCATCCGGCAGCTCTGGATCCCCGATCTCCACCGGGTCGACCGCTGCGTGACGTGCCACTTGGGCTACGAGTGGAACGGGACCTTGCCGGCGGACCTACCCGAGCCGTTTACACCGCATCCCGATCTACCGTACATGCATGCGCATCCGTTCCAGCAGTTCGGCTGTACGAGCTGTCATGCCGGCCAGGGTTTTGCCACCGAGAAAGATGCAGCCCACGGTCACGTGGCGCATTGGGACGAGCCGCTGATCACGAAGGCGCTGGCGGCGAGCTACGGTGTGACGCGGGCTGTGTTGATGCAGGTGCGCTGCAATGAATGTCATCGGCGCGACCGGACGACGGATGGCCTGGGTGTGATCAACCGAGCAAAGGCGCTCTTCACGAAGCGGAAGTGTTTGGTCTGTCACACCGTCCAAGGCCGCGGCGGGGCAACAGGTCCGGAGCTGACGTACGTAGGCGACAAGAACCCGGAGCTGTTTGATTTCTCCCATGTCACGGGTCGGCACACGCTGCTCAACTGGCATGTGCAGCACCTCCTCGACCCCGACGTGGTCAGCCCCAATACTGAAATGCCGCCGTATGGCTTCTCAGAAGACGAAGCCCGGGGGTTAGCGCTTTTGTTGCTCAGCTGGAAGAAGCTTTCGCTTCCGCCGCGATACATACCGGGGCCTCCGCAGGCCGCCGTTCCGAAGGCGGTTCACGCACGACCCATTCCTCCCGTTGTCCTCGGTGCCGAGCAGGGTCGGGCGGCATTTCTCAAACGCGGCTGTCATACGTGCCATGCCGTTGGGGCGAAGACGGGCATTGGACCCGACTTACGGGGGGTACGCCAGCGGCGGACGCGCGACTGGTTGCGCCAATGGCTGGCAGATCCTGCTGCGATGGTGCGCGCCGAACCTGAGCTTGCAGACTGGCCCGCGCAGTACGGTGGCATCATCATGCCGAACCAGAATCTCAGCGCGACGGAGATTCAAGCCCTGGTGAAGTATCTAGAGGGATTGTGACCCTGGGCGACGCATTCCGGCCGTCCGCCCGTACTGCTCCCGGCGATGCGATCTGGCTGAATACCCTGGCGTTCGAGCACCTCCAGGACTCCGATGTGTGCCAGGCCGGGCGCGGCCCCGCCGCCTTGCCAGCTGGCGAGGGTCATGCTTTAGGAACGCCGCATGGAGAAGGACGGTGTGACTGACTTGTCCCTCGGTGGGACGAGTTCGCCGGGCACTCGGCAGAAAGCGCTGCGGATCAACCTCGACCCAGTCCCCTACGGCGCGTTCGCAGAGATCGGCGCGGGTCAAGAAGCAGCCCGGTGGTTCTTTCGCGTCGGGGGGGCTGCAGGCACGGTTGCCAAGACCATGTCCGCCTACGACATGGCCGTGAGCGACGCCGTCTACGGTCCGACAAGCCGGTACGTGAGCCGCCGCCGGCTAGAGGCGATGCTTGAGCACGAATACGATCTTCTACTACAGCGCCTGGCCGCGACACGCGGCGCGGGGAGCGCCTTTTTCGTCTTTGCTGACACCGTGGCGACGCGCAGCTTTTCGCGTCGCAAGGACGGCGACGGTTGGATGGGCGTGCGCTTCCAGGCCGCGCCCGGGTCGGCTCCCTCCGATATCCTCATTCACGTTCACATGTGCGATCGGGAGGCCGCACGAGAGCAGGAGGCGCTCGGAATTCTCGGTGTCAACCTGCTCTACGGCGCCTTCTACCATCATGGCGATCCCACGACGCTGATTGCTTCGCTTCTCGACAACCTCGGGCGTGAGCGTGTCGAGGTGGACATGATCAAGCTCACGGGCCCGTGCTACGAAGGCATCGACAACCGACTGATGAGTCTGGAGCTCGTCGAGCGGGGCGTCACCGACGCGACGATGTTCAACGCAAACGGCGAGGTCGTGCAGCCCTCGGAGGTGCTCTATGACCGACCCGTGCTCGTCGAGCGCGGGAGCTTCCGGCCGGTCGTGAAACCGGCGCTCGACATGCTGAAGCGCGCCCGCGAGAAGCTTCGCTCTGAGAGGGAAGGCGCGGGACGCAACAAACCAGTCGTCCTCATGGAGATGACGCTTCGTAATCTGAGTTCGTCGGAGCGAATCGAGCATAGAGACTTCCTCGCCCTCGCCGATATTCTGGGGGCGCTCGGCGAGACTGTAATGATCTCAATCTACGGTCACTACCACGACTTGGCGACGTATCTCCGGCAGTACACACGGAAGCCTGTCGTCTTCGCACTCGGCGGCATGAGCCTTCAGCAGCTCCTCGACGAGAGGTACTACGCTGATCTCGACGGAGGGATCCTCGAGGCTTTCGGCCGGCTGTTCCGGAGGGGCGTCCGCCTGTACGTATACCCTTACCGCGATCAGCAGTCCGGCCAGGTTGTGACCGTCGAGGATGTACGCGTCGCTCCGGAGGTGCGCTACCTCTACGCGCATCTCCTCGCGAGAGGTGTCGTTCAGCCGATCCACGCCGTCGACGAGGCGGCTCTCCACATCAGTCCGGGCGAAGTTCTCCGCAGGATGCAACAGGGCGACCCGGCATGGGAGGGAATGGTTCCGGAGCCCGCGGTTCCCCTGATAAAAGCCTGCGGCTGCCTGGGCTTCGAGCGAGCGGGGAAGGTCGCATCCCCGCCCCTTAGCCGTAGTACTGAAGATTGATCAGTGGCGGCCTACTTTCCTTGGCGGTAGATCTCCCACATGTCGTCGTCGTCGAAGATCTTCTCGGCTTCGTCGTCGTGCATGGCGTCTTTCTCGAAATCTCGGTAGCGGCCGCGCTCCGCCCGAAACTCCTCGTAGAGATCGTGCTGGATCATGGCACTCATGATCTCATTCGTGCCCGTCCAGATCTGCGCCAAACGCGTGTCACGCACTGCACGTTCAATCGGATACACCTCGGTGTAGCCTATGCCTCCGGTGACCTGCATGGCCAGATTCACCGCGTTCCAGGCAGCGTCGGTAACGAACTTCTTGGTCTCCGAAACGATGCGGCGCACGTTGGGGGCCTGCGCGTCGGCCGCACGGGCAGCTTGGTAGATCATGGCGCGGCTGGCGTCGAGGAGCACCTGCGCCTCAGCGATCATGAAGCTCACCGCCTGGAATTTCCTGATTGGCCGTCCGAAAGCCTTGCGCCGGTCGGCGTAGTGCATGGCCACATCGAGGCAGGCCTTCATCGCGCCGGGGCAGGGCGCCGCGCTGCACAGGCGCTCCGGGATCATCATAGTGTTGAACACGGCGGCTCCCCCGTGCAACGCGCCGATGAGGTTGGTCTTGGGCACCCTGACATCGCGAAACACCACCCGTCCGGTGCCGCCGCCGCGCGCGCCCATGAGGCCGTACAAGTACTTCACTTCGACGCCCGGACCACGGTCAATGATCATCGCGCTGATGCGCGCGTAGGATGGGGCGTGCTCGTCGAGGTTGGTGCGTACGTACGCCAGGAAGAAGTCCGCGCCTTCGGCCCCGACGATGAAGCGTTTCATCCCGCGCACGAGAAAGTGGTCGCCCTTGTCTTCGGCACGACTCGTGGCCCCAAAGAAGTCGGATCCACCGCGCGGCTCCGTGAGAGCTTCGGCGGCCACCAGCTTGCCTTTGAGCATCGGCTTGAGGTACCGCTGCTTCTGCTCCTCGGTGCCAAACGTGTTCAGCGCCTCCCCCACGATGGACGGCATGACGAAGGCGCATCCCGCGGCCATCCCGAGACAGCCGATGCTTTCCATGACGGCGCACTCGGCCACCCAGCTCATTTCCTGGCCGTCGTATTTTCTGGGAAAACGCAGTCCCAACAGGTTGTGCCGTGCGTAC
>JBHHYR010000097.1:0-13908 GCA_046757585.1 Binatia bacterium | reverse complement strand
ACCATCGTGATATGCATCTAATAGCGGTTTTTACCCGGCGCAGGTGGTCCCCGCAAGGCTAGCGCTGCGCCATGGGAGACGGCGCGGACTTGAGAGGACGAGCGCCGTCCGTTAAGAACCGTCATGAAGTCTGGACACGCGAAAGGTTTGCACGCAATGGCAAACGTAAAATCGAAGCATGTGGTGTGGCATGCTGGTACAGTGACCAAGGCGGATCGGGAGGCAGTGACTGGCCACAAGGCCTGTACGATCTGGCTGACGGGTCTGCCCGCCTCCGGAAAATCGACGTTGGCGGTGGCGTTGGAAAAGGCCCTGTGGGATCGAGACGTACACGCGTACGTCTTGGACGGAGACAATATCCGTCACGGATTGAACAAGGACCTCGGCTTCTCGCCGGCGGATCGGAATGAGAACATCCGGCGTATTGGTGAGGTCGCCAAGCTGTTTACTCTGGCAGGTATGGTCAACATTACCGCCTTTATCTCACCCTATCGGGCCGATCGCGATCAGGTGCGCCGCATTATGGAGGACGGCCAGTTCGTGGAGGTCTACGTGGAATGCCCCGTGGAGGAATGCGCGCGCCGAGACCCGAAGGGGCATTACAAGAAGGCACGCGCCGGGGAGATTCGAGAGTTCACGGGGATCACCGCTCCCTATGAGGTTCCCCTACATCCCGAGATCGTCGTGCGCACCGACCGCGAGTCGGAGGGCGAGTGTCTCGGGCGAATACTCTCCTACCTGGAATCGAACGGGTACGTTCCGAGGGCCGCGTAGGGGTACCGCGGTCACTGCAGGGCGATCTCGACTGCGGACCGATACGAATCCCAGTGCTTGCAAGCCGTGCAAAACCCGGCCCAGTGGGTCGTTGTGCGGTCGCATTGGATGCAGTGATACGGGGCGCTGTCGTTGTCGCAGCGGGCGTACACCGCCACGGCCTGCTCCAACTGACCGCGGCGGGAGTGCACCTGTGCCTGGAGGTCCTGCAGCAGGGCAGGAGCATTGGCGGGTCGTGCAATCGCCTCGAGCTCTTTTGCCGCTTCGTCGACTGCGCCGTCCGCGAGATGCAGCTGAGCGAGGAGGAGACGGAGGTTGTCTTGCTGCACCTTGTCGGCTCGGAGCTTACGGAGGATGCTGCGAAGCCGTTCCCGGTGGCGTGGTTCCGTGGCAATGCCGACAAGGCGTTCGACCAGCACCGTCCGTGGCGTCCTGCGCAGCGCACGCTCCCATACGACTGACGCTTCGTCTTCCCGGCCCTCGGCGAGCAATGCCTCCCCCAAGCTGACCAGGATCGGTACAGAGGCGGAGTAGCCGTCGGCGAGCGCCTCCAAGGCCTGCACCCGAGCCCGCGGGTCGCGGAGGCGGACGCCGACTTGGTAGCGGAGCGCGAGCAGGTAGTCGCGTTCGCGCGCTGCCTGGTCGCTGTCGCGTAGCTCCGCAACCAGTGCTTCCTGCAGCGTGGCGGCCTCCTGCCACCGGTCGGTGTCCACGTAACGGTCGCGCAGAGCGCGTAGGACACGCGGTGCGCGCGGTCGCAGGGCACGCAGGCGTTCGAGTACGTCGATACAGGGGAGCAAGTCGCCAGCGGCGCGGTGTGCTTGCGCCAGTGCATACAAGACTTCCGGATTTGTCTGATGCTGACTGGCCGCCTTAACCAATAGCGCGCGAGCGCGCTGCAGTTCCCCGGTGTCGCGATACGAGGCCGCCAGCGCCAGGAGAGCATGAGCGTTCCCAGGGCGTCGCTGCCATGCTTTCTGCAGCAACGCCCGGCCCTGCTGCAACTGGCCGTTCCATACGAGCTGTTCCCCGCGTTCCTCCCAGGAAGCGATCCGCTCGCTCCGCCGGTGTCCCCGTTCGTGGCGCCACGCAGCCAGTGCGCGCCGGCCCGCCTGAATGGCCACCATTGCCAGGACCAGCAGCGCACCTACAAGGAAAGCGAATATCATCAACGCGCCGAGCGGCGCCTCCACCTGACGCGTTGGCGTGAAGCGGAACTCCGCCGCCGTCGGGTTCAGCCAGGAGAGATACGCGACCACGCACAGCATGGCGATGCCTATGATGACGGCGACAGCTCGTTTCATCAGCTTCCACCTTCTTCGGTTACGGGTTATCGCGCTTCGCCGACAAGGCGCAGCTCTCGGACCTGGCTACTGTACGGTTCCGGCAACCTGACCTGTGGTGCACGGGCCCACAGACGTTCGAGGTCGTAGAATTCGCGCACCGGCTCGTAAAACACGTGCACGACGACGTCGCCATAATCGACCACAACCCACTGTCCGTGTGTGTAGCCTTCGACCGACGCAGGCCGAACGCCATGGCGCTGCAGGTTCTGTTCAATGCTTTGCGTGATAGCTTGAACCTGCGTGTCGGACCGGCCGGTGCAGATCAGAAAGTAGTCCGCCAAGGAAGTCAGCTGTCCGACTTCCAGGAGCACGAGATCGTACGCCTTCTTCTCGAGGGCGAACCTCACGCAGAGCAGCGCCTTTTTGCGCGCTTCAGTGTGCGTCAACGCGGTCTGACCCTGCGCGTGTACAATCGGTGCTGCGCAATGTACCGCTCAACGGCGGGAGGAAGTAGGTAACGAACGGACAGACGATGGCCTAGGCGGTGCCGGATAGCAGAGGCAGAAACAGCCAATCCGCTGACCCGCTGGAAGATCACCTGATGCCCTGTGCTGTGCTCCAACACGCTGCCTGGCAAACGGTAGCAAAACTCCCGACGCACAGCAACAGGGAGCGCGGCCCGGAGCGCCGGCGCGGCAACGGGCGGTCGGGAAGTGACGACGAGGTCGCAGAGGAGGAAAATGCTCCGGTAGTCCTTCCAGGTGGCGATCTCGCGAAACGCATCGATACCCATGATGAAGAAGAACCGCGTGTGCCGCATGCGGGCCCGCAGGCAGCGTAGCGTATCGACTGAATACGACCGGCCGCGGCGGTCGATCTCGATCGTGGAAACGCGAAAGTACGGATTGCCCGCGATCGCCCGCTGCACCATGGCCAAGCGGTGCCGGGCGGCAACGAGCCCGTCGGTTCGCTTGTGAGGCGGGGTTGCGCTGGGAACGAACAGCACGCGGTCGAGGTGCTGCTCCTCGCGCACCTCTTCCGCACTGCGCAGGTGGCCGATGTGAATGGGATTGAAGGTGCCGCCGAGAATGCCGACGCGCCGCTCCCGTGGGGCAATCACCGCCTTGCTCACGTCTGCCGCCCGTTGCGTACCCGCAATAGGACCGCGTCACTCTCGGATCTGCCCGCTACCGTAGACCGTGTACTTGTACGTCGTCAGTTCCCGCAAGCCCATCGGTCCCCGCGCATGCAACCGATTCGTCGAGATGCCGACTTCCGCGCCGAAGCCAAATTCGTAGCCATCGGTAAATCGTGTGGATGCATTCACGTACACGACTGCAGAATCTACCGCCGCCAGAAAACGACGTGCGTGTTCCTTGTGCTCAGTGACGATGGCGTCGGAATGACCGGTGCCGTAGGTACTGATGAATTGAAGGGCCTCTTCCAGTGAGGCGACCACTTTTACTGCCAGCACCAGATCGAGGTACTCCGTGCGCCAGTCATCTTGCGTCGCTGGCGCGACGTTACCCAGGATGCGGCGGGTGTCCTCGCAGCCATGGACTTCGACACCCGCGGCGCGCAATCCACGGATCACGTCCGGCAGGAACTTCGACGCCACCGCTTGATGCACCAGCAGGTTTTCCATTGCGTTGCAGACGCCGGGACGCTGCACCTTCGCATTGAGGCAAATCCGTTTGGCCATGGCAAGATCCGCGTGTTCGTCCACGTACGTGTGACAAATGCCGGCGTAGTGTTGGATCACCGGAATGCGAGACAATTCGGTGATGGCACGGATCAGGCTCTCGCCACCGCGCGGAATGATGACGTCAACGTACTGGTGCTGCTGCAGCAGCACCTGAACAGCTTCACGATCCGTGGTGGCGATCAGTTGGATGGCCGTCTCAGGCAAGCCTGCCGCAGCTGCGGCTCCGGCCAGCAAGCTCGAGATAGCGCCATTGGTCCGCAGAGCCTCGGAGCCGCCTTTCAGCACAACGGCATTGCCAGCTTTGAGGCATAAGGCAGCGGCATCCGCCGTGACGTTAGGGCGCGATTCGTATATCACCCCGACGACACCAAGGGGGATGCGCACCTGGCGGATTTCGAGGCCGTTCGGGCGCCTCCATTGAGCGATGGTTTCACCAACAGGGTCGGGAAGCCGGGCGACCGCCTCGAGGCCCGTCGCCATGCCGTCCACGCGAGCATCAGTCAGGGTGAGCCGGTCAAGCAGCGCGCTGGAAAGCCCAGCCTCCCGTCCGCGCCGCACGTCCTCGCGGTTCACGTTGAGCAGATGCGGCTGATTTGCACGTAGCAGGTGCGCCGCTTCGCGCAGGCAGTCATGTTTCGTCTCTGGCGAGGCAGTGGCCAGCAGGCGGGCCCCTTTCCGGGCGGCCTTACACAATGCGATGACGCTGTGCTCGAGGGTCATCTCCGTGACGATACAGCATTGGCCTGCGGACGCAAAGCGCCGTGCCCGGAGGTTGTGCGGTGCTCCCGGTGTGTCGAGCACCCTTCACCTGCTTCTCCCAGCGGCACCGATCACCTCCGGCCCTTTGCTCCCGTCAAGGGTTGGTGGTGACCGGTGTCGCGCCTCCGAGGCGGACGTCTCTCGTCGAAACGCAGCGTTTGAGCGATGCACGTGCGATGATGTAGAGAACAGACGAGGTGGAATCGCCATGCGGGAACTCACAATCGGGAGTAGCAGGATCGAACTGGTTCGAGGGGACATCACCGAGCAGGATACGGAGGCGATCGTCAACGCTGCCAACAGCACGCTCCTCGGGGGTGGTGGGGTGGATGGCGCCATTCACCGAGCCGGCGGACCTGCTATCCTTGCCGCGTGTAAGCGGCTCGGCGGGTGCGCCACGGGAGATGCCAAGCTCACCACGGCCGGGCAACTGCGGGCCAAGTACGTGGTGCATGCTGTTGGTCCCGTGTATCGCGACGGGAGGCGCGGTGAGCCGGAGTTGCTGGCCAGTACCTACCGGCGCAGCATGGAGGTTGCGGCGGCGCACGGTGTGACCAGCCTCGCCTTCCCATCCATTAGCACGGGGGCCTATCGCTACCCAGTCGCTCAGGCCGCGCGGATTGCACTGCAGGCGGTCGCTGACGCGCTGGCGGCGCATCCCGACATCAAGCTCGTGCGCTTCGTACTCTTCAGTGCGAGCGACCTGGCGACCTACGAGCGTGTGCTGACGGAGGTGCGGGCTGATTAGCAGAACGTCCGACGTGGCATCCAGCGATGGAGGAAATCTCCCGCCAGAAGCTCGAGCTGCTCTATGACGTCAGTCGCTCGCTGCACGGCTTGATCGAACTGAACGACTTACTTCCCTTCGTCGTTGAGAAGACAAAGGAACTCTTGGACGCCGAAGGGTGCTCGGTCGTGTTGCTCGATGAAACGGGGCGCGACCTCTACTTCCCGTTTGTGAGCCCGCAGGACTCTACCGTTGCTGAGCGCCTGCGGCAGCTGCGCATGCCCGCCGAACGGGGTATTGCCGGTGCGGTCGTGCAAGCGGGAAAGTCGTTGCTGGTTCCCGACGTCCGCGCCGATCGCCGGTTCTACGCCGAGGTTGACGAGCAGACTGGTGGCGAGACGCGCTCGATCATGTGCGCTCCCCTGCGGACGCAGCACGGCATCATCGGTGTCATCGAATGCATCAACAAGCGTGAGGGGATGTTCTTCCAGGCTGAACTCGCCTTTCTCGAGGCGCTGGCCGGTAGCATAGGCATCGCCATTGAGAATGCCCGCCTGTACCAAACGCTGAAGCTGTCGGAAGCGCGGCTGCGCGACGAAGTGGCCATTCTCGCGCGTGAACGCCCCCTGCAGCAACGATTCTCTGACATCGTGGGAACGGGCCAGGCGATGGAACGGGTCTTCCGTCTCGTCGAAAGCGCTCTGAGCTCTCCGATTACCGTGCTGCTGCAGGGTGAAACGGGCAGCGGCAAGGAGGTCATCGCCCGCGCCATCCATTTTAACAGCTCCCGCAAGGCACGACCGTTCGTTGCGGTCAACTGCGGCGCCTTCACTGAGACGTTGCTGGAGAGCGAGCTGTTCGGGTACCGCAAGGGCGCGTTCACCGGTGCAAACGCGGACAAGCTGGGCCTCTTCGAAGCCGCGAACGGCGGCACCATGTTCCTCGACGAGATAGGCGACACGCCCGTGCCGATGCAGGTCAAACTCTTACGCGTGTTGGAACGTGGCGAATTGCTCCCTGTCGGAGGCACGGCCCCCCGGCAGGTGGACACACGCGTGATCTCCGCAACCAACAAGGACCTGCTCGGCGAGGTGCGCGCCGGCCGGTTCCGCGAAGACCTGTATTACCGCCTCAGCGCGTTTCCGATTCACGTGCCTCCCTTGCGGGAACGCCGTGAGGATATTCCGCTCCTGGTAAGGCACTGCCTGCAGCAACTAACGCAGAAATGGGGCAGGCGCGAGGTGGCCGTGTCACCAGCTACCATGGACTGCCTAGTGCGCTATGCATGGCCAGGTAATGTGCGCGAACTCCAACATGAACTCGAACGGGCGCTCACCCTTGCAGGCGAAGCGACCGCCTTGGAGCTCGACCACTTGTCCGACCGTGTTCGCTCGTCCGCCACCACGACAGGACAGGTTCGGCTTGTCGGCCCGCTAAAGCAGGTGCGCCGGGCCTTCGAGAAGGACTACATCGCGCATGTGCTACACACACAAAAAGGAAACGTGTCCCATGCTGCCCGGGCACTCGGGATCAGTCGTGTGACGCTCCAAACCAAGATGAAGGAACTCGGTCTCCGTCCCCGTGCACGTTAGCAGTTAGCGCTGCAAAGTTCTCTAAGCGGCTAGCTTCGCTTGGCAGGAAGTATCTGCCGGTGGCGAAGGGGAAAGCAGCCCCCAGCTTGCTGCTGGGTGCTAAGAGAAACTTGCGCTGGGGTGCCGGCACCGCTGCACATACCATTCACACCTCCTGGCCTATGCCTAGGCACAGGCCTTGCTGTATGCAAAGGGCAAGGAGGCAAAGACGAGCAATGGTACTCGATATGACAGCACAGTTGGCTCCGTTGGTCTGGGGAATCGTTGCTCTCACGGTGGTCGCGACGGTATCCGTGCTCATGTCGCCCAGCTGAAAGAGGGTAGCGTCGTAGCCGAACACAAGGGGGGGGCGAGACGATGTTTGCTCTTCCACAGATGCTTGAGATCCCGGGTTTGACCATTGCCGGGGGGATCATGGAATGGCCCTGGCTGGGTGCGCTCTTCGCATGGCTGCTGGTGGCGGCCTTGGTGGGAAGCGCGCTGGCTCTGCTCCGTGACTATACGGGAGGGGTTGCCCGTCAGCACACCCGCGCGTCCTGCTCAGTCGGACCACATGCCGATTGAACACACGCGCCTGGCTATCCAGCAGCATCGCCCGGAAGCTGCGTGAGCGCGGGGCACTGCTCGCGGGATGCGGATTGGTCGGGCGGGGGGCGGCTCTTACCACCGTCAGTGCGGTAGCCTCGGGGCTCGCGCCTGTACTATTCCGACGCGGGAACGATCTTGAACACCTCGCCGTCGTCCAGGTCGCAGATATAGATCTCGCCGCGGGCATCTTCCCCGAATGACGAGATGCTCCCGATCGTGGGACCACCCGCTGGGGTGAGCTGTGCCGTGCGGTCTTGGAGGTTTGTTGCTGCGCCTCGGAGGACCACAAAGGTACGGATGAATCCCGTGCAGAAGTCCGCGTAGAAATACGTGCCCTGGAGGTCTGGCATCTTGCAGCCCCTATACACGTACCCACCGGTCACTGAGCAGCCCTCACTGTGGCTGTACTCGAGAATGGGCAGCTTGAGCCCTGCTTGATCGCAGCCGGATGGTGGCCTGAAGCAATGGCCGCTGCCTTCGACGACGTTCCAGCCGTAGTTTTCCCCTCCTGTGCTCGATCCCGGCTGGTAATCGATTTCCTCGAACCTGTTCTGGCCGACATCGGCGATGTAAAGATCCCCGTTTTGCCGGTCGAAGCTGAACCGCCACGGGTTGCGCAGGCCGAAAGCCCAGATCGCGTCCAATCCTGGGGTGCTGCCGGCGAACGGATTGGTTGGAGGGCTCGTGTAGGGGAACGCGCTGTCGACGTCGATCCGCAGCAGCTTGCCCAAGAACGTGTCGCGGTTCTGCGCGTTGCGGTGGGGATCACCTCCGCTGCCGCCGTCGCCCAGACCAACGTATAGAAACCCGTCGGGGCCGAATGCAATGTCGCCCCCATTGTGGTTGGCGAACGGCTGCTGGACTTCCAGGATGATCGACGCGTTCGGCACGGCAACGTCAGGATCCGCGGAAACGCGATATTGCGCTACGACGGTGTTTCCTGAGGTGTCGGTATAGTCGACGAAAAAACGGCCGTTACTCGCATAGTCAGGATGAAACGCCAGGCCAAGCAGGCCCTGCTCGCTGCCTGAGGAAACCTGTGAACGGATGTCCAAGAACGGCCTAGGGAGGAGCGTGCCCCACTGTAGGATGCGAATGGTACCGGTCTTCTCGACAACAAAAAGGCGGCTGACGTCGCGGCTCGGGGCCGTCACGAACAAGGGCTGGCTCAAGCCACTCGCGACGAGTTCTGCCTTGATCGCGGTACCCTGGACCGGCACGATGCCTGCGCAGAGGTCTGTACACACCCGTGCTTCGAGCTGACAGGTTGCCGAGCACCCGTCGGCGTTGGTGACGTTGCCATCGTCGCATTGCTCGCCTGGTTCCAGGCTGCCGTTCCCGCACGTCGCAGTGTGGCACAGGTGGGCGAAGCCGGTACTCGCCAGTAAGTCGTACGGCAAACCAGCGGCGAGAATAGCCTGGCGGGCAGCACACGCAAGCCGTGCGACGGTACCCCTCGGGCAGTGCGCGCTGACGCGCGCCGCGCGACCGTCCAGGGTCCGGTTGCGAGACACACAGGAACGGCCAACGGGCACCAGGCGAGTGAGGCAGCGGCGCGCGCCGCTGATAACCGACGCGACATAGTGTGCAGACAGGTCGTCGCAGGCTGAGGCATGTGCCACCGCACCCCCGCCGATCACGACAACCGCGGCCACGAGGACGAGCACGGCCACCCGTGCAGCTGGTTGCATGCGCCGCTCCGACGTCTGGCTGGTCATGTTCGCCGGCTCAGGTGCTGCGCCGGACCAGACGCAACTTGTTCTTGGCGGCCTTGCCGATCCTCGTGCGGCCCTGCGTGACGGCCAGGTGTTGCAACAGCTCAGCACCAACGGCCTGCTCTTCGCGGGGCCCTTCGGCGAGGTTGAATGCAACGTAGAAGAGCTCCTCGGATGCGAGGTGGCGCTCCTTGCGCAGGCGCTCCACAGTTGGAAACGCCGACCGTGCCAGCGCACGGAGAATGTCCAGGGCAGGGTCGTGCCGGCGTACGGTGGCGGAAAGTGCGTGTCGGTGCGACTTGAGTTCCGCCACCGCAAGTGCCAACTGGGCTTCCGCATCGAAGGTCGGTGAGTCCTTCAGCAAGGCGAGCCATTTTGCACAGGCCGCGAAATCCTTCTTCATCCTCAGGCGCCGCACACGCCGGTGCACGCGCTCCGCGAGCGAGTCGCTGTCAAGCGCGTTCAGGAAGTGAAAATAGGCGCTGTAGAGCCGGTCCTCTCGCTCTTCCACGTATTCTTGCAGCCTCTTCCAGAGTGCGTCAAGGGTGTCGCGCTTCCAGCCGCGCTCGTGCACGAGCAAGATGTCGGCCAGGGTCCACGCCTTGCGCTCATCGGTGCAGGCAACGAAGTCCTTCATGAGGGCTAAGCGTGCAGCTGGCAGCTTCTTCAGGGATGCCGTGGCTTGATCGCGTCGGGCGTAGCTGTCGTCGGTCAGGTAGCCGATCAGCGTCTTGACCGTGGCACCAGAGGCGACGCCGGCGAGCTTTTCAACGGCGAAACGCCGCACCACGGGCTGCGGGCTTTCGGCCAGACGGTTGAGTTGTGGCAGGTAACTACGGTCCAGGAGCTGATCTTCCAGCAACCGGATCGTTGGGCGCAGGATGCCCGTTTCGTCGGACTCGTCAAGCAACGCCAGTAACGCGTCAATCTCCGCTGGTGTCAGTTTCTGAGCTCGAAGACATTGCGTCAAGGCGCTGAGCGCATGCGTGCGGACGACGGGATGCTGCTTGTGGTCCAGGAGGGGAAACAAACGCCGGCGGGCCTTGGGATCGCCGAGAGCGCCGAACAGCTTCGTCGCTGCCACGAGCGCCGGGCGCGCGCCGCCAGCGGCCCTGGCAAGGTTCTCGCTCCGGGAGAAGAGGTCAGCACGTCTGCCGGCGTCCAGCTTCGGAATCGCCGCGGCGACCGCGTTGCAGGCGGCACGGCTGACGTCCAGATCATCGCCAGGCATGAGACCGAACAACACATCGAGTGCCGGGCCCGTGTGCACGCGACCACAGAGGTCAATGATAGCGTGCACGCGGCGCCGCGGCGCCTTCTGGACGAGTTTCTTGATTCTTGCAATCGCCGACGCTCCGTACTGCGCCAGGATCGGGATGAGACGTTGTCGCAGCGTGTCTTCAGGACTGTCAAGCAACGGAATCAAATAGGGCAAGCCCCCGCGCGGGTGGACCTTCTCAAAATAGCCAAGCCCAAAGTCACGCACGACCGCGTTTCTGGCGTTCAGTGCCTCGCCGGCGGCCCTGACCACCCCTGCGTCAGCCGCTTTCAGATGGCTCAAGACGAGCAACGCCGCGCACCGCGCCTCCACATCCGGGCCGGTGATGAGACCGGCGATCCTGCTTAGCGTGGACTTCACCCAGCTTGCCTACCAGGGGCGGTGAGCGCCTTTCAATGCTCCACCCCGTGCAGAAGAACTATTCCGCGACGCCGACGCTGCCGGGCCGGAAGCGGTGGCGCAACAACTCGATGATACCGGGCAGGATCGAGATGAAGATGATTGCCAGAATGACCAAGGTGAAGTTCTGCTTCACCATCGGGATGTTGCCGAAGTAGTACCCACCGAACACGAATGCTGCGATCCACGCGGTACCGCCAATAACGTTGTACGCGATGAACCGCGGATACGTCATACTTCCGATCCCCGCTACAAACGGAGCAAAAGTACGGATGATAGGCATGAACCTGGCGATGATGATGGTCTTCCCGCCGTGGCGTTCATAGAACTCGTGCGTCCGGTCAAGATACTCCTTCTTGAGAAAGCGTACGTTTTCTTGGTGAAAGATCCGTGGGCCCACCGCGTGGCCGATCCAGTAGTTCGTCGTGTCACCCGCCACGGCGGCAATGCTCAGTAGGGCGAACAGGAATTCCACGTTCAGCGATCCGATCGCAGCGAATGCTCCGGCCGCGAACAGCAATGAATCTCCCGGAAGGATCGGCGTCACCACCAAGCCCGTTTCGCAGAAGATGATCACAAACAGGATGAGATACGTCCACATGCCGTAGTTCTGGATGACCACGTTCAAATGTCGGTCGAGATGGAGAAAATACTCCATAAGTGTCGTGATCAACTCCATGCGGTCTCTCTCTGCGCTTGCAGCGTACGAAGGAACTCGTTGGTCGTGCGACAGTCGGTGCCCGGATCGCGGGACACGTTCAATCTGGGCGGAATTCCCTCGTACGGCAGCGCGGTGCGTGCATCCCGGTTCGCCATATCTTCATGTGCCTGCTTGAGCCGCTGGCGTCAAACGTTCTGCGGCGAGGGGAATTGTTGTCCCGCGAGCCGCTCACCTGGGTAGCAGGGGTCACGTCGCTGCCCAATCGAGAGAATCACGCCGTAATCTCGCGGCCTCGGGTTTCCGGGAGGGTCCAAATGACCAGCCCGGCACCGATGGAAAACGCCGCGGCTAGCGAGATCCCCCCAGACAAGTGTGCCCAGTGCGCAACGGCGGTGATGAGAAGCGGTGTAAAGAACTGCACGCCCCGGGCAAGGTTGAAAATCGAACCCACGGCCGTGTTCCGCACCGGGGTAGGAAACAGTTCCGCAAAGAACGGGCCGAACATTGACCATGTGCCGGTACCGATGCCCACAAGCAGCATGAATACCAGAATCAGCGCCGGCCGACCCTCAATCACGGACCAGAACAGCGTGATCATCAACAAGCCTGCCGCCATGATGAGCGAGAAGACGGTAAAGACCGGCTTGCGCCCGAAGCGGTCGGCAAACGCGCCGAAGCTGCCGTAGCCGATCAACTCGCCAGCCACAATGGTCAAAATCCACAGACCAGAGGAAACGATCGTCAGACCCCGTTCAGTTGTCAGGTATCCCGGCAGCCATGAGTAGGTGAACCAGTATGCCGACATGTTCAGCGCCGTGAGGAGCCAGGCGAGGCTAGCCAGCCGTCGCAGCGGCGGCCGCAGTAAGGGCCTGAACCCGTGGGCCCCAGACGCAGGGAGTCGCGCGGAGCGATCTCGCGCCGCCCGGTTGACTTCCCATACGTCGGACTCCGGCATGTACTTCCTGATCAATGTCACCAGCAGAGCTGGCAGCGCGGAAATCATGAATGTCAGGCGCCACCCGAACGCGGGTGCGAAGAAGCTGCCCATGATAGCGGCCAGCCCGACACCGACCGGCGCTCCGGTTTGTAGCAACGCCCCGTAATGGCCGCGCTGCTTCGCGGGGAAAGTTTCGCTGACGATCGTCTGCCCCGTCGCCCACTCGCCGCCGACGCCGACCGCTGTGATGACTCGCGCCAGCAGCAGTGTCCACAGGCCCAGCGCGAGGCCGGAGAGAAAGACCCCCGTTGAGTACATAACGATCGTCCACTGCAACACTGACTTGCGTCCGACACCGTCAGCCAGACGGCCGAAGAGCACGCCGCCCAGTGCCGTGAAGCCCAACGATGTGCCTAGGACCAGCGACGAGGCTTCACGGCTCAGGTGGAACTCCTGCGCGATCGGAACCAGGAGGAACGAGTACAAGATGAGATCGTAAAAGTCGAACAGCCAACCGGCCCAGCTGAGCCCAAGGATCACGTAGTGCGGCGGCCGGAGCTGCGTCGCTTGGTTCAAACGGGCATATGTGACAGATGATGCTGCAGGCTTGCGCGCCATGGTTGCTGGATTTTGTAGTGGCAGACGGAACCAATTCGCAAGTGGATCCGTTTATCGTCTGATGCGCTGGTTGCACGTCGGAAGAACGGGTGGGGATCGGGCACTCCGCATGCGGTGCACCGGGAGCGGCCGGACACATCGGGCGGCGAATGGAAGCGTACACGTGCGAGCAGACGGCCTGGGGCGGGCGGCCCGGGGTGCCGGAGGCATGCTCTGGCTGGTCTTGCTAGTGGCTGCGCCGGGTGCTCGTGGCGCCGGCGTCGATCAACGCCCGTGGGACGCGATCCTGAAGCGTTACGTTGATGCAGGGGGACGGGTTGCGTACCGCGCGCTGCGGGAGAATGCGACCGGCTCCTTGAAGGAGTACCTGGCGGTGCTGGCTACCACGACGCTTGATGGTCTGTCGGCGAAAGAGCGGCTTGCATTCTGGATCAACGCCTACAACGCGGTGGTGGTCGCCGGTGTCCTCGATGGGTATCGGGCGGAGAATGCTCTGCAACGCTACGGATTCTTTAAATTGTACAAGCGGGTCGTTGCCGGCGAGCCGCGCAGCCCGGACGACATCGAGCACGGCATCATCCGGAAACGTTTCCACGATCCACGTGTGCACTTCGCGCTGGTCTGCGCTTCCAGCAGCTGCCCGAGACTTCGCCGTGAGGCATACACCGGCACACTGCTTGATCGGCAGCTCGATGAACAGGCGCGCCAATTCCTTAACGACCTTACGCGTAACCGCATCGATCCGGTGGCGGGGACGGTGGAACTGTCGCCCATCTTCGACTGGTTCAAGGCAGACTTCACCGCGGATGGGAAGACCGTAGCCGATTTTGCCGCACCCTATCTCGCCCCCGAACAGACACGGCTCCTG
>JBHHYR010000096.1:0-13963 GCA_046757585.1 Binatia bacterium | reverse complement strand
GGTGTGACCGCATCAGGCAGGTGACGTTCGCCAGGCAGCTGCCGGCCGACGGAACCTTCCCCGGTGTCAAGTTTCGGGTGCCGAACCCCGAAGTACCGGAATCGATGGAGCTGGTGTGCGCCGAAGCCCAAGAACTGGGTGCCGATGCGGGCTACGCGACCGACCCCGACGCCGACCGCTTGGGTGTGGCGGTGCCGGAGGACGGGAATTGGCGCTGCCTGAGCGGCAACGAGATTGCAGTCCTGCTCGCGGCATACATCATTGAAACCCGACGGGATCGCAAGACGCTGCCGGCCCAGGGATTCGTGATCAAGACCGCCGTCACGACCGAGCTCTTGACACGCATCGCCCAGCGCAACGGCGTCCAGATCGTCGGCGATCTGCTGGTGGGGTTCAAGCACATCGGCCAGGTCCTGGACGCGATCGAACGGGACGGCCGATTCCGCCACCTGCGTGGCACGCCACACGACTTTCTGCTGGCGGCAGAGGAAAGCAACGGCGTCTTGGTCAGCGCGCAGTTCCGAGACAAAGATGCCGGAGGTGGGGCATTGCTTCTCGCGGAGCTGTGCGCGCGCCTGCGGCAACGTGGGAGCAACCTCGGCGCGTACCTGGCGGATGTGTACCGGCGGTACGGCTACGCCGCGAACGCCGGCTACTCACTGGTAATGGAGGGGATTAGCGGGCTGCATCTCGTCGCGCAGGCCATGGACCAGGTACGCGCGCACCCCCCCGGTACTTTCGAAGGACGGGCCTTGCAGGGCACTGCCGACTACTGGGACGAGACGGCGTTCGGGAACATCCGCTCGGAAACGGATCGCAGCGCGCGCAATTTCGTGCGCTTGGAGTACGAGCGCGGCCTGTGGATATCCGTGCGGCCGTCGGGCACCGAACCGAAGATCAAATTCTACGTCGAGCAGATGTTCGACCCCACGCCCGCTTGGGTCGGCGCCGGCTTTGCGGCCGCGCGGGGCGAGATGGACGGCGCCACACGTCGGATCACCCTCGCCCTCGTGGACCGTGTGCTGCGACTTGTCGGCATCGAACTGCCGTCCGCGGCGCTAGTGGTTTCGTCGCTGGTATCACTGGAAAACCGCTTGGATTTTGCGCGCCGCTTCTTGCCCGAGCTCGAGGCCCGCCTGCGTTCCGCAGACACGGCGAACCCCGCCGCGCTAGCCGTTTGGGTCGACGAGCGGCTCGGCGGGTACGGAAGCGACCCGCGCGATCTCGTGCGCGCCGGTGTGGCGGCTCACTTCCGAGCGACGCCCCTGCCCCCGGCCCAGACTCGCATCCTACAGCGCCTCTTTTCACTCTCCTGAGTGGGCTTCTCGTCCGGCGTTGCGGGTCGCCGTGCCGGTTTGAAACGGATTCCACCTCATGCTTTACACGCCTGGATGCGACTCGGCTTGCAGATCGGTTACTGGATGATGGGACCCGAGGACCCGATCGACCTCGTCCTCGAGGCCGAACGGCTCGGTTTCGATTCCGTCTGGACGGCGGAGGCCTACGGCTCCGACGTCTTTTCTCCATTGTGCTGGATCGGCGCACGCACCTCGCGAATCAAGCTCGGCACGGCAGTCATGCAGCTCTCCGCGCGCACGCCTGCCTGCGCGGCCATGACGGCGGCCACCATCGACCACCTGTCCGGCGGGCGTCTCCTGCTCGGGATCGGCGTCTCCGGCCCCCAGGTCGTGGAAGGCTGGTACGGGCAACCGTTCCCCAGGCCGCTTGGCCGCACGCGTGAGTTCGTCGACATCTTTCGGGCCATCTTGCGGCGGGAGGGACCGGTCACGTATGCCGGTAAGCACTATCAGCTTCCCTACCCGGGCGGCACCGGCCTCGGAAAACCCCTGAAACTGATCACCCACCCTCTGCGAAACGATATTCCCATTTACCTGGGCGCCGAGGGGCCGAAGAACGTTGCACTGGCGACCGAGATCGCCGCTGGCTGGCTGCCGGTGTTTGCGTCTCCCTTCCGGTTCGACATCTTCCGCGACTCGCTCGCCGGCGCGAAGCCCGGCTTCGATATCGCCGCGACCGTCAATGTGATCATCAACGACGACCTGGACCAGGCCTTGATGCCGGTCAAGATGATGCTGGCATTTTACTTGGGCGGCATGGGAGCACGCCGCCAGAACTTCCACCTCAATCTCATCGACCGCATGGGTTTCGGAGACGCGGCGCGCCACGTGCAGGATCTGTTCTTCGCAGGCCGGCGCGAGGAGGCGATCGCGGCGGTGCCCGATGAACTTGCTGACGAGATTTCGCTCGCCGGCTCGGCCGGCCGTATTCGCGACCGCCTGCACGCGTGGGAGGAAAGCCCTGTTACCTCCCTGCTCGCCGGCACACGTGATCCCGCAGCGCTCCGCCTGCTGGCCGAAGCGGTGCTCTAAGCGGCTGCCCGGGAGCCGCGCAGCCGCTACTTGGCCTTTCTGGCCGGCCAGGGCAGCGGGCCGGTGGGGGGGTGGAAGCGATACTTCACCCCCATGCCCGCCGTCACCCAGGTGGCGTCGGCCGGTCCTTGTTGATCTGCCCTCTGCCCCGACAGGAAAAACGGTCGGGGGGACATGAACGTGCTGTTCCAGCGACCGAAAATACTTACCGCAATCCTGGGGGTCACGTAGTAGTCGAGCCCCCCACCTGCGGACACACCCCCGTCAGTGCGCGTAAAACGCCCGCTCAGACCGGTGAAGAATCCCCCTTGTCCAGTGCCGTAGATTTCAACCTTCTTGCTCAACGGCAGTGCAATGCGCGGGCCGATCGTAAACCCAAACAGTGTGGTGATCTGATTCTCCTTGGGAAAACCGCGCCGATCGTTGTCGGGTTCCTGGAACACGAAATGGAACTGCCCCTGGGCGCCAAGATAGTGGTTCAGCATGTATCCGAAGTAGGGGTTCCCGGTCGCCCCATCCTTCACCTGGGCGCGGTAATTGTTGTTCGCCGGTTCAGAGACTCCCAGGTCAACGCCTATGAAGGGCCCCCCGCCCGCAGCACCCGCGGGCGGGCCGGCCGCCAGCAGGAAGAAGAGTGACATGACTAGCGACCGCCGCACGACGCGCCGGTGCAAGGCGTCCCGTCTCATCTTTTTTGCAGCGAACTTGTGCATCACCGCCTCCTCTTCTCCTTGCCGCTCGTTCGTCCGAGTTTGCCGTTGCCACCCGTCAGGCTTTGGGCGCTATATTGACCGGGAAGATGCGACTGTCAAGCGATGCGCCACAGCTCGTTGGGAGTCTGCCTCTGACCGTGAGCCGAAGACCAAGGCGGGCCTGCACCCTTGCACACTCCCCGCCTTGAGTCAGTGCCGCACGTCGGCTAGCTTCCGGCTGAGATCGTCATGGACAACCCAGCGACGCGGCGCGTGACTCGACCAGTCCAGGCGGGTCGGGTGACATTCGGCGGAGGAGCGCCGATCGTGGTGCAAAGCATGTGCGCCACGAAGACGTGTGATATTGATGCCACGGTGGCGCAAACCCAGCAGCTGTATGGGGCCGGTGCCGCCTTGGTCCGCGTCGCCGTCGACAACCGCAAGGACGCGGAGGCGCTGAAGGAAATTCGGCGTCAAACTGACGCGGTCCTGGCCGTCGACTTGCAAGAGAACTACCGCCTCGCCGCGACGGTCGGACCACACGCCGACAAGATCCGGTACAACCCAGGCCATTTGCATCACGTCGAGCGGGACAGACCGATTGCCGCCAAGGTGGCTTGGCTGGTCAGTGTCGCCCGCGACACGGACTGTGCGCTGCGCATCGGCGTCAATTGCGGCTCGGTGGCACCGGAGTTTGTCGAGCGCTACGCAGGGGACCAGCTCGAAGCCATGGTTCAGTCGGCCCTCTACCACTGCCGCGCGATGGATGACTTGGGGTTCGATCGGTTCGTGGTGTCCCTGAAGGATTCCGATCCGTCCAAGGTCGTTGCAGCCAACACGCGGTTTGCGGCGGCGCGGCCGGACGTGCCCCTGCATCTGGGGGTGACCGAGGCAGGGATGCCCCCGGAGGGCGTCATCAAGACACGGCTGGCGTTTGAACCGCTTCTTGCCCGCGGCATCGGGGACACCATCCGGGTCTCGCTCACCCTGCCGAACGCGCGCAAGCAGGAAGAGGTCGAAGCGGGCCGGCGCATCCTCGACGATGTCCACCACCACCGTTTCGTTTCAGTGCCCGACTTTGGCACCGGCCTGAACATCATCTCGTGCCCGAGCTGCTCACGTGTCGAGAACGAACGTTTCGTCGAGCTTGCCGCACAGGTGCGGGCGCTGACCTCCTACGCCCAGCAGCACCGTATCACCATCGCGGTCATGGGGTGCCGGGTGAACGGCCCGGGCGAGACGGACGATGCCGATCTTGGCTTGTGGTGCGGGCCGTCCATGGTCAACTTGAAACGGAAGAAGGTGCAGATTGGCGCCTTCAGTTATCAGCACGTGCTGCCGCGCCTGCGCACGGAACTCGACCTGCTAATCGCCGAGCGCACGCGGCACTGAGCGCGCCCGTGGAGCGGTGGGTGTTGCAGGACTCTCTGCTCGCAGCGCAGCCGCCCCACGAGCTGCAGCACCGGGGGCTCGAGCTGGCTATTCCACTGCCAGCCGTCCCGCCGATTCGCTGGCCTCGACCCGGTTCGCGTCGAGCAGTGACTTGAGACCCTCCCAGGATACCACCACTGCGAGGCCAATCAGGATGGCGATCACCGTTGCGATGAACCAGTCCGGCTCGCTGGCGCCGGTACTCGAGTTCACACGGGAGACCGCGGCGTAGAGCTGATAGAGAAACGCCGCCACTGTCGTCACCAGCATCACACACGCAGGCACCAGCGTGTACACGACTCGGCGACCGCGGCGCAGCAGCCAGCAGGAGGTCACCAGGAGCGCCAACGCGGCAATCAATTGGTTCGACGTCCCAAATGCTGGCCACAGCCGGCCCCACTGTCCGGTCAGGCCCAACGCTGCACTCACGGCAACGACGATACCGGTCGCAACGTACATGTTCGTAGTGCCGAACAGCTCTTGCGTCAGGTAGCGACCGATCCGGGTGGAGGTATCCAGCGTCGTCAAGATGAACGCGTTGAGGGCCATGATCGCGAACGCCTTGCCGTACCCCCCCAGCAGGGGCAACGACAGCGCACCGTACCCTTTGCCGAAGGCCGCGATCGGACCCGCATGCCAGAGGGTCGAGGCAAGGTCGTCGTACCGTAGAGCCGCCCCGACGCAAATGATCACCAACACGCCCACCAGGCTCTCGATGAGCATGCCACCGTAACCGATGCGGCAGGCATGCGTTTCGTTGTCGAGCTGCTTGCAGGTCGTTCCCGAGGAGACCAGCGAGTGGAATCCTGAAATGGCACCACAGGCGATGGTCACAAATAACATCGGCCAGATCGGCCCCGCGCCCGGCCAGGCCTTGGGATTCAGGGCATGAAAAGCTCCGGCTTGCATGGTAGGGGCACTGATGAACACGGACGCGATCCCGATTCCGATCGCGGCGAAGAGAATGAAGCTGGCAAGGTAGTCGCGCGGCTGCAGCAGGATCTGAACCGGGGTCACCGAGGCAATGAAGCAGTACCCTAGGAGCAGGATGATCCACCAGGACTCCGCCGACACGCCCAGCAGAGCCGGCAGCCGGATGGGAACCTCGACGCCCCCAATCAGGGTCAAAAGCAGCAGCCCTAGCCCGAGCACCGTGACCAGCGAGTTGTTCAGCCGGGTGCGATACAACAGATAGCCGGTTACCAGTGCCGTTGGGATCAGGCCGAACGAGGGGACCACCGCATCCGCCTCCTCGATGAACGTACGCGCCGCAAAGATCGCGAACACCGCGATGACCAGGATCAGCGCCAGCCAGATGAACCACGAGAAGAGCAAGCGCGCCCGAGCCGAGATCTCCGGCCGCGCGATCTCCGCCACCGACAGGCCACCGGAGCGAACACTGACCACCAGGCTGGTGTAGTCGGCCACCGCACCCATCAGCACCGACCCGATCAGCACCCAGACCAGCGACGGTCCCCATCCCCAGTAGGCAACGGCGAGCGCGGGTCCGACGATGGGCCCCGCGCCGCAGATCGACGAGAAGTGATGTCCGAACAGGACGAGCCAGTTCTTCGCGGGCACATAGTCCACGCCGTCGTAGCGGCTGTGCGCCGGCGTAACGCGCGCAGGATCCACGCCCACCACCGACGCCAAGAAGCGGCCGTACCAGCGATACCCTGCGGCGTAGCAGCCAAGCGCAGCCAGCAGAATCCAGATCGCGTTCAACTCCGAGCCTCCGCCCCCATAGTGCCACTCGTCCCCCCGCTCCTACAAGGCAACGGCAGAGTCAAGCGGCGCCCGCCACGAACATGTTCCTCCGCCCGTCCTTGCGCGCTGTCCGGCGTGCCTCAGTCGTATTTCGAGCACGCGATGCTTGTTGTTCCGCGGCGGCACTTCCCTCCGCTGGTGTTGTACGTCTCCCCCGCAATTCCCAACTCGACTTGCGCGCCACCACCCCCCAACGTGGTGGTGGCGAAGCCCAAGTCTCCCTTCGCTTTGAGCACGAACTTGAACGTGGTGCCACCGGTGCCGGCGGTCTTCTTGAGCAGGGCGCGGGTGAACACACCCGGGTCGCCACCTCCGCACGTGCTCCTCTTCCAGATCCACTTCACACCCGCTTTCTTGTTCACCCAGCAATCCTTGATGAGTGCCTGCGAAAAAAGCGCGTTGTCACGGTCTTCCCAGACGGTGACCGCGATATCCGTGGTTGTCGGGTCGATCGTCACCGTGCTGGTCGGGTCAATGATTGACGCTCGGATCACCAGGGAACGCGGGGCCTGCGGGTTCTTGGGAAACTTCAGCGTGAGGGAGCGGCCCGTGAGGTGCTGATTGAACGGCACGGCGCTGGTGGAACAGAACACGCCGTACACGCCGTCGGCATTCACCATGCGATTGAAGAAGATGTAGGTGTTTTTCTTCTTCCCAATGATCTGATTCTGATAGCTGTTGAAGGCAAGTGGGGCCCCTGTATACGCAAAACGACCAGGAGGACCGCTGTTCACGATGTCCCGAAACCAGGCCAGAATATCGTCCAGCACGCCGGGGTGCTTGATGCGGACCTGGCGGATCAATGGGACAAAGGCCGTGGCGACATCGGCGTTGCGGAATTCGTCTATCAGCGCGAAACCGGGAACGAGCGAGAGGGTGGCGACCCCTTTCTCGATGACCGCGTGCGCCCCCGGCCCGACCTGAAAGAGGCCGGCGGTCACGGTGCCCGCGACGTTGCCGTCGATGAATCCCTGTGTGGGTGCCAGCGGCAGGGGGCGCGTTGTCGCAACCAGGTTTTGCACATGCGGATCGAAAATCTCGAGCCCGGCAGCAACGGCCAGGGCCTCGTTCGCCTGGTTGGGTACCACCTGGTCGTTCATGTCTTCGAGGAGCAACACGTTCATGGGACGGAACGGAGTAGGAAACGGGTCCTTGACCCAGTGGCTGGCGTTCGCCGTTCCATCGCCGGCGTCGAGGACACTTTGCGATAACGCGGAGAAAAACGAAAAATCTCCAATCGGATTCGCCGGATCCAGCTGGAAGATCGCCTGGGTCAACGGCAACGCCCGGGACCCGATGGTGGAGTTGAGAAACAGTTCGGAACTGAGGTTGCCGCCGGCGGCAT
Source organism: Binatia bacterium (assembly GCA_046757585.1). Taxonomy (GTDB): domain Bacteria; phylum Desulfobacterota; class Binatia; order HRBIN30; family HRBIN30; genus JBHHYR01. The sequence continues at coordinate 6,338 of JBHHYR010000096.1, read as the reverse complement.
CCAGGACGACTGCTTGCACCTCTGGCACGTAGGGGGTCAGTCCCGATCCCATGAGCCCGCCCAGGGAGAGCCCGAGGTAAAAGATGTTGTTGGGATCCAGGTCCGTACTCAACGCGCTGTCAAAGCCGTCGGTGCTCAGAATGTGCACCAGTTGCATCAAGTCGATGTAGGTCTGCCGGAAATTGTCCCGAATCGCGGCAATGCTCGAAAAGCCCTCGAAGAAGCCAAAGTTGACGGCGTTGCTTGGGCGTCGAGCCGGTGGGGCTGGGCTCGGTGTATTTCACCCGCACCCCCTGGGCCAGCGCCAGCTCTGCACCCAAGAGCACAAGTACACCGCCAAAGGCGACACCCCGTAGCCTCTGCATCGCTCCCTCCTCTTGCCGTTGCCGGCAAAAGCGTATCGCGGAGCCATACGATTTGTAAGTACCCCTGCGAGGCTATGGTCGTTTTCCGGTGTCGAAACGCTGCGCGCTACGGCTCAATCGTTGTGCAGAATCTCGGGACGCCGAGGGCTCCCCGTCGCACCGGCCTCCGGTGCACGGCATGACTCACATGAGCCGGAGGGTCGTCACGCGCTCTTTCATGCTTTGCATGAACCCGAACATGCACTCGAGCGCCGCCGTCGGCCAGACGCCGCCCTCCGCGAGCGCCGAAAGTGCCATCAGCACCGCGCACCGGACCAAGGTCTCTGCCTGTTCATGCTCCAGCGCGTCCTGCAAGAACGGACCGTGGGCCTCAATGTCGGCCGTAATCGAACCCTCACTATCACAGACAAACAATTGCGCCATCACTCTCTCCCCTAGCCGGCACGTCGAGGTACCCAGATTCAAACCTGTGACTCGCCCCGGCCGCAGATATTGCGAGATGAAATGCGCAGGTTCTAAGAGCAAGCACAGTGCCAATGAATCCGAGTACCACGCCAGTACGAACCGCCTGTGGAAATGGCCTGCGCACACAGGCAGCAGAGATGCGAATGTAGGCAGTTGTACTCAGAGTGAGTACAGGGCAGAGATGGCTAGCTGTGCCAGGGGCCCAGACCTGTTAGCTCTGTTAATCGTAATCATGCACCGGTTTGCGCCGATGCCACGGAGTGGGTAACCACGATTAGCCCGTCGACTCACCGGATCGCGGTCAATTGCACCGCACCGCCGCTGGTGGAAAATGTTATCCACAATCTGGCAGCGGCTGCGTCGTAAAACCAGCCGCGGTCGGCAAGGCTGAACGCGGCGAAGGAAGTGACCGCTGGGAGGGGGTTGCCATCCAGCGAGACGCCGCGTGCGGAATCGACGAGGAGCCGGACAACGAATCCGCGGCGGCTGGGACTGATCTGCAATGTCACGCACGGGCTCCCGCCGCAGCGCGTGTCGCTGAGCGCAAACGTGGTTTCACCGCCATCCTCCCGCAGGGTGAAACTGGACGGGTCATCAGAGGGGTAGCCGTCGATCGTCAGGCGCCCGGCCGAACCGGGGCTCCCGTTGCCGGTCACTGCGCTGTCGACGTCCAGCGGCAGGATACCACCGGCACGGACGTAGAGCGGAAGGCGGTCGAGCGGCGCGGCGGCGGCAACGGTCGTCGGGCCAGTCAGGCGGTTGGTCGGCTGCCAGTAGTCGATCCAGGTTCCCCGTGGCAGGTAGACGGTGCGACTGCGATCACCGACCCGCCACAGGGGTGCAACGAGCAAATCGTGGCCGAGGAGATATTCGTCGCCCAGATCCGCCACCGCCGGATCGTTCGGGAAATCGAAGATCAGGGGGCGTGCCAGTGGCCGGCCGCTGGCATGCGCCTCGATGGCGAGGCTGTACAGCAACGGGATCAGTTCATGATGCAGCGTGACGTAGCGCCGGTAGATGTCGATCATTTCGACGTCGAAGTGTGGCTCGGTCGGCATGTCCCACGGAGCATGCTGGCCGCCACCTTGGTTGCCGCCGCCGATTTCCATGAACGGGCACAGGGCGCTGAACTCGATCCAGCGCGCGAAGACGTCCCGGTCGCCGAACTGGTAGAACCCGCCGGTGTCGGTGCCCCAGATGGGAAACGCCATGAACGCCACGTGCAGGAGGGACAGGATGGCGCTGCGCAGACCAAGGTCAGTGGGCTTCCCGATCCCGAAGGTGTTGCGGGCCGTCGTGTCGCCGCCCCAGAACGCGCCGTACTGTTGGCTGCCGGCGTATCCCGCGCGCAGGTAATTGAAGAAGTTGCTGCCCAGGCGGTCGGCCAGTGCGTCGTGATGGACCCGCGCGTACACCACGGTGTAGCCGTTCTTCAGTTCGCGGCCGCTGCGGCCGTCAGCGAACACGTCGCTGACTTGGTCGGGAACGACCGGGAGTTCCGTGCGATCGAATTCGCTGCGATCAAGCTTCAGGCCGCTGATGCCGAGATCGACGAGGCTCTGCACGCGCGCAGTCCACCACGCGACGGCGTCAGGATTGGTGAAGTCGATGAGCAGGGTGCTCCGCGGCGCGAGGAAATCGAACCACTGGGCGTCGGGTGCATTATCACCCAACGCCCACGGTGCGGCCCATACGAATACGTGATAGCCCCGGCGCTGCAGGGCGGCCAGCATTGCCGCGCGGTTTGGAAACCGCACCGGATCGAACTGGAAGCTGGTAAACCCGCCCAGACGAAAATCCGTGCTGCCACTGGTCCAGGGCCGGTCGAATGCGTAATTGCCTGCGGGGATGCCGAGCCGCTCATACATCGTGACGTCGTCCACCAAGTCAGCGTTCATCTCGACGCCGTTGAGCGGTGCCGGTGGGCCGATCCGATGCTCGTCGCGCCACCGTAAGTGGCGGAAACTCCAGCGTGGCGGCAAGAACGGCCGTCCGGTCACGGCGGTGTACTCGTCGAGAATGGCGTCGTGATCGCCCACGAAATAGAACACACGGTGCTCTCCCGTACGCTGATTGAACTCGAAATCCATGGCGACGGTGTTCGGGTCCGTTGCGGCGACGTCGTACGTCCCGGGCATGGTCCCTGCCACGTACACCCCGTAGCCGTGGGAGCTGTGAAAGAACGGCGTATACAGCGAGACGGTGGGCGTGACGACCATCGTAACGATCTCGCCCCGCCGGTCCAGGGATCCGACTTCTTGTGGGGTGATCTCGCTGGGGATGCGGGCATCGGCGATGCGTTCCGTCAAGCCATAGAAATGCTCGTCAGGCGCGGCACGCAGGGTTGTCCGCACGCGCGTTACCTCTACTGGTTCGGCCGGACGCAGACGCGAGATGACCGCACGGGCCGTGAGGAACTCGATTGTCCAGCGCACCGTGGCCGTGCCCGCATCGCCGGTCAGCTCGACGCCCCGGTCCACCCGGCGCACGTTGCGCAGCCCGTGCAACGGCTGGGCGCGGGTGCCGAACGTCAACGCCGGCGGTGCCGCCGACGCGGCCAACCGTGCACCGGCCGTGCTGTCAAGGATGAGACCGGCGCTGCTCTTGTCGATCCGCACTTTGGTGGCCGCCGAGCGCATGATCACGGTGCCCGCACTGTCCACGACCCGCACCTGGTAGGGCCCGGGCGGCGTGAACCGCAGAAGGCCGGACACGTCCGCGGCGGTCACGACCACATCGTCGTTCCAATCCTGTGTCTCGCAGCGCTCGGTGGCGGCGTCGAACAGGCAGGTAAGAACCGACTCAATCCGCTCCTCATCCGCCGCCCCGGCACGTCCGGGCACGACACCGGCGAGCGCCGCGAGGGCGCACAGTGCCACCCGGAAGTTCATGCGGGTGCTAGCTACCACTGGCGCGCCGCGGCGCGCAACTGAGCGGGCCGCATTGACTGACCGCCCCCAGGAATCCATCATGCGACCCAGGAACATGGCGCGGTGGATTGCGGACGTCTCGGCAGAAACCATCAAACGCGAGCGCGCCCAGGCGCGTGCCTTGCGCCAGTCAGCTTGGTGGAAGCGGCGGCGCGCCAGCGGCGTCTGCCATTACTGCGGCCAGCGCGTTCCCCCACGGGAGCTGACGATGGACCATCTCGTGCCACTGAGCCGGGGCGGCCGCTCGACAAAAGGCAACCTCGTTCCTGCGTGCAAGGCGTGTAACACGAAGAAGCGGCAGCGTCTCGTCTTCGAAGTAGACCTTGAAGAGCGCGCGGCGCTTCGCTGCCCGCCGCATACGGCACCGAACAAATTGAAAGCCGGCAGTTGAGGGCGCATTCGGTGCCGCTCTTTTCGCGCGGCGCGGGCCAACGGTATAATGGATGCGTGCCCGAGCCGATGACGGAGCCGACCTCTACGGAACGCCCCTGCACCCCTCCTGCGCAGCCTCGGGCTGCCGAGAAGCTCGCAGCCGTGCAACCACGGCCGGGGGTGTACCTGCTGAAGGACGCCCGCGGAAAGGTAATCTATGTCGGTAAAGCGAAGAACCTGCGCGCGCGCGTACGCACCTACTTTCGCGGCGGTGCCGAACGCACGCAGGTGCGGTTCCTCATGCAGCGCGTCGTCGATCTCGAGACGCTGGTCACCGTCAACGACAAGGAGGCCCTGATCCTCGAGAACAACCTCATTAAACAGTATAAGCCACGTTACAACATCCGTTTGAAAGATGATAAGTCGTATGTCAGTGTGAAAGTTACGACTCGTGATATGTGGCCTCGCATCGTGGTGACTCGGAAGATCGTCAAAGACGGTAACAAGTACTTCGGGCCGTTCGCCTCGGCCTACGGCGTGCGGGACACGCTCGATACCATCCGCAAGGTGATTCCGTTACGCACTTGCAGTGACGGTGTGTTTCGCAACCGCTCACGTCCCTGCCTGGAGTATCAGATCAAACGGTGCATGGGGCCCTGCTGTCTGCCGGTGGATCCGGAGGTATACCGGCGCCACCTCCATGAGGCGATGATGCTGCTCGAGGGGAAGAGCCAGCAGCTGGCTCGCCAGCTGGAAGGCGAGATGCACCGTGCGGCCGATGCGCTGCGCTTCGAAGATGCGGCGCGACTGCGGGACAAAATCGAAGCCATCGAGAAGACGCAGGAGCGACAGCAGGTTGTTTGCCACTGGGGCGTCGATCAGGACGTGTTCGGCCTGTACCGGGAGGGTGGTTGCATCGAAGCACAGGTGCTGTTCGTCCGGCAGGGCAAGCTGACCCACAATCAGGTCTACAGTTTCGAGGATTTCGAGTTGCCGGACGAAGAGGTGCTCGCCGCCTTGCTCACCCAGTTCTACCAGGGCGAACGTTACGTGCCCGATGAGGTGCTAGTGCCGGTGGAGCTGGAGGACAGGGCCGCGCGCGCGGAGTACTTGAGCGAGCGCAAGGGCAAGCGGGTCGAGATCGTCCGACCCCGGCGGGGGGACAAAGCGCGCTTGCTGGAAATGGCCGCGGAAAACGCGCGCCAGAGCTTTCGCGAGCGTCGGGAAACCAGCCGCCAGCGCGAACGAATGAGCGAAGAGCTACAGCGCAAGCTGCACTTGCGCAACGCGCCCAAACGGATCGAGTGCTTCGATATCTCCAACATCCAGGGGCGCCTGGCCGTTGGATCGCTGGTGACGTTCGACGAGGGAGAGCCGGACAAGGGGGGCTACCGGCGCTTTCGTATCAAGACCGTCGGGGAGGCAGACGATTTCCGCATGATGTACGAGGTGTTGAAGCGGCGCTTCGCGCACGTGAAGGACGCACGTGGCTATCCGGACCTCCTGGTGGTCGACGGCGGTAAGGGGCAGCTCAACGTGGCGCTGGAAGTCCTCCGCGAGCTGGGCATCAGCGAGGTGGAAGCCGTCGGGCTGGCTAAGATGCGGGTGGCGCGGGCGCCACGATCGCCCGACGTCGTTCGTAGTGCGGAACGCGTGTTTCTTCCCGGGCGGAAGAACCCGGTCGTTCTGGAGCGCAACTCCACCGCGCTGTTTCTCTTGCAGCGTGTGCGCGACGAAGCGCACCGGTTCGCGATTACCTACCACCGGCGGCTGCGCAGCCGGGACCGGCTGCGGTCGGCGCTCGACACGATCCCGGGGGTCGGCCCTGCGCGACGCAAGCTGCTGCTGCGCCACTTCGGGAGCGTGCCGCGCGTTCGGGCAGCCAGTGTTGCCGCACTCACCCAGGTGCCGGGCATCTCCGCCGGCCTGGCGGCGCACATCAAGAGTCGCCTCACCGGGCCCTCCCGATCCGAAGCGGAACCTCCCCTAGCAGTCCGTTGAAAAACAGGCACCGTAGCGAGGGTAAGCGATTTTGCGTCAGATCAAGGCGCCGAACCGGAGGCAAATCGGGTGATTTTGTTGAGGATTCGGCAACGCAGAGCTGGCGGAAAATAGCCACCCGCAGTAGGGGCCCTGTTTTTCAACGGGCTGCTAAGCGTTGGGCGGACCTGTCGGAACGTCCTTGAAGGGGAGGTTCTTATCGACC
>JBHHYR010000095.1:0-13976 GCA_046757585.1 Binatia bacterium | reverse complement strand
GGCGAGCCGCGCCCGCGCTCGCCGCTGCTGCCGGCGGGTCCGCCACTGTCCGATCGCTTCCCGTGTGCTGCCGGCAGCCGCGGCCATGCTGGTTTGCAGGGAGGCCCCCGTGGTGAACATCGAGGCGAGCAGCAGGAACACCGCGGCAACCACGTACGCGCCCAAGGTCCCGCACGCGTCACGTAACAGGCTCGCCACGAAGCCGCCGAACCAACCGCCTGCGTGGACCACGCGATACTGCGGCAGGAGCAGCCCCAGCATGACCGCCACGCTCAGTACCAGCGTGACAGCGGCCAGCCCCCGGGCGAGCGATACCGCGTCCGGTCGCGAACGGAACAGCCGGGCCCCGAGCACGGCGAGGAGAACCGGGAGCAGGTAGACAGCGAGGCCGAAGGCCTGCATCAGTGCACTCGACAGCCCGTAGCCCACCGGGCCGCCCAGATTGGTTTGGCCGTGGCGAAAGGAGAGAAAACTGAGCAGGGCGAAGATCGCAGCCGCGAAGGTTACGACGCCCACCACCTCGTTCAGCAGTTGCGACGCTTCCCGCTCATCCGCTTGCTTCACCGCCGTTCGCCCACGGGCCACGCTACATCTCCATGATGAACGGCACGATCACTGGCCGCCGCTCCAGTGTGCGTGTGAAGAACCGCTTCAAGGCCTTGCGGACTTCTTCTTTCACTTCCATCGAATCGGTCCGCGACTCCGAGGTGATCTCCTGCAAGGTCTTGATGACGACGTCCTTGGCGTTCTCCAGGTATTCTTGCCCGTTCTGCTCGAGGATGAAACCCCGGGACACCAGGTCCGGCCCGGCAATGAGCTCGCCGGTTTGTTGGTCGATGGCCAAGATCGCCAGCACCAGGCCATCCGAGGACAGGTGGCGCCGGTCACGCAGCACGATGTCCTCGACGTCCCCGATCCCCTTGCCGTCGACGAAGACGCGGCCGGCGTGCACCGGCTCGGCCACGTGCGCGCCACGCGCGTCGATCTCGAGCACGTGCCCGTCTTCGAGCAAGAAGGTGGCATCGGCGAGGATGCCGACGGCGTGTGCCAGCGCCCGGTGCCGCGCCAAGTGGCGGTACTCGCCGTGCACGGGAACGAAGTAGCGGGGCTGGATCAGGCGGAGCATCAACTTCAGCTCTTCCTGGCTGGCGTGGCCCGAGGCGTGTACCGCGGCGGTACCGGCGTGATGCACCATCGCCCCGCGCCGCGAGATGTGGTTGATCATGTTGCTGATCGACTTCTCGTTGCCCGGAATAATGCGCGACGAGAGGATCACGGCATCGTCCGGCTCGATGCGCACCTGGGCGTGATCCCCCACCGCGATCCGCATCAGCGCCGACAGCGGCTCGCCCTGACTGCCTGTGGCCAGCAGGGTCACCTGCTCCGGGCGGAGCGCGCTCAGCTCGCTCGGTTCGGCAAAGAGGGAGGGGGGAAACTGCAAGTACCCCAACTGCGAGGCGATCTTCAGGTTGTTGGTCAGGCTACGGCCGATGGTCACAACGCGGCGGCCGTGGCGCTGCGCGAGCTCGAGCACCTGCGCCAGCCGATGGACGTGCGAGGCGAACGTGGAGAAGAAGATCTTGCCCGCCGTGTCACCGAAGATGCGATCGAGGCTGCCATGCACGGAGCGTTCAGAGGGCGTGTACCCTTCACGCTCGGCATTGGTCGAATCCGACAACAGCAGCAACACACCGCGCGCGGCGTGTGCGGCCAGGCATGACAGGTCGGAGGCGGCCCCGTCGATGGGGGTCTGGTCGATCTTGAAGTCACCACTGTGGATCACGGTTCCCAACGGTGTGGTAATGGCCAGTGCGACGGCATCCACGATCGAATGCGTCATGTGCACCGGTTCGATCTCGAAAGGCCCCATCCGCCACGGCCGCCGCGGATGGAAGACATCGAGTCGCGTGTCGCCGGCGAGATCGTGCTCGCGCAGCTTTTGCGTAATCAGGCCGGCCGCCATCGGCGGCGCGTATACGGGCACCGGCAGCTCCCGCAGGACGTACGGCAGCGCCCCGATGTGATCCTCATGACCATGCGTGATCACGAAGCCAAGGAAGCGGTCGCCCAGGCGCTGTAAGTAGCCGAGGTCGGGAATCACCAGGTCGATCCCGAGCATGTGCACCTCAGGAAACATGAGGCCGCAGTCGATGGCGATGGCTGCGCCGCCGTATTCGAGCACGAGACAATTCAGGCCGATCTCTCCGAGTCCGCCCAAAGGCGTGACACGGAGCGCTCCGCTGCCCTCAGCACCGGCCATCCGAACCTCTCGGAATGTTCCCCAAAACAGCGATGCGAGGCGGTACCGCTCGGTAAGATCCGCCAAACACCCCAGCCTCGACAGCACCGCACCACACCTTCAAATGATAGCCGGCGGCCCTCCGCCGAGTCAACGCAACGCACGGCCGTGCCGCCGCACACCGCCCGGAAGCCCCTGAACGGCCGCGTATAACTGAGCAGTGCCGTTTGGAGGCCCCCCTCCCGAGCACCGCGTCTTCCCTCCACCCTGCTCGTCTGCTACGAAGACATCGATGAGCGTCTTCACCCGCTGGATGGCGCGCCGCCACGGTGGTCTAGCGGTCCTGTACGAAAAGTTCACACACCCCATGGAGCGCGCCGGCGTCGAAGCGATTCGGGCGCGCCTGGCAGGAGATCTGGCTGGCCGCGTGCTCGAAGTCGGCTGCGGGACCGGGCTGAACTTCAAACATTACCCAGCCGCCGCCGAGGTCACCGCCATCGAACCCCTCGAGGAGTTCCGCACCTTCGCGACCGAGCGTGCCAGAGCGGTCGATGCGCACGTCACGGTACAAGACAGCGATGCGCAGGCGCTCCCCTTCCCCGACCACGCCTTCGATGCAGCGCTGGGAACGCTGGTCTTCTGCTCCGTGCCGAACGTGCTGCAGGGATTGCAGGAGCTGCGCCGCGTCGTGCGGCCGGGCGCGCCGGTCAGATTCTTCGAGCACGTGCGCAGCGAACGCACCTTGGGTGCCACCGCACAGGACCTCTTCAACCCCCTCTGGCGGTGGTTGATGGACGGCTGTAATCTCAACCGCGACACCGTGGCGGCCATCCGCACCGCCGGCTTCGAGATCGTCAAGATCCAGGCGCACCGGATCGATGTTCCTCGCTCACCGCGCTTCCCCATGCGCGAAATCCACACCCGCGCGTGAGCCGTCCTCCGCCCTTGCGACTACTGAACACGTCTTGCAAATGGCGGTCAAAACCGATCGAATCAGTGCTTGCGAGAGGTGAGATGGCCGTGTGCGCACCCGCTGCCGGCTTGAGGCACAATCTCGGCGTCTTGCCCGCCGGCACCGCGGAAATGAAATCAGCCCCTGTGTCGCCGGAGGAGGGAATCTCCAAATGAGTCCGCAGCTACATGCAGCGGAACACGCCAGCGGCGCCAGGTTTGTCCGCATCGCAGACCGGGAAGTGCCAGCAGGCTTCGGCGATACCGAGACCGAATGGGCTGCAGTACGGCACCGCTGCGGGCTGCTCGACGCCGGCTATCGCGGCCTGCTGCGGATGTGCGGCGCTGACCGCATGAGTTTCTTGCACGGCATGTTGTCGAATGACGTAGCTAGCCTCCGCGAAGGCAACGGCACGTACGCGGCGTTGCTGACACAGCAGGGCAAGGTGGTCTCGGATTTGCGCGTCTACGTGCTACCCGACGAGCTCTGGCTGGACGTGCCTGCGGAGCGGCTCGGCACCGTTCGTGCCGCGCTCGAACGCTACGTCGTTGCGGATGATGTGGAATGGACGGGCGGTGACGATTGGGGACCGCTCGTCGCGATTGAAGGCCCGCGCGCGGCCGCCACGGTGCAAGCGGTCACGGGTGAGGCGGTCACGGATCTGCAGCTGTTCGCGCACCGTGAGCTTCCCTGTGCAGGGAGCCGCGTGCGCGTCGTAGCGGCCAGTCAGAGCGGGGAACGCGGCTACGTGCTTTTCGGCAACCCGGACGCCGGCGCCAGTGTCTGGGAGCGCTGCCGCGCCGCCGGCGCCGAGCCGGTGGGAATGGAAGCGCTCGACGTGCTGCGGATCGAAGCCGGGGTGCCGTGGTACGGGCGCGACATGGACGACTCCACCTTGCTGAGCGAAGTCGGCCTCGACGCGGCGATCAGCCGCACCAAGGGCTGCTATCTCGGGCAGGAGGTCGTTGAACGCGTTGCGTCGCGTGGACAGGTGCAACGGAGGCTCGTTGGCCTGGTGTGTGAAGGGCGATCGGTCCCGCCCGCCGCGGCGAAACTCAAGCGAGATGGGCAGGAAGTGGGCTGGATCACCAGTGCGGCCTGGTCTCCGGCGCGTCAGGCGGTGATTGCGCTCGGCTATGCGCGGCGCGAGTACTGGGATCCGGGCTCGGCGGTGCACGTCGCCAGCGGGGACGCGAATCTGGCAGCTAACGTTGTGGCATTACCGTTCTACCGCTCGCCGCACGCCTAGGGTGCCAGCGGCGGACGAACGCGTAAAACCAGTGACTCGAACGGAGGAGTGAAATGGCGAATCAACTTGGCAAGCGATACCTCTGTGACACGTGCGGGACGGAGGCGCTGTGCAACAAGCCGGGTCCGGGCACGCTGGAGTGTTGCGGGCACGAGATGAAACTGAAAGAAGCGAAGCCCCTGCCCTCGAGCGACTAGTGCCCCGAGTGGTCGGGGCACACCGGGGTGCCCGTGGCCGGCGGGCGCCCGCGGTCCTGTACGAAAAGATCGGGCCGATTGCCAGCGTGTCGCTCAACCGGCCCGAGGTGCTCAACGCGTACAACGTGGCGATGCGCGATGCGCTGTTCGAGACGCTGCAGGCGGTCCGCGATGATCCGGATGTCCGTGTCATGCTCCTGCAAGGGAACGGCCGTGCGTTCTGTACGGGTGGCGACGTGCGGGAGTTCGGCCGTGCACCCTCGCCCGTCGTGGCGCGCGACGTGCGCTGGCGCCGGGACGTCTGGGGGCTCCTGCAGTCGCTCCCGGTGCCGACGATCGCCGCAGTGCATGGATACGCCGTGGGCGGCGGGTTCGAGATGGCACTCCTCTGCGATCTGTGCATCGCCGCAGACGACGCGCGCTTCTCGTACCCGGAAACGGGCATGGGCATGGTTCCCGGCGTGGCTGGCACGCAGACGACCGCGCGGGCGCTGGGTGTCGGCCGGGCGCTGGACCTGATCCTCACCGGCCGTTGGCTCAGTGCAGCTGAGGCTCTGGAGCTGGGCATCGTCATCCAGGTCGTTGCCGCACGTAGGCTCCGCCCAGCCGCGGTTGACCTGGCACGCCGCCTGTGCGAATTGCCAGCGACCCTGGTGGCGCGCGCCAAGCGGGTAGTACACGAGGGGCTCGATCTGAGCCTGGCCGAGGGCTTGGCGTTGGAACGACGGTTGAACGATCAGACTACGACGCATGTGTGACCAGATCATCGCCGGCCTGTGTGGAGCAGCGATGTGATTGAGGCACTGACCGGCGAGCGGAGTGCGCGGTGAACACATCGAACTTTGTCAGTATTCCAGCGGCAATGTTTGCGGAGCAGGAGATCCTGGTCTTCGAGGCCCAGCGTCTCACGTACGGGCAGCTGTGGGATGATATTCAGCGCCTGGCCAATGCGCTACGCGCGATCGGCGTGTGCCCGGGAGACTGCGTGGCTGTTCTGCACACCAACTCGCACCGGTTTGTCGAAGCGTACTACGCGACGGCCGCCGCCGGCGGGATATTCCTGCCCTTGAACTACCGCGCCAAGTTGCCCGAGCTCACATACATGGTGACGACCGCCCGGGCGAAGGTGCTGCTGGTTGGCGATCGCTACCTGGACGTCGTGGCACAGCTCCGCCCCCAATTGACCAGCGTCGAAACGTACGTCGCGATGGAAACACCGCACGACGGCATGCTCCACCTCGACCGCATGATCGCGGAGGCGTCCCCGGCGTGGGATAGCCCGGAGGTCGACGACGAGGACACCACGATTCTGATGTACACCAGCGGGACAACGGCGCTGCCCAAAGCGGTCCTGCTCACATACAACGACTTCACCGCCTACGTCACGGCCAACGTCGAATTAGCCGATGGCACGCCGCGCGGCACCTCGCTGCTCTGTGTACCGCTGTACCATATCGCTGGCACCACGGCCGTCATGACGAACATGTTCACCGGCCGCAAGCTGGTGCTGCTGCGCCAATTCGACGCGGGCGAGTGGCTCCGTGCCGTCGAACGCGAACAAGTGACGCATGCCTTCCTCGTGCCGACGATGGTCAAGCAGCTCATCGACCATCCGGACTTCTCGCAACACGACCTCTCCAGTTTGCAGAACCTCTCCTACGGCGGCGCGGCCATGCCGTTTCCGGTGATTCGCCGGGCCATTGAGCTGTTCCCGAAGACCGTGGGATTCGTGAACGCCTTCGGCCAGACCGAAACGACCTCCACGCTGACCGTGCTTGGTCCCGACGATCATCGGCTCGACGGCACACCTGAAGAAGTCGAGCGCCGCCTGAAGCGGCTCAAGTCGATCGGGCGGCCACTGCCGGACGTGGAGCTGAAGATCGTGGATGAGCAGGGCCAGGAGCTTCCGGCCGGGCAAGTCGGAGAGCTCTGGGTCCGCACGCCGCGCGTCATGAAAGGGTATGGCGGGCGCGGCGGTACGGCGCCGCCGCTGCGGGATGGCTGGCTGCCCACGCGTGACATGGGGTGGTTGGACGAGGACGGCTACATTTTTCTCGCCGGCCGCAAGGATGACATGATCATTCGGGGGGGTGAGAACATCGCCCCGGCGGAGGTGGAGGCGGTCTTGTACTCGCACCCGGGCGTCGATGAAGCGGCGGTCGTCGGTATCCCGGACGTCGAATGGGGACAGCGCGTCGCCGCTATCGTCGTACCGCGGCCAGGAGTGACGTTGACCACTGAGGAGCTCACCGACTTCTGCCGGCAACGTTTGGCCAGCTTCAAGAAGCCGGAGGTCATCCAGTTTGCCGATGTCCTGCCGAAGAACCCACTGGGCAAGGTTCTCAAGAAGGATTTGCGGGAGCAGCTGGCGGGAGGGGACGCGTGAGAAAGAGCGCCGCGGCGCGCGTGGCGACGCGCGGCCACCCACGCCCGCTCAGTCTCAAGGTCGCCGACGGCGTTGCCTGGCTCAGGTTGGAGCGTCCAGAGGCAGGCAACCGCATCACGCAACGCCTGGCCCAGGCTCTGTCCGACGCCGCGGCGGAGATCGAGTTGGACGAGGCCGTCGTCGCCGTCGTGCTGGCAGCGGCAGGACGGAGCTTTTGCTTAGGGATCGAGGACGGAGGAACGTGGGAGCGCCGCATCGACTGGGCCGGCGCTATCGGACGCCTCACCCGGCCGGTCATCGCCGCCCTGCAGGGCGACGCGTTCGCCGAGGGCCTCGAGCTGGCACTCTGCTGCGACCTGCGCATCGCGTCGGACCGCGCCCGCTTCGCCATGCCGCAGCTGCGCATGGGACGCTTGCCCTCGCATGGCGGCACGCAACGGCTGCCGCGGATCGTTGGTCGCATGCGTGCCCTCGATCTGCTGCTCACCGGCCGCACCTTGGACGCGACAGAAGCGTATGCCATCGGTCTGGCGTCGCGCGTCGTGCCGCACACGAGTTTCCCGGGCGTGCTCAAGCAGATCGTCGCAGCGCTGCGGGCGAAGGGACCGATCGCGCTGCGCTACGCGAAGGAAGCGGTCCTGAAGGGCAGTGACCTGACACTCGATCAAGGCATCCGACTCGAGGAAGACTTGTACGTCCTGCTGCAAACCACGCGTGATCGGCGGGAAGGGGTCGCAGCATTCTTGAAGAAACGGAAGCCGGTCTTCCGGGGATGCTAGGCGTGCTTCGAAAATGAATGGCGGATCGAACAGGAACTTCGCTCAAGACACACCGGCACTGCAGCCACGGGTCCCCTCCTTTCGCAAAGGGGCGGATTCGACGGCGCCCCGCGAAATCCCCCTCAGTCCCCCTTTTTCAAAGGGGGAAGCTCACCCGCTGGACCAGCAGTGTCCAGAAGGCCCAGCTGTGGGTAACGACCCTCTTTGTCAAAAGGGGGAGGCAGTGCGAAGGGCCCGCTGTCATCTTCGCACTGCGGCTACAGGGTTTGCGCGCAGTTGTCTCATCCCCTCACCCCAGCTCTCTCCCGGAGGGCGAGGGGAGTCCCTCCGTGTTCGGTTTGCCGTTTTTTCTCTCTCTTCCCCCTCGCCCTCCGGGAGAGGGTCGGGGTGAGGGGATCCACTGTGACTCTCTTATGACTCTCTAAGGAAAGGATCGACACAACGATGGCCAATCAACTGGGTAAAATGTACGTCTGCTCGAAGTGCGGATCGCAGGTAATCGTCACCAAGGGGGGCAACGGAACCCTCAAATGCTGCGGCCAGGACATGGAGCAAAAAAAGTGACCTCAGCTCTCCCGAGCTCGCCCAAGAGCTCCCCCAAAAGTTCCCCTCCTTACCAAGGAGGGGCTGGGGGAGGTTCTCCGCTGAGCCGAAACACCCGCAGCTGAGAAGCGCCCCCTGCTTCCACTTGACTTGAGACGCGCCTCGCCCCTAGTTAATGGAGCATGGAACAGCTCAAACTTGGTGACCCGTTTCCGGCAATGTCCGTGTCCACCGTCGACGGCCGGCGGCTGAGCCTGCCGAACGATCTCGGCGGTCGTTTTCCGATCATCCTTTTCTACCGCGCCTGGTGGTGACCGTACTGCCGTCGGCAGTTGGCCGACTTCCAAGCACACCTTGAAGCGCTGGAGGCGGAGGATATGTCCGTCCTCGCCTTGTCGACAGACCCGATCGAGAAGGCTCGCGAAACGGTCGAGCAGGACCAGCTTCGCTTCCCGGTCGCGTACGGACTCCAGATCCCGGCTGACGCGGAGCGCATCGGCGCCCCAGTCGAGACAAAGCGCGGGATCATTCAGCCATCGGAGTTCATCCTCGGACCGGACCGGAAGGTCATTCACGCCACCTATTCGACCGGACCGATCGGACGCATCAGGGCGGAAGACGCGCTCAGCATGATCCAGTTCATCAAGGCACGGTTCCAGTAACCCCGGCCCCCTCCGGCAACGGCGGGGGTACACTTTCTCGGCCGATTCAGATACGGTGCCGCCTGCGACGGAGCCGCCAGGGTGGAGCGCAGGCGGCACAACACACGGCAGGGGCAGTTCTCAATGGCAGACGCAGGCAACCTTCCAGCGGGCGAACCCATCCGGAGCACGGGTGGGCAGCTCGAGGTTCCAAACAATCCGATCATCCCCTTCATAGAGGGCGACGGCACCGGCCCGGATATCTGGCGGGCCAGCCAGCGGGTGTTCGACGCCGCGGTGCAGAAGGCCTTCGGCGGCAAGCGGCGCATCGCGTGGAAGGAGGTGCTCGCCGGCGAGAAGGCGTTCAACCGCGTCAACACCTGGCTGCCCGAGGAGACAATTCGTGCGTTCCAGGACTACGTCGTCGGCATCAAAGGACCCCTCACGACACCAATCGGTGGCGGCATCCGCTCGCTCAATGTGACACTGCGGCAAACGTTGGACCTGTACGTCTGCCTGCGACCGGTCCGCTACTTCCAAGGTGTACCGAGCCCGGTCCGTCACCCGGAGCAGGTGGACGTCGTGATTTTCCGGGAGAACACGGAGGACATTTACGTAGGCATCGAGTGGCCGGCGGAAAGCGCCGAGGCACGCAAGCTCATCAAGTTCCTGCAAACCGACATGGGCGTGAAGAACATCCGCTTCCCGGATACCAGCGGCATCGGCATCAAGCCCGTCTCGCGGGAAGGTACGCAACGGCTGGTACGCGCGGCCATCAACTACGCGCTACGCTACAAGCGCCGGAGCGTCACCTTGGTGCACAAGGGTAACATCATGAAGTTCACCGAAGGGGCGTTCCGCGATTGGGGCTATGCCCTCGCCGCAGGCGAGTTCCGCGAGCAGACCGTCACCGAGCGGGAGACCTGGATCCTGGGCAACAAGGAGCACAACCCCGCCATTTCGGTCGAAGACAATGCGCGGCAGGTCGAGCCCGGATACGACCGGCTGAGCGGAGACAAAAAGGCCGAGGCGCGCGCGGAGGTCGAACGGGCGCTGCAGCTGTGGGCGACGCATGGGCAAGGCCAGTGGAAACAGAAGCTGCTGATCCGTGACACGATCGCCGACATCACGTTGCAGCAGATTCTCACGCGGCCGCGCAACTTCGACGTTGTGGCGACCTTGAACCTGAACGGTGATTACATCTCGGACGCCCTCGCCGCCCAGGTCGGCGGCATCGGCATCGCACCCGGGGGCAATATCAATTACGCCACCGGCCACGCCATCTTCGAGGCGACGCATGGCACTGCCCCGAAGTACGCCAACCTCGACCAGGTCAACCCCGGTTCCCTCATCCTGTCCGGGTCGTTGATGTTCGAGCATCTTGGCTGGACCGAGGTCGCCCAGTTGATCGACAAGGGCATGGCGGGCGCCATCGCAGCCAAGACAGTCACCTACGATTTCCATCGCCTCATGGAAGGGGCGCGATTGGTCAAGTGCTCCGAGTTCGGCCAGGCGATCATCGACCACATGTGAGGCGCTTCGCCGGCAAGGTTTCACAGCGAGCGGATCATGACCCCAAGGAACCAACCGGAGAAAGTCAACCTTGATCCGAAAGGAAACGGAAGATCGAACAGCAACTTCGGCCAGGAAAACCTGGCCACACACGATCCGTTGGCTCCCTCTCCCACACTACTCGCGGGAGAGGGTCGGGGTGAGGGTTCCGAGTCCTTTTTCCGAGTACGCTCCCAGACGCTGAACACCAACGCTTTTTGTGTCCGCGAAGGAGGCCACGATGCAAGCGATTGTCGCAGCGCTCTTGATCATCGGACTGGTGTTGCCAGTGACGGCACAGACTCCGCCGGCAGCAGCAGCCAAGAAGAAGGTATTGTTTGGCATCCAGACAGGGCAACAGGACGTCACGTATCAGGACATCCTCGCGATCTGGAAGGAAGCCGAGGCACTGGGTTTCGACAGCGCCTGGGATTTCGATCACCTGATGCCCATTCGGGGCGACAAGGATGGTCCGTGCCTCGAAGGCTGGACCCTGCTGAGCGCACTGGCGACGCAGACCAGCAAGATCCGCATCGGGACGCTGGTCACCGGCAACACGTACCGCAACCCGGCGCTGCTAGCCAAGATGGCCACGACCGTCGACCACATCAGTGGCGGCCGCCTATACCTCGGCATCGGCGCCGCGTGGTTCGGGCCCGAGCATGAGGCGTACGGGTTCCCGTTCTACACCGCGAAGCAGCGGGCGCGGCGGCTGGGCGAAGCGCTGGAAGTGATCACCAAGCTGTGGACGGTCGATCACCCGTCGTTTACGGGGAAGTATTACTCGCTGCATAACGCGCCATTCAATCCACCCAACGTGCAGAAGCCGCACCCGCCCATCGTCATTGGCGGGCAAGGCAAGAAATGGATCATGCCCCTGGTGGCCCGGTACGCGGACGGGTGGAACGTGCCCATCGGCGTTTCCCCGGAGGGTGTCAAGGAACGTCTCGACATTGTGCACAAAGAGTGTGCGCGGATCGGGCGTACGCCCTGCGACCCGGAAGTGTCGGTGTTCCTGGTATTGTACTCCATGTCCGACATCCCGCTGGCCGGTCCGGTGACGCGCCTCGGTGCCCGGCTCCTGGCCAACAAGCGCATAGCCCGTTCAGTGCTGGCCGGATCGGCCAAGGAGATCACGGCCCGGATTCGTTCGTACGTAGACGTAGGTGCCACCCACGTGATCCTCCACATCGAGCCGCCGTACAGCGCCAAGCTGCTACGTCGTTTCGCGAAGGAAGTGATGCCCAATTTCCGCTAGCGCGTGCTGGAACGCCCTAGTGGTTCTCACCCGGCCTTCGATGTAGGCTGGGTGCACGATGTTGAAGGGTTTTCCAGTCGGACTTCACCCGCTCCGGCTTGCCGTGCTTGCCCTACTCGCCGCTGCGGCGCAGAGCGCAGGCCTTGAAGCATACGCTGAGGCGCAGGCGACGCGGGGAGGATTCCCCCTGGTTCCGGAGCTCAGCGAACGATTCGGAGGTGTCTCATGGAATGGCCTGACATCCTCAAACGCATTAAAGCCGGCGAGGACAGTCACGCCGAGTTCAAGCGTGGTCTCGGTAATCTCAAGGACATCGGTCGCGCCATTTGCGCCTTCGCGAACAGCGAGGGAGGCGTGATCATCCTGGGAGTCGACGACTCGGGGGCTGTTGTCGGTGTAAAGGAGGAAGCCGAGAAGGTCCAAGAGCGGCTCACAACCTTTCTGCAGTCTGGCTGCAGCGCCCCTGTGTCGGCTCGCTGCGGGCGCCATGCGGATCCGAGCGGATGGGTTCACTGGATCGAGGTGCCGCGGCAACGAGGCTATGAGCCGCTGCGCTACGGCGGGCGTGTCTGGGTGCGACGCGAACGCAGCAGTGTCGAGCCTTCCCCGACCGAGCTGCAGGAGCTCTACAACGCGTTCGGCTACATCCTCACAGAAGCGCGCGCGATCCAGGCAGCCGGCGTCGCCGACATCGACCAGGCGGCCTTTCGCGCGTACCTGCGTGCTCTAGGTCTGGAGACCACGGAGGAGCCTCAGCCCACCACGGAAGACGACCTGCGAAATCGAGGCGCCCTGACGGAGATCGACGGAGCGTTGCATCCCACCCTCTACGGCATCATGGCCTTCGGGAAGGAGCCCCAGCGTTTTCCTCAGACCGCGAGCTTCTGGGTGGAGTGCGCGGCCTACGCCGGAAGAGACCGCGCGTCCGATGTCCTTCTGGTCGGACAGGGCAAGGGCCGTCTGGATGAGCAGGTACAGCGTGCCGCTGGCTGGGTCCGAGGTCTCGGGCGGATCGAGACCTACAGTGGCCTTGTTCGCACCGATACGCCGCTGGTCCCTGAGAAGGCGCTCCGCGAGGCAATCGTTAACGCAGTTGCTCATCGCGACTACGCGATCACCGGTTCGAAGGTGCTGCTCGAAGTTTTCTCCGATCGCATCGACGTGACGAGCCCTGGACTGCTCCCGAATCACATGACGGTTGAGAGCGTTCTGGCCGGTGGGCATCCGCGATCTCGCAATGAGCTGATCGCGAACTACCTACTCGTCACGGGACTGATGGAGCAGCGAGGACGGGGCTGGCCCGTGATGCGGCGTGCGATGCGGGAGTTCAACGGAACGGAAGCGGAGCTCTTACAAGACGCCGGAGGCAAGTTCGTCAGGGTCACGCTGCGCTTCAGCCGCGACGATTCAAGAGTGGCCTGATCTACTACTTCCGAGAATCTTCGCGTGGCGCGCGAATTTCAGTCTCGTCATGCCCGCCAACGCGGGCATCCAGGCGGGGGGCGGTGGATTCCCGCTGGAAGATTGCGGGAATAACGGCGAGGGAGGGCGGAGTGGATTTCCGCCCCCCGCTTCCGCGGGGGCAGGCTTTCCGGGATCTCTCCGTAGTGATCTGGTACTCGGCAGCAGGAAACGCTCGCTGGCGGCCGGCTCGATTGTGCTGTTCGGCACCAGTCTTGATTGTGTAGCATAATTATGGCGTGCATTCGTAGGAGCTTGTCTTGAAGCATCGTGCGATCGAGGACTTGGACCGCTTGCGGAGGTCGGATCCAGCTCGCTGGCCGACAGGTCTGGCCGAAGCGTTTGAAGATTCGGCCGGCGAGCTGCGCGGATGCGAGTGCGGGTGGGCTGAACGCGATCCCGAGATCGCGCAGCGGTCACTGGCGTCGTGCGTGGCGCTGCCGTATGCTGTGGGGGCGACGGGGGGTGTGACTCTTGGGGTCCGCGCCCGGGAAACCGGGAACGCTCGACTGCGAAATGCCGCCCCCGTGGTTGTCTCTGAGCGCCACGGCCTCTACCGGGATGATGCCGCTCCAGGCGGAGTGTGGCTGTGCACGTAGACGTGATGCGTGGCGTTGGCAGCAACCCCGCAGGGGAGAAGGGAGGCGGTGATGGAGCAGGCGGAGGCGCGCGTGTGCTATCAAAGAAGCATGATAAGGAACTTTGATGCCCTTCCCGGTG
>JBHHYR010000094.1:0-13982 GCA_046757585.1 Binatia bacterium | reverse complement strand
CGGAGAACCCCCGCTCCCCGGCGGGCCCGCAGATGATAAACGCCGCGCGCCCCGAGGACTGGGCGGCGAGTTTCTCGGACACGGCGTAGGTGCGGAGGCCCTTGAGGTCGGGGCACTCGCGCAGCTCGGCGCCCTTCTGGTTGATCGCGAGCAGGTAGCGTTTGTCCGGATCGCTGGCCTTCCCCTCCACGATGACCACGCGGTAGCCGAGACGCATCAGCTTCTGCCCCGCCTGACCGCCCGAGTTTGCTTCCTTGATGCCGCCGGTAAGCGGGCTCTTCGCGCCAACGCTCATGCGGCCCGAGGTGGGTGCCACCGACCCGGCCAGCGCACCCGGCGCGAAGATTACCTTGTTGTCGGGACCGAGCGGATCGCATGTCGGGTCTACTTCCTTGAGGAGGATCTTGGCCGAAAGTGCCCGGCCCCCGAGGAACGTCCACTCCTCCGGGAAGGGCTGCTCCCTGATAGTCAGATCGGTCATGTTGACGCGCAGCATCTTGTCCATCGTCGACCTCCTTCGAGTGGCCTATCCGTTATCACGCTACGGCACCCCCGGAAAAGACCCGACCGCGAGCATTGTCGCCGCCGTGGCCTCCAAGGCGAGAGGCGGGTTGCTACATCCAGCGGGAAGAACGGATCACCTATGTGGGGCGTAGAGCGGCGCGGGATGGAAGCCGCGCCGTTCAGGCTCGCCTGTTGCAAGGATTCGCAGGAAAGCCACCGGATGGCCAATCGATCGAATCGAGGCTATGTAGGCCCGTTAAACCAATGAGAAAGGCAACGTTGTATGCGGTGTATCGTTTGGAGAGCCACCATCCTCATCATCGTGCTCGGCACCACCCTTAGCACGCCTGTGGTTGCCGCGGCGGATCGCGTCGAGCTGAAGAACGGCGACAGGATCTCCGGCACCATTAGCAAGCTGGAAGATGGAAAGCTGAATTTGAAGACCGGCTACGCAGGCGATATCACGATCGACTGGAACGAGGTGGTCGCGATCGAAAGTACCACCCCGCAACGGGTCGAGCTGCGCTCGGGAAAGACCTTCTCCGCGACGTTCGTTCGCAGGCCTGGTGGTATCTATATCTCCTCAGACCAACTGCCCGCGCCCTGGCCGCTGCAACTGAATCAGATCGTATCCATCGGATTGCCGGGGGGACCGCTATGGACTGCGTCGCTGAGCGTGTCGCTGTCCGGCACGCAAGGTAATACAAGCACTGCCGCCTTCGGTGTGAGCGCCGAGGCTCAGCGGAAGACGAAAGACGACCGGCTCAAGGTCAACGTGCGCACCGACAACCAGACGCGAAGCGGGAAGACCGAAGTGCAGAGCACATTTGGTCGCGGCCTGTACGACTACTCGCTCAACGACTGGTGGTTCCTGTCGGCGGTGGGCGAGTTCGAGCATGATCGGTTCAAGGACCTGAACCTGCGCACGCGCATCGGCGGGGGACCGGGCTGGCGCTTCGTCAAGACCAATACGATGTCACTTACCACCGTGCTCGGCGCCTCGTACGTCAACGAGAACTTCAGGGTCGCCAACGACCGGAGCTTCGCCTCAGGATTAGTGTCTGAGGAGTTCCGCTGGAAGGTCAGCGACCAGCAGTCAGTGCACCAACTCCTGGAGTTCCATCCCAACGTCCAGAAGGTGAAAG
Organism: Binatia bacterium; assembly: GCA_046757585.1. Classification (GTDB taxonomy): domain Bacteria; phylum Desulfobacterota; class Binatia; order HRBIN30; family HRBIN30; genus JBHHYR01. Next base: position 12,333 of record JBHHYR010000094.1, on the reverse strand, counting down.
ACTTCACCTCTCGCTTCGAGCTCGGGTTTCGTCAGACCATTATCGCGGCCCTCTTCGCGGATCTCGGCTTCATTTTCGAGTACGACAACGTGCCCGCACCGGGAAAGAAGAAGGAGGACCTCAAGTACGGCCTCACCCTCGGATATCAGTTCTAGCGGTTGGGGGGAACGCCGCGCGGATGGCTGTGCGACCCATGCGGACGTCAGGGGCTCCGAGGCGGGCGGCATCGGCTGTCCGGTCGTCGGGTTGCTCCTGTGACTCGCGCTCGGCGGCGACGCGCGCCTCGTAGTGGCGGAGTTCCCGTGCACGGGTCGTGTCATCCCAACCCAGAACGTCACCCATGAGCACCGCAACCGATTGTGCAGCGCGCAGGCCGCGGTCGAACGTCTCGATGGAGATCCGCGTGCGTCGCGTCAGGACATCGTCGAGGTGCAATGCACCCTCGTGGGAGGCCGCATACAAGGCCTCGGCCCGCAGGTACTCTGGCGCCCCATCGAGGGGCTCGCCCAGGTCGGGCCTCTGTCTGATGAGGGAGAGGAGCTCGCCGATGCGGGAGCCGTAGCGCTCGAGGAGGTGGACCACCTGGTCCACGTGCAGGCCTGCCTGGCGGGCGATCTGCTCACGGCGGTTCACGAACCCCTGATAGCCGTCTGCGCCCAGCAGCGGGATCCTGTGCGTGCACGACTCTGGTATCTGTCGGCTCATCCCGCGCACGGCTGCATCGACTGCATCTCTCGCCATAACGCGGTAAGTGGTGTACTTCCCCCCGGCCACCGTGATCAGCCCGGAGTCGGACTGTGACACGGCATGCTCGCGAGAGAGTTTGCTGGTGGCGTCACTCTCCCCATGGAGCAGCGGGCGGAGGCCGGCGTACACGCCTTCGATATCTGCGGAGGAGAGCGGCCGCGCCAGCGTAGCGTTGACGGTGTCGAGCAGGTAGTCGATGTCCCTGCGGCTGGCGGCGGGATGGGCCAGGTCCAGGTTCCAGTCGGTGTCGGTTGTGCCGATGATCCAGTGGCGCTTCCAGGGAATCACGAACAGGACGCTGTTGGCGGTGCGCAGGATCAGGCCCGCCTCCCCCGCGATGCGATCGCGCGGCACCACGAGATGAATGCCCTTGGAGGCGCGGACCTTGATGCGACCGCCCCCTGCTATACTCTCAAGTTCGTCGGTCCACACCCCAGTCGCGTTGATGACCCGCCGGGCACGGACCGCGATGTCTTGGCCACTCTCCAGATCACGAACCCGGACGCCCGACACGCGGCCTGCCGTTTCCAGCAGGCCGAGTACCCGGGCGCTCGTGGCCGAGGCCGCCCCGTGCAAAGCGGCCGTACGTGCCAGGGTGACGGTGTAACGCGCGTCATCAACTTGCGCGTCGTAGTACCGAATGGCGCCAACCAGCGGTGCGGATTTCAGACTCGAAAAGCAGCGCAATGCACCGGTACGCGACAGATGGCGGTGCCACGGCAATGCGCGCCGACCAGCGAGAAGGTCATAGAGGAGCGTGCCGGCTCCGACGTAGGCGCGTTCCCAGACCCGCCTGGTCAGCGGAAAGAGGAAAGGCACGGGATGGACCAGATGGGGGCAGAGGCGGTCGAGCATGAGGGTTTGCTCGTTGAGCGCCTCCCGCACCAAGCGGAAATTGAGCTGCTCGAGATAGCGCAGTCCGCCGTGGATGAGCTTGCTCGACCGGCTCGACGTTCCCGCTGCCCAGTCGCGTTGCTCGACCAGGGCTACGGACAGGCCACGCGTGGCAGCATCGAGCGCTGCCCCGGTTCCGGTGACACCACCGCCGATGACCACGACGTCGAAGGTTTCGGTGGCCATGCGCCGCAGCGCAGCTGCGCGAGCCTGGGGGCCGAGTCGAGCTGCGTGCATGCAGGAACGGACGTCTGTGTCAGCCACCACTCGTGATGTAGCTCTCGAGCTGCTGGATGAGGAATTCCTTCTCGGAGATCAGCGCTTTGACGACGTCGCCAATCGAAACGAGGCCTGCCAGTTTCCCCGCTTCGAGCACGGGCAGGTGCCGGCAGTGTTTGTCCGTCATGAGTGCCATGCATTCTTCGATGGTCCGTTCGGGTCGCACGAAGACCACCCGAGTGGTCATGATCTCTTGAACCGGGGTTTCCTTCGAGGTCTTACCCTTGAGGACCACCTGTCGCGCATAGTCGCGCTCCGAGAAGATGCCGGCGGGGTGGTCGCCCTCGAGCACAAGCACCGCGCCGATGTTCTTGTCGGCCATCACCTTCAACGCGTCGTACACCGTGGTCTGGGGCGTCACTGACCAAATGGCGTGCCCCTTCTTCTTCAGCAGATCCCGGACGAGCGTCTTCATTGCCCCCTCCTTTCGCGGCTGCCAGAGTTGGAGCATAAAGCAGGGCCTCGTCGCTCCACTCCGAGCCCCGGCTTACAAGGAACCCGGGTTATTCTCACACCGCTTGCGGCTCGGCTCAAGACGCAGCAGGCGCACCGCGGATGTGGTGCGCGAGAGCTCGCGCCGCGGCGCGCGTCACATCCTTAAGAGCAGCTCGGCCTCGGGTTGCTACGGGTTGACTGTTCCGAGGGCACTGTCAGTCGGCGACTGAGTACGATGGCAGACCGCCGCACTGACCGGAAGCGGCTGCGGCGATGCCCTTGAGCGTTCGGATGCTTGCCTGTACAATTGAAATTTGCCAGCGGGCAAGCGATCAAGCCCCATTTGGGCGTGTCTTCCGCCGTTGCGAACGGCGCTGTGGCTTGTAGCGTATGAGTGATAGCGTGCTTCAGTTCTGGTTTGAGTTTGCTAGCACCTATTCCTATCTTGCGGCGGGTCGCATCGAGGATGCCGCTGCCCGAGCCGGCGTCGTGCTCGAGTGGAAGCCGTTTCTGCTGGGGCCGATCTTCCGGGGCCAGGGCTGGACGGACTCGCCTTTCAATCTGTATCCGGTGAAGGGCCGTTACATGTGGCGTGACACGGAACGCTTGTGCGAGAAGTATCGCCTTCCCTTCAAGAAGCCGACCGCATTTCCGCGCAATGGTTTGCTCGCTGCTCGGGTGGCCTGTCTGGCGTCCGACGCGCCGTGGTGCCCGGAGTTCGTCCGCGCCGTGTATCGGGCCAACTTTGCAGAAAACCGCGACATCGCAGACGCGGCGATGCTCGCGGCGCTTCTCGATGCGATCGGCCAGCCGGGGCCTGAGGTGGTTGCCCGGGCGCAATCGCCGGAGAACAAGGAGCGCCTCCGGCAGCAAACGGGCGTAGCGGCAACTCTGGGCATCTTCGGTGCACCGACATTCGTCGTGGGGAGCGAGGTGTTCTGGGGCAACGATCGCCTCGAGGATGCCCTCGCATGGTGTCAGCGCAGCAGTGTCTGAAGCGTCGCGGGCCCTGTGCGGGTGCTTGACTCCTCGGCGGTTGGAAGCGAAGGTTTCCCCGTGCAGTGCGCGAGTTGCGGCACCGAGCTGATTCCGGGAAAGAAGTTCTGCCACGCGTGTGGCGCACAGGTCGTCCTGACCTGCCCGACCTGTGGAGCGATGGTGGACCCCGGCTTCCGATTCTGCCCGGACTGCGGGTCTCGGATCACGACGGGGGCACCGGTGGCGGGTTCCGAGGCCGGACAGGCGGGCGAGGGCGACTCCGGTGGCACCACACCGGCCCGGGCAGCGGACGACCGCTTGCGGCGTTTGTCGACACACATGCCGGAGGAGCTTGCCCGGAAAATCCTCGCCAGCAAAGCAGCCAGCGCGGGCGAACGGAAACTGGTCACGGTGCTGTTTTGTGATCTGGTCGGCTCCACGGCTATCGCTGAACGGCTCGACCCCGAAGAGTACCACGATCTCTTGGAGGCGTACTTGGAAGCGGCCTTCCAGGCTATCTACCAGTTCGAAGGGATCGTCAATCAGTTGGCGGGTGATGGCGTCATGGCACTGTTTGGCGCGCCGCTTGCCCACGAGGACGCTCCACAACGTGCGGTGCAGGCCGCTTTGGCCGTCCGCGCTGCCCTGCAGCGTGTGAACCAACGACTGGGAGCGGAACGCGGCATCGAGCTGTGTGCCCGCTTCGGCATCAACACTGGCCCGGTGGTGGTCGGGACGGTTGGCAATGATCTGAAGTTGGACTACACCGCGATCGGTGACACCACCAACTTAGCGTCACGCCTCCAGTCGGTGGCCGAACCGGGAACCATTCTCGTCAGCGAGAGCACCTACCGCCGCGTGCGTGACTTCGTGCAGCTCCAGCCGGCAGGTACGTTCCAGGTCAAGGGGAAGAGCGAGCCGCTGGTAGCCTACCGGGTGCAAGGGCTCAGGGAGGCAAGGGCGCCGATGGCCATCGCGGCAGCACGTGGCCTGACGCCCCTGGTGGGGCGGGAGGCCGAGCTGGCCCAGCTGCACGCGTGCTACCAGCGTGTGAAGGAACACCTGCCGCAGGTGGTTGCCGTGGTTGGCGAGGCCGGCAGCGGCAAGTCGCGCCTGCTTTACGAATTCCGCCAGCAGTTGGCGGGTACCGATGTGGTGCTGCTTGAAGCCCGCTGCTCCTCGCTGAGCCAGGCGCTGCCGTACGCGCCCTGGATCAACATGATGAAGCAGTACTTCGACTTGGCGCCGGGCGAGACGCCCTCCTGCTCCTGCGACAGGATCGCGGAGAAGATTCGGCCGTTGGACCCGCAGCTACGAGACATTCACCCGTACTTGTGTCGCCTGCTATCCATTCCCCTCGATAGCCCGGCGGACCAGTCAGCGGAGGAGCTCAGACGGGAGACCTTCGAGGCGATGGCACGTCTCGTGGCGGGGCTGAGTGCGCGGCAGCCCACGCTGCTGATCATTGAAGACCTCCACTGGATAGATGATTCGTCTCGCGAGATGCTCGAACTGGCGGCGGAGCGTTTGCAGGAAGGGCGGGTGATGCTGATCGTCAGCCACCGGCCGGAGTATCAGCCATTCTGGCGAACGCGAGCCGCCTTTACGCAGCTCCGTCTGCGTCCCCTTTCAGATGGCGATACGACCGCTGTTATTCGCGGTGTTATGGATGGCGCCTTGCCAGCCGAGCTGGAAGAGCTGATCCGCGTGAAAGCCGAAGGCAATCCGTTTTTCGCCGAGGAAATCAGCCGGGCACTGGTCGAGGAAGGCCACGTGGTCCGCGGCAACGGCCGCCTGCGGTTGGCGCGGCCAGTGGAGCAGATTCGCATTCCCGGTACCGTCGAAGAGGTGATCGCTGCGCGGCTCGACCGCTTTGATCCGCAAGTCAAACGGCTGATCCAGGTGGCGGCGGTATTGGGGCGGCAGTTCCGGCGTGACCACCTGGTGCGGCTGGTTGCAACCGAGGGGATTGATGTGGCGACAGGGCTTGATGAGCTCGAACGCCGCGGTGTGATTCACCGCAAGACCGTCCTGTCTCGCGACGAGTACCGCTTCGGGGAGAGCCTGACCAGAGAGGTCGCGTATGGGGGACTCCTGCTCAAGGAGCGACGCCAACTGCACGGGCGTATCGGCGCGCTCCTCGAGGTCGAAGACGGCGAGGCGGGGGCGGAGCTTCCGGCTTTGCTGGCGCATCACTATGCGCGTAGCGACAATCGCGAGAAGGCGATCGAGACGTTGCTGCAGGCGGCGGGACATGCTGAGCAGCTGCCATCCTACGCTGCGGCAACGCGCTTCTACCGTCAGGCATGGGCGCTGGCGGATGTCGCAATTGCCGAGACGACGCAGCTTGATGGGCGACTGCAGCGGTGGGCGGTGGCAGCCGCCGTTGGTCTGTGCCGGATGATGGTCATCTATAGCTCGGGAGACGACGTCGATGCGGAGCGTGCAGCGCAACGCGCGCACGAACTGGCAGCAACACTGGGCGATAAAGAGAACATGGCGGCGCTGGACACCTATCGGGGCATGATCATGATGGGGAGCGGGCGCGAACGCTTTGCCGATGGCCTGGTGCTGGTGGAGCAAGGGTTCGCGGTGGCGCGGCAGGCCGGGCTCGACCTCAATGCAATCAGCATCTCACGCGGGCTTGCGCGGGGCTACCTCTTTGACGGCCGCTTCGAGTTGGCGCGCAGGACGCTGGCTGCGGCGATGGACAAGCTGGAGGGATCCGAACAGCGGGCGCGTCTGTCCGATCTGTATCTGGGGTCCCGTTTCATGCGCGACACGGCCAGCTACTTTGCGGACGATCTGTCAAGGGCGTTGCAGGATTCGACGGAGACTTACGAGTTGGCGGTGCACGCTGGCAACCGTACGGTGCAGAGCGGATCCGCGGCGACGATGGCGCTGGTATACTTCGTCCGCGGTGCCAATACAGAAGCCGGGCAGTGGGCGGCACGGAGCCTGAAGATCGCCGAAGAGATCGGGAATGCCGCTGCCATCCGTACGGCATCCATCGTCGCCTTGGGAGCCCAGACGGAGTTGGGCGAGCCCGCGGCCGCCGCCCCTTCTATGAAGCTGATCGAGCAGGGATTCGTGGCGCGCGGGGACATGGCCCTCAAGAGCTTGTTGGCCGTGGAGGTCATGTTGCTGGTCGGAGAAGTGCAACGGGCTCAGCGCTTTGCGGAAATCGCCCGGGCGCACGCCGGCGGGCGGCTCCGCGAAGCGTTGTGTGCGGCGGCGCTCGGCAACGCCATGCGGCGACTCGGCTCCGAGCATTGGAATGACGCAGCACGGTGGTACGAACAGGCCATCGGCCTCGCGGAAGCGGTCGGGGCGCGGTCGACCCTCGCGGCGGCGAGCCTCGGTGCCGGCGAGTTGGCGGCAGCACGGGGCGATCGCGCGGTGAGTGTCCGGTACGCACAGCAGGCTCTGAGCCTGTGCCGCGCTCTGGGTCTGCGCCGCTATCAGCTGCAGGCGGATCGGCTGCTTGCGAATCTGCACAGCGGTGCAGAGCGCCGTGCCTGACGATCGGTCGGAGGCGGGGGACGACAGGACGAGCGAGATGAGCGAGCGGGGCGCGGGCCGGTGGGGCCGTGCGGGCGGGGAGGTGAATGGCATTCAGCACCAGTGTGTGCGTGCGAATGGATTGCGGTTCCACGTAGCCTCCTGCGGAGATGGCGACCGGCTCGCGCTCTGTCTGCACGGGTTTCCCGAGTGCTGGTACTCGTGGCGCTACCAGCTGCCGCTACTGGCGCGCCTGGGGTACCGAGCGTGGGCGCCGGATCTGCGGGGATACGGGGAATCGGAGCGGCCGGCACGGCGGGAGGACTACGCGATCGAACGGCTGCTGGAAGACGTAGCAGGTCTGATCGACGTTTCCAACACGCACTCGACACTGCTGGTTGGGCACGACTGGGGTGCGCTGATCGCTTGGTACTTCGCCATGCGGCAGCAGCGACCGGTCGATCGCCTGGTGATCATGAACGTTCCGCATCCCGCGGTCATGGAGCGCGCGATACGGAGCTGGCGACAGCTGGCGCGCTCGTGGTACGTGCTCTTCTTCCAAATGCCGCGCGTGCCTGAGACGCTCCTGCGAGCACGCAATTGCCGCGCCGTTGGCGACGCGTTTCGGAGTATGGCCGTCGATACGAGTCGCTTTCCCGATGAGGTGCTGCAGGTGTATCGCGACAACGCCGCGCGGCCGGACGCGCTGACGGCGATGATCAACTACTATCGCGCACTCGTCCGTGGTGGTGGCGCCGCACGGCAGCGGTCACTGGGTTATCCGGCAATCGACACGCCGACGCTGATGATCTGGGGTGAACACGACACGGCGCTCGGCAAGGAAACCACCTACGGAACGGATGCATATGTTCGCAATTTGACCCTGCGTTACCTGCCACGCGCCTCCCACTGGGTACAGCAGGACGCACCAGAGACTGTCAACGCAATGCTGGAGGCGTGGCTCAGCGGGAAGTCAGTGCCGCAAGCGGCCGGCGGTTGGGTGAACTAGCCTCAGCAAGACGAAACGGACTGCGCTGCCGAGGCGTCTGCCGGCTGTGGATGAAGAAGCGCTCGCGAGTGCGTTCCTTCTGCTTGACAGGGGAGAAGGGTCAGGGTGAGCGAGATTAAGCGGTTGGTCGGCCTGCGTTGGTGGTTCCGGCCCGCCCTGTGTGGCCGTGCTCATCGGCAGCCTGATCGGGTGCTGGATGGTCCCAGCCAGAAAGTATCACCCGGGCAGTCGTTGGCACCTGGCGATACCGCACGGGGGCGCCGGTGCTTCACGGGCGGCAGCGCCCGCAGATAGGCAAGCAGGGCATGCTGATCCTCGACTGCGTAGTTCGAGAAATGGTCCCAGATCATCGCCTGCCAATGCAGGGCGCGGCCATAACGGCCTACGCCGCTCGCCATGGCCCGCAGGACCTCCGCGTCGGACCAGTTGCCAAGCCCTGTGGAATGTGCCGTGAGGTTGCCAGCCCACGTCGTACCGAAGACGGACCAGTTCACCTTTCCACCCCCCGCGCCGTTACCATTGTGACAGTACGGGCAGGACGCGATGCTGTAAAGGTAGCGCCCGCGACGAAGTAGAGTTCTTGTGTGGGCTGGGAGCCCGTCGGTCTGGACCTTGGGGATCGTCGACGCAATCGCTGTCACGACGGACTCAGCCGGGATCACGTCGAGAGCCGGGTAACGGTAGATCACGACACTTCCTCCGACCAGTGCTACCAGGAACAGCGCTCCAATGAGCGTCAGTCCAAGGCTACGTTGAAGGCCAGGGCCGCGCGGCTTGCGTGCGAAGATGAAGGCCAGACTGCCCGTGACCAGGACAACAAGTTGCGCCCAAATCAGAATGCTCTGCGGCAGGCCACGGGGGAGGGGCGTTGATCGGTCGTAACCGAAGTTGCCCGCATAGTAGGCCAGGTGATCAGGTACCAGGGCTGGCCACGAGTAGGTCAGCTTGCGGCCGACGGTTTCGATGAAGCCGTAGTGCAGGGGCTTGGGAATCCGGTTGTGCACCGCCGGTACTGTTCGGAGATAGCGCGCGATTGCGAGCGCATCTTGAGGCGTCAAGGCACCGAGTACCATCCATGGCATACCCCAGAAGTTGAGCCGGCGCGACGGTGTATGGCCGGTGCGGATCGCGGTTGCGATCTGCTCTGGAGTCCAGCGGCCCAGGCCGGTATCGGGATCGGGTGTCAGGTTGCGGCTAAAGAAAATTCCGTGTGCTCCGGCCTCCACTTTCATGCCGCCTGCGAGGTAGTGCGTGTCGGCCAAATAGATGCCGTCCGGGTCCACCGGCGTATGGCAGAGCCCGCACATGCCCGTCCGAACGAGGTAGGCGCCGCGGCGCACGGGATCAGGGGATTGCCCCGGCCCGTCCAGTTTGCCGCCAGGCTTCCAGGGTGGCGGGCGCCTGCTGGAGCGTACATACGCGACCAGCGCCGCGATGTCGGTCGGCTTCAAGACCTCGGCATAGCCTGGCATGGGTGTGCCGTTGATGCCGAATGCGATCCGCGTGTAGAGCGCGTCGGGGCGGTCACTACCGCGAAAGGTCCATGGTGCCGTGAGGTCGCGCGGTGGGTCTGCTTGCCCCCAGACATCCTTGAGATCCTTCGCCGACGGTCCGTTTCCGCGCCCGTCCCTGCCGTGACACGAGGCGCAGCCGGAATCGTCGTAGAGCACACGTCCACGCCGTGGCGATCCGCCAGCGAGTACCGCTGAGGCGACGATGGGTGTGACCTGTTCCGGCGCCCAGGTGTCATATGGACCGAGCGTGCGAACGTATTCAGCTACTGCACCGGTTTCGGCATCTGAGAGAATGTGTTTCCACGCAGGCATCGAGCTACCGGGCATGCCGCGCTTGATAGTCGCGCGCACGTCCGCGCGCGTCGGAGGTTGATTACCGGGTGTGGATTTGAGCTTGAAGGTCCCGCTGGTGAAGTCGCGCGGGCGCGGATGCAGCGACGGAGCCGCGGGACCGTTGCCGTGGCCCTCGGGTCCGTGGCACACGGCGCAGTGCTTGGCATACACCTTCATGCCCAACGAGGCGGTAGGCGGCAGATGGCTGCCCGGAGGCCACGCGATCCGTCGCGCGTAAGCGGGGTCGGGGGAACGCAGCGTGGTTGGGGTAGCCGCACCGAGGCGTGCGTAGAAAGACCGCGCAACGTCCAGCAGTACCAAGAGAGTAATCGTTACGACGGCAATGCGCCGGCCTGAGAACTGCACGCGTCATAAGCTACAAGCTGAGGGCGGAAAGCTCAAAGTATGGAGCCGGCAGGGACAGGTGCCGGAACACCTGGGGTCAGTGCTTGGCTTGTCGCTGGGAGACCGATCCGGTACGCTCCCGGCATGGTCAAGCGTGAGGGCCGTGAGACGATTGCCCCGCTGGAAGGAATACGAGTCGTCGAGATCGCCAGCTTCGTCGCTGCACCGGCAGCAGGTACCCTGCTCGCCGACCTTGGTGCGGACGTCATCAAGGTGGAGGTGCCGCGGGGCGAGATGTATCGGTATGCCCGACCACGGCTGGAAGGGATCAAGCACGAGTTTCCCGAAGCACCGCATTTCCACATGGACAATCGCGGCAAGCGCTCGATCGCCCTCGATCTCATGAGGCTGGCGGCGCGCCGGGCCCTCATGCGAGTCATCGATGGTGCCGATATCGTGCTCACGAATATGCTGCCGGCCCGTCTCGAGAAATACGGACTTGATCCCGGCACACTCCGTTGTTGCAAGCCCGCGCTGATCATCGCGATGGTAGACGGGTACGGCCTGCAGGGCGATGAGGCTGGAAAACCCGCGTTTGATTACGCAGCGTACTGGGCACGAACCGGCTTCATGGACCACATGCATGAACCGGACGGGCCGCCCGCCTTTCAACGCCCGGCGATTGGCGATCATGCCGCTGCCCTGTCTCTGGTCACCGGCATCTTGTCCGCTTTACGGATGCGTGACCGGTCAGGAGAAGGGCAGGTGGTCCACGTGTCGCTCATGCACATGGGGTTCTATATTTTGGGCAGCGATACGGCGCTGACGCTGGCGACGAAGCAAGCGCCCCCGCGTCACGACCGCCGGCGCCCGCGCAATCCCTTATGGAATCAGTACGCTGTCAAAGGTGGGCGGTGGATCTTCTTAGTGATGATCGAGTCGGACCGCTACTGGCCGCGGTTCTGCGCCGCGATCGAACGTCCGGATCTGCTCGAAGATCCGCGATTCGACGGCGCGGTTAGTCGATACCGCAACTCGGAGGAGCTCGTGAAGATCCTGAGCGACGTTTTTGCGCGCCGCACGCTGGAGGAATGGGAGGCAGCCTTCCACTCGCACGCCATCATCTGGGCGCCGGTGCGGACGCTCGAAGAAGCCATCGAGGATCCGCAGGCGCGGGCGATGGGTATCTTTCAGACCATGCATCATCCCGACGCCGGTGACTTCGAGACCGTCGGCCCACCCCTCCGGCTCTCCGCCTACGAGATGCGCGCCGGCCGGCCCGCGCCGGCGCTGGGCGCCCATGCGGCACAGATCCTGGCCGAGGCCGGGCTTGCGGAACAGGAGATCAGGGACGCGCTCAGCGATACCGAGGTGACGGCCAGCGGGTAAAGGTCAGCGCCTCTCAGAGGACGATCGTCTATTCGAAGTTTCTTGCGGCAATGCTTCGGACCTTCGGGAGGCGGAATGTAGTTGGGGAACGCACAGGAGCGCAGAGCGCACGCGAGCACATGAGATGAAATGAGCGTCTGCGGCCCCCTGAGCCACATCGACCTGCCTGTCAGCGATCCGGGTCGCTCGATCCCGTTCTACGCAGTGTTCTTCGAAGCGCTCGGCTTCACGCGCTTCCGAAGTAACCACCCCGAATTCGCCGGCGAGCGGCCGCGCCGAGCCGCGTGGTTCATCCGTCATCCATGCCGCGCGATCTTTGGAATAGAAGTGCGCCCAGCGGTGGCAGAGAGCTCGAGCAACGCCCACGATCGTCACGCGCCCGGCCTTCACCACATGGCCTTTCATGCGGACAGTCGGCAGGCGGTCAATGAAGTCCACGTCCGAGTAGTCGGCGCCGGCGGCACAGTGCTTGATCCGCCCACCGACTACTCGGGCCGCGAGGGTTACTCCGACTGCAGGGAATGCACAAACTCGATATGAGGATCGAGGGACCAAGCATGGGCGGTGTTCCCATGCGCGGACCGCTGCAGTTGCGAAATCCGCCCTGCGGTCCGGGCTCAGTCCATGCCACAGAAACTCCGCTCTCTCTTCTGAGAGCGCAGCCAACCTGCTCCCCCTGGAACGCCTCTGAGGAGGCGCGTCAGAACGTGAAGGAAGTCCATTCCTCATTGCTAATGACGGTGAGAGAGGAGGCTGGTAGCATGGAGGCGCCATGAGAGACCGGCTCCTCTATGGGCTGTGGCTTGCACCGGTGTTGTGCTTCGCGACCAGCGTCGCGGGTGACCTGATGGCGCCTGGCCTACCGCACCCGATCCGGGCGCGCATCGAGGGATATGTCGGCGAGAAACC
>JBHHYR010000093.1:0-14216 GCA_046757585.1 Binatia bacterium | reverse complement strand
ACACCCCGCACAGCCCTAACCAGATCTGCGGGGGCTACCCGAAACGCGACGTACGTGAAGTCGAGCCCGAGGGCCTGAAACGCCGCGTTGTGCATCGCCGGCGATAGCGAGTGTGCCACCGGATCGCCGATTATCCCGACGACCTGCGTACGCCCGGAGATGCTCATTGGCAATTGCCGTGTAGGTCCGCACCCGGCCTGGGTCGCGTCGTCGCGAGACGCGTACTACCACCCGGACCGTCTACACCGCGGCACGCTGCCCAGCCGCAGCCAACAACGCCGCGTGTGCGGCGGCCAACCGTGCGATGGGCACCCGATACGGGGAGCACGAAACATAGTCGAGGCCCGCCTGGTGACAGAATAGAATCGACCTGGGATCGCCACCGTGCTCGCCACAGATGCCGACTTTGAGCCTCGGCTGAGCGCGCCGGCCCTTCTCCACGCCCATTCGCACCAGCAGGCCGACGCCCCTGCGGTCGAGGGAGACAAACGGATCCGTTGGGAAGATCCCGCGCCGCGTGTACTCCGGCACGAACTTCCCAGCGTCATCTCGACTCAAACCGAAGACCATCTGCGTGAGGTCGTTGGTCCCGAAGGAGAAGAAATCCGCTTGTCCGGCGATTTCGTCTGCTGTCACCGCCGCACGCGGCAACTCGATCATCGTGCCGATCGGAAATTCTGCCCGCACGCCCGTGCGGCTGGTGACTTCGTCAATCACCCGTTGGGCGTCGTCGCGCAAGATCCGCAACTCGCGTACGTCGCCCACGAGCGGGATCATGATCTCCGGCAACGCCTCGACCTTCCCGCGCCGCAATTCGCATGCGGCTTCAGCAATGGCGCGCACCTGCATGATGTAGATTTCCGGAAAGGTGATGCCCAAGCGGCACCCACGGTGCCCAAGCATGGGGTTGAACTCACGCAACGCGTCCCGCTTCCGTCGCAGGGTGTCGACGTCAACGCCCATGGTTGGTGCAAGTCCGCGAAGTTCCTCATCCGTGTGGGGTAGGAACTCGTGCAACGGGGGATCAAGCAGGCGGATCGTCACCGGTAGGCCGGCCATGACTCGGAAGAGGGCCTTGAAATCGCCCTTCTGCATGGGAAGGATTTTCGCAAGTGCCCGCTCGCGGCCTTCGCGGTCCGACGAGAGAATCATTTCGCGGACCGCCGCGATTCGATCCGCCTCGAAGAACATGTGTTCCGTCCGGCACAGGCCAATCCCTTCGGCGCCAAAGCGGCGTGCTACCTCCGCGTCGGTGGCGGTGTCCGCATTGGCCCGCACCCCGAGACGGCGAAACTGGTCCGCCCAGCCCATGAACGTCGCGAAGTCACCGCTGAGTGTGGGCGCCACAGTGGGAACGCGGCCCGCAAAAACCTCACCCGTCGAGCCGTCCAACGTAATGGGGTCGCCGCGGCGGACCACGCGGCCATTGACGGAAAACTGCTCGTGCTCGTAATCGATGGCCAGGTCGCCGCACCCCGCAACGCAACACTTACCCATGCCGCGAGCCACAACGGCGGCATGCGAGGTCATGCCGCCGCGGGCGGTGAGGATGCCCTGAGCCGCGTGCATTCCCTGGATGTCCTCTGGAGACGTCTCGACGCGCACCAAAATGACCTTGGCGCCTCCCTGGGCAGCGCGCTCCGCGTCATCGGCGGCAAACACCACTGTGCCTGCCGCAGCCCCAGGAGAGGCTGGCAGGCCCTTGGCCAGCGGGTCACGTGTCGCCCGTGGGTCCAGTTGCGGGTGCAAGAGCTGGTCGAGAACGTCGGGCTGAACACGCAGGACAGCGGTCTTGCGGTCGATCAACCGCTCCCGCACCATGTCGACGGCAATCTTGACGGCGGCCGCGGCTGTCCGTTTCCCGGTGCGCGTCTGCAGCATCCACAGGTGATTGCGCTCGATGGTGAACTCGAGGTCCTGGGTATCACGATAATGACGCTCAAGCTTCCGACCGATCTTTTCCAGCTCGCGGTAGCAGCGGGGCATTGCTTCTTCTAATGACGGGTACCGTTCCACCCGCTCCCTCTCGGCAACGCCCTGCCCTGCAGCCCAGCGCTGCGAGGCAGACTTGGTGATTTGCCGCGGGGTGCGGATCCCTGCCACAACGTCTTCGCCCTGGGCGTTGGGAAGGAATTCTCCGTAAAAGCGTTTTTCTCCAGTGGCGGGATCGCGCGTGAACGCCACACCAGTGGCGCAGTCGTTGCCGAGGTTTCCAAACACCATGACTTGAATGTTGACGGCGGTTCCCCAGTCATCGGGAATATCGTTGAGCTTGCGGTACACAACGGCCCGTGCATTGTTCCAAGAGCGGAAGACGGCTCCGATGGCGCCCCACAACTGCGCCAGGGGCTCTGCAGGAAAATCGACGCCTCGACGGGCCTTGACCACGGTTTTGAACTCCGTCACGAGGTCGCGCAGATCGTCGGCTGACAGCTCGACATCGAGACGGACACCGCGCTGCTCCTTCTTGCGTTCGAGAATAGCCTCGAAAGGGTCGGGGTCCGTCTTCGCTTCAGGTTTCAGGCCGAGCACAACGTCGCCGTACATCTGCACAAAGCGCCGGTAGCAATCGTAGGCGAAGCGCGGATCGCCGGACTGTGCGATCAGCCCCTGGACTGTCTGATCGTTGAGACCCAGATTCAGAATGGTATCCATCATGCCCGGCATGGACGCGGGGGCGCCAGAACGCACGGACACCAGGAGCGGGTCGGCGGGATCACCAAAACGGCGCCCGATGACTGTTTCGACCCACGCCAGTTTGGCAGCCACCTCGCGCTCCAATCCCGGTGGATAATAGCGACACACCTCGGTAGAGATCGTGAACCCCGGGGGCACAGGTACGCCCAAGCCAGCCATCTCCGCCAGATTGGCACCCTTGCCGCCGAGCAAGTCCTTCATCCGGGCGTTGCCATCCGCTCGCCCGCCGCCGAACGCGAAGATCGTCCGCGCTGGCTTCGGACGACGTGCCTTTGCGGCGCGCCCACGGAGCGGCTGTGCTGCCCGCCCGCGCCGCGTGGCGGCACGCCGCCGGATTCCGCCCGCTCTGGCCTTCGTCCTCCCTGTCATATCTCCTTCACGCCTTCCGTGCCCCGCCGTCACGGTTCACTGTACATGCGGCGCGTGAGCGCCTCGCGCAGACGCTCGATCGGGATTCGTTCCTGCTGCATCGAATCGCGATCACGGACGGTCACAGTGCTGTCGCGCATGGTCTGATGATCAACGGTGACCCCGTAAGGCGTCCCGATTTCGTCCTGGCGACGGTAGCGCCGCCCGATCGAGCCGACCTGGTCGTATTGCGTGGGGAAGTGTGCCGCGAGGAGGTCACGTACCTGGCGTGCCTTTTCCGGCTGCCCGTCCTTTCGCAGGAGCGGGAAGACGGCGACCTTCACCGGGGCCAGCTGTGGGTGCAGCCGCAAGACTGTTCGCGTCTCGCCGCCTGCCTCCTCTTCGTCGTACGCATCAACCAGGAACGCCAATGTGGCACGGTCCGCACCGGCAGCAGGTTCGACCACGTGCGGGACAAAACGCTCGCGCGTCTCCTCGTCGAAGTAGGAAAGGTCCTTGCCGCTGTACGCGGCGTGTTGCTTGAGATCGAAGTCCGTCCGGCTGGCGATTCCTTCCAATTCCTGCCAGCCAAACGGAAACTCATATTCCACGTCGACACATGCCTTGGCGTAATGGGCCAGTTCGTCTCTGGCATGCGGCCGCAGGCGCAGGTGCTGCTCGCGAATCCCGTACTTCCGATACCACAGCAGCCGCCGTTCCTTCCAGTATTCAAACCACTGCTCGTCTTCATCGGGTTTGACGAAGAACTCCATCTCCATCTGTTCAAATTCGCGAGTCCGGAACAGGAAGTTTCCTGGTGTGATTTCGTTGCGGAAAGACTTCCCGATTTGTGCGACGCCGAACGGAATTCGCAGCCGCGACGAGTGCAGCACGTTGAGGAAGTTGACGAAGATGCCCTGTGCGGTTTCCGGCCGCAGGAACACGACGTTTGCGGTGTCTTCGACGGGACCCATGAACGTCTTGAACATGAGATTGAACTGCCGCGCCTCGGTCAGCTCACCGCCGCACTCGCCCGGGTGCTTGGACGGTTTTTCGGGGCAGCACACATCGAGCAATGTATCCGCGCGGAATCGTTGTTTGCATTTCTTGCAGTCAACCAGGGGATCCGTAAAGCCCGCGACGTGCCCGGACGCCTCCCACACGCGTGGATGCATCATGACGGCACAATCGATGCCGACCACATCCGGGCGTGTCAGGACCATCTCGCGCCACCACGCTTCCTTCACGTTACGCTTCAGTTCGACACCGACGGGGCCGTAATCCCAACAGCTCGCGAGTCCCCCGTAGATTTCACTGGATTGGAACGCAAACCCGCGCCGCTTGGCAAGGCTCACGATCTTCTCCATCGTCACTGCGCGGCGCATCGGGCACTCGCACTACCATGTCGACAGAGAGGCGGCAAACCAGCGGTCCGCTCCTTGAATCGGTGAATTTCGACGTGCTAACAGGCCGGTATGAGCGCGCGGCATCCGATTCGCTTTGGCTTCCAGACCTGGCAGCAGAACGTCACGTGGCGGCAGCTGCTCGCGCTATGGCAAGAGTGCGAAGAGCTAGGATTTGATAGTGGGTGGAATTTTGACCACTTGATCCCTATCTTCTCTGACCCGGCGGGGCCATGCCTGGAGGCGTGGACGCTGCTGGCCGGGCTCGCGATGCACACATCGAAGCTGCGGATTGGCACGCTGGTAACCGGGAACACCTACCGACACCCAACGGTCTTGGCAAAAATGGCCGTCACGGTCGACCACATGAGCGGTGGACGCCTCAATTTCGGGCTCGGTGCCAGCTGGTTCGAGTTGGAACACTGGGCGTACGACATCGCCTTTCCCAAAACGACGGAGCGCTTGCAGATGCTCGACGAGGCGCTGCAGGTCATCAAGCTGCTCTGGAGCGAAGCTGAGCCGACCTACACCGGCAAGTACTATCAACTGCGTGACGCCTACTTTCAGCCCAAAGCCCTGCAGCAACCGCATCCGCCGATCATGATAGGCGCCTCGGGTGAAAAGGTTGCGCTCCGCGTCGTAGCCAAGCATGCTGATATCTGGAACACCTTCGGCTCACCAGAGCTTTTCCGGCATAAGATCGGCGTGCTCGGCGAGCACTGCAGGCGAATCGGCCGCAATGTTGAGGAGATCGAGAAATCGGTCCTCATCGGTCTCACGCTCACGGATGATCGCGCATGCGCCCAACGTGCCATTCAGAGCACGGCAACGCGTTGGGGTGTTTCGCCCCGTGAAGCCAAATCACGGCTCTTGGTCGGAAGCGTGCAGGCCATCGTCGAGCAGGTTGAGGCGTTCATCGAGGTAGGCGTCACACACTTCATCCTGATGCTGGCACCGCCCTTTGATTCTGCGGCCCTGCGGACGTTTGCCAGCGGTGTGATGTCACGTTTTCACTGCTGAGATCGGTGGCAGCGCCGCCGGCATCTCGCGCCGGCGCGCTTACCGGGGCAGGGAGCGCATTACCCGGTATACGTCCGCCTCCTCAACCGCCGTGGCACCAGCCGCGACCAAGCCGGCGTTCTCACCACACCAGGAGAGGACAACTTGGCCACGATCGAGTGCTTCCAGACACACGCGTTCGATCTCACCGCCCGGCCGAGCATGCACGGCAATGATCACGTCCGCCAACGCGGCAACCAGTTCGTCACGGCGGCGCCCATTGCGTGGGGCCGCGTGATCCATCAGCCGAAAGGGCGACAGGACCAAGGTGTGTTCAGAGTCGAGCCTGCTGCGGCCCGGGCCGAACCCGAAGGGATCACAATCCAAGCGTGCCCCGAATGTTGCAAAGATGCCGCGATCGAGAACGACCACCCGTGGCGCCGCCGCCGCCCGGCTCGCGACGGCTGCAATGCGATAACTCGTCTTCATGCCGCCAGTCACCAGCGCAAAACCCTGCGCCGCAGCAGCCCGCACCACAACGAGGCTCGACGCGACCGCGTGCTCGGTGATCGTGCGCGAATTGAGCACGGCCAGAGTCGGTGCCTGCAAGACAGCGAACGGCCCGACACTGTAGAGCACCGCGGGGGGCGGCTGCAGCCGGTGGTAGAGCCCCGGCGGGTAGGCCGGATCGCCTGCAAGACACACCGTGCCACCACTGCCCACCAACCGGTCGCGTAACCACCGGCAACGGCTCTCATGTTCGCCACGCTGGGCGCACAACCGTCTGACTGCAGCGGTGTGCAGTTTGTAGTCCTCACGTAGCACGGTTTCGGGGAGCCGAAACCAGGTGGCGAGACCGTGACGTCGCTCGCGGTTCAACGCTCGAATGCGTTCGGCTGTCTTGTCACCAACGTGCGGTAATTCGGAAAGCATGACCGCGTACAACGCGTTCTCCTTGTCCATAGCGAGCCTCCGTGTTACGGAGCAATCTTGCGATTCCGGGAGGGAACATGCCGGTAGCACGAGACCATCAGGTCACCGCACGCGGGTTGCGTTTTCACTATGTCGAATGGGGCATGGCTCCGGCGCCGCCCCTCGTGTGTCTGCATGGGATCACCCAGACGGCGCATAGCTGGGACGAGGTGGCCGCCGCCCTGGCGGCCGAGTACCGTGTGCTGAGCCTCGACCAGCGGGGTCACGGGGACAGCGATTGGGCGTCGGACGGAGACTACACGCGGCAGACTCAAGCCGCCGATCTCGATGCAATCGCAGACGTCCTGGGCCTTGCGCGCTTCGTCCTCGCGGGCATGTCCATGGGCGGCATTAACGCGATCACCTTCACGGCGCGGCACCCCGAACGGGTCACCGCCCTGATCATCGTCGATGTCAGTCCCGAGGTTCAAGCACATGGTGTCGAGCACATCCGTCGCTTCATCCAGGCGTCGGACGAGCTCGATGACTTCGAGGAATTCGTCCAGCGGGCACACCAGTTCAACCCTCGCCGTTCGCTCGATAACATCCGCAGCCGGCTGTCCTACAACCTGAAGCAGTTGCCGAATGGGAAATGGACCTGGAAGTACGATAAAGCTTTGCGCTCGCCCGATCGTGGTTTCCAAGCGAGCGCCCTCCTCAACCTGTGGGACGACGTCCGCGCCATTCATTGCCCGACACTGATCATCAAAGGCGGCGAAAGCGACATCCTCTCCGCCGAAAGTGCCGCCAAGCTGCGCGCGGCAATCCCGGGCAGCTGTCTCACGGTTGTCCCGAATGCAGGTCATTCCGTCATGGGAGACAACCCCCACGGCTTCGTCGCCGCGGTTCGCGACTTTCTGCGGACCGTTTGACCAGCCTTCCCCCGCAGTCTGCCCGCCAGAGCGTCTCGGTGATACACGGTTTGTACAGACCCCAGCGGTGCGTCCAACGGCAGGTGTCGCACTCACCAGTAGCCATCATCAACAAAGCTCACATAACGACCGTGGCCGATGACGACATGATCGAGCACCCGCACTCCCATCAGTTCACCGACATCCCGCAACCGCCGGGTAATGTCGACATCTTCCTTGCTGGGAGTTGGATCCCCACTCGGGTGATTGTGGACGAAAATCACAGCTGCTGCCGATTCGCGGACCACTGGCGCAAACACGTCCCGCGGATGCACAATGCTCGCGGTGAGCGATCCTTGCGACACGGACACGTCCTTGATCTTCCGATTCTTGTTATCGAGCAGCACGGCGTAGAAGTGTTCGCGCTTCTCACTGGCCAGCCGTTCGCGAAAGTGTGCGTACACCGCACTGCTGTCGCGTAGGGGCTCGCCTCGCTTGAACTCGCGCTCCCCATAGCGTTTTGCGATTTCCAGCGCCGCAACAATCTGCGCCGCCTTGGCCGGCCCCAGGCCCTTGAGCTTCCGTAGGTCGCCAACGGCCGCCGCCGCGAGATGGCGCAAGTCACCGAACTCGTCGATGAGGGCACGCCCATGGTCGACTGCGCTCATTCCTCTCGTGCCGGTTCGGAGCAGAATCGCAAGCAACTCGGCGTTGGAAAGAACACCCGCTCCGTGCGCCAAGAGCTTCTCCCGCGGCCGATCACCCTCAGGCCACTTCTTGATGGACCTCGATACGAGCATAATGTATATATATCCTACTATATGCGATACGTCTAGCTGTGTAGAATTGTGTCTACTGAGGCATTATTGGTGCAGAAGAATAATGGCCTCCTACCTAGCGATCCAGGCCGGGCCGGCGTAGCACGGCCATCGCTCGGGATGCCGCCTCTGACCCTCATCGACGGTACGGCGAGCCGGACAGAGCTCCGCAGGCGTCCGAGCCTGCAGCCGGTTGCGAAATACGAGACCAGCAGACTACAAAGAGGTACCCGAGGCAGGAAGTGGGCCGCGAGGAGCACACGGCAGCAAGCCAGTGAGGAGGAACGCGGAGATGAGTACACTCGAAGAAAAGGACGCGATCCGGGAGCTGATGGCGCACTACTGTTTCCGTTTCGACAACGGCGAATTCGAGTCGTGGTTGGATCTGTTCACGGATGACGGGGCTTTCGATCTTGGCACGCGAGGACGTTTCACGGGGCGGGACGCCCTGCGCGATTTCCTCAAGACGATTCCCCTCACGGACGGTCTGCCCATGGTGAAGCACTGCACCATGAATACCGTCATCACCGTGAACGCAGAACGGGCCACCGGATGGAGTTACGTGGTGGTACTGCGCGGTGGTGATGCGCTCGATATCAACCTCGCCGGCCGCTATGAGGATCAGCTCGTCAAGGTCGGCGGCACCTGGCGCTTCAAGGAACGTAAGGTCCACTTCGACTTCCTGAGCCGGCGATAGCCGCACAGGCCGCGGCCGGCACGTGGGGTTCCTCGGGTACGCCGCCAGCTGCGCGCCCGTACCGTCGCGGACGGGCAACGCGCGGCTCGGAGCCACGCGTTGCCGTGGTCTCGTTTGACCCCCTGGGGGGCTTCAGAGACGCGACGTCGTCGCCAGTTGACTATTGCCAGCGTTTGCGGCGTCGTCCGGCCGGCGCTCGACCGGGACGTAATCTCGCGGCCCGGCACCGACGTACAGCTGGCGCGGGCGGGCAATTCGCGTCTCAGGGTCGAGCAGCATCTCCTGCCACTGGGCGATCCAACCTGGGGTGCGGCCGATGGCGAACAGGACCGGAAACATATCGAGGGGGAAGCCCATGGCCTGGTAAATGATGCCGGAATAGAAGTCCACGTTCGGGTAGAGCTTATGCGACACGAAATAATCGTCTTCAAGCGCAATGCGTTCAAGTTCCAAGGCGATATCGATGAGCGGGCTCTTCCCGGTGACCTCGAACACTTCGCTGGCAATCCGCTTGATGATCTTGGCGCGCGGATCGTAGTTTTTGTACACCCGGTGGCCAAAGCCTTGGAGACGAATTTCCCCGGTTTTCACCCGCTTGATGTAGGCGGGGATCTTGTCGACGCCCCCGATGCCCGTGAGCATCCGCACGACCAGTTCGTTGGCCCCGCCATGCCGTGGACCGTACAGGGCGGCCGTGGCAGCTGCGACGGCCGAGAACGGATCAACGTGCGAACTCCCCACGCTGCGCATCGCGTTGGCGCTGCAGTTCTGCTCGTGGTCAGCATGCAACATAAACAGCACATCGAGCGCGTGCTCCAGAGCCGGGTCGGGCTTGTACTTCAGCTCGGTCTTCTTGAACATCATGTTCAGGAAGTTCCCCGTGTAACTGAGATCGTTATCCGGATACGCGTAGGGCATGCCGATGGAATGGCGGTACGCGAAGGCGGCCAGGGTGGGCATCTTTGCAATCAACCGATGCGTCTGCACCTTGCGCGAAGCCGCGTCGAAAATCTTCTTCGCGTCGGGGTAGAACGTTGAGAGCGCGCCGACCGTACTGACCAGAATCCCCATCGGATGCGCATCATAATGGAAGCCATCGATGAACTTCTTGATATTTTCGTGAAGGATAGTGTGCAGCGTGATATTACGCACGAACGCCTGTCGGTGCGATGGTGCCGGGAGTTCTCCCTTCACGATCAGGTACGCCACTTCCAAGAAGGTGCTGTGCTCCGCAAGCTGTTCGATCGGATAACCGCGGTAGCGCAAAATACCCCGCTCGCCGTCAATGAACGTAATGGCGCTCTTGCACGACGCCGTGTTTCCGAAGGCAGGATCATAGCTCATCAACCCAAAGTCCCGGTCCGAGGTCTTGATCTGGCGCAGGTCCATGGCGCGGATCGCCCCCTCGGCGATCGGAACTTCGTAGACCTTTCCGGTTCGGTTGTCGGTGATGGATAGCGTGTCTTTACTCATCACAGCCTCCTTTTCGTCTCACTCAGACTGCCACGGGGTTCGGGCCGCTGCAATGACGCCAGCGGTGGTGGCGAAGGCGTCGCCCGTGATGCCGCGGGCTCCGCCCGCCGCCTCCGCTTGACTGCACCGCGGCCTTTGTTATTGTAGTACGGACTGGTCAGTTCCGTTATTGGAAGGCGTGATGCGCGGCAGGAAGAAAAGCGACGCGACCCGGCTAGCGATTGTTCGCTGCGCCGGGGATATTTTTTCGCGACGAGAATTCCACGAAGTTCTTACGGACGAGATCGCCCAGCACCTGGGTATCGGCAAGGGGACCATCTACCGCTATTTCGGTTCCAAGGAAGAACTGTACCTGGCGGCGATCAGAGAAGGGCTCGACGGTCTGCACACCGCGGTGACGGCAGTGTTGCAGGACGACGCCCCGCTGCAGACGACCATCGAAGCCGTCGTGCGCACGATGATCAATTACTTCTGGCGCCAACGCGACTTCTTCGTGCTCATGCACCGCTTAGAGCCAAAACTCAAGGCGCGAGAACGTGCCGACTGGCGCAAGCGGCGAGACGAGGTCGTCACCATGATCCGCCGGGTAATCGAGCGTGCCGCCGCACGCGGCGAGGTTGATCGAATCAATGGGCGGCTGGCCGTTGAGGTGTTGTTCGGGATGATCCGAGGCGTCTGCGTGTATCGGGCCGAAAGCGACCGCCCGGACGAGCTGACACGGCTGGTGACCGCCATCTTCTTAAGGGGCATCACAGGCGGGGCGCGTTCGACCCGGGAACGGGCTCGATCGCTCAAGATCGTCCACGGAGGGACCCGCCGTTCATGACACCGCGCGGTGTGTGTGCGTCGCTCGCTCTGGCCGCCGTTCTCTGCTCGGGCTGTGAACGTCACGGCGACCCGCAGGCAGTCGCGGCCGAACCGCACCACGCCAAGGCCGTCGTTCCGGTCACGGTTGCACCGGTCGCCGTACATCCGAGTGCGCGGCTGGTGCGTTTCGTTGGAACCTTGTACGGCAACGAAGAGGTCACGCTTTCCAGTCAGGTCGAGGGGCAGGTCGAGTCGCTGGCAGTTGATCTGGGGGATCCGGTGCACGCTGGTCAGGTATTGGCGCAAATCGATGACGACCAGTGGCGCGCACAGCTGCGAGAAGCAGAGGCCACCCTGGCGAAGGCGCAGGCAGACGAGAAGCGGGACCGTCAACTCGTCGCTCGGCACGTCATTTCCCGCCAAGAGTACGAAACGATGACGACCCGCGTGGCGGTAGCGCGCGCACAGCGCGACCGACTGGCCGTGATGATTCGGCACGCTCGTGTGGCCTCGCCACTCACCGGCGCGGTCGCGCGCCGCTTCGTGTCTGCTGGCGAGTATGTCCACGCGGGGAGCCAGCTGTTCAAACTGGTTGCCGAGGATCCGTTGAAGTTGCGCGGCGACGTTCCCGAACGTTTCGCGCATGAACTGCGAGCGGGGCAAGTGGTACACTTACACGTCGATGCCTCGCCGGCTCTCCGCTTTACCGGGCGCCTGGTCCGCATCAGTCCAGCGTCCAACCAGGAGAACCGCTCGGTGGCGATCGAAGCGCTGGTGGACAACCGCGATCGACGCCTCAAGCCAGGTTTCTTCGCCAACGCCGCGGTGGTCACTCGGACGGACGACCGCGCGCTGCTGGTGCCGCAGGAAGCGCTGACCACGTCCGCTGGCGTCACGAAAGTGTTCGTCATCAGCGCGGGGGTCGCGCACGCACGTCACGTCCAACCAGGCCCGCGCAGTGAAGGCGGACTTGTCGAGGTAACCGGCGGTCTCACACCAGACGAGCTGGTTGCCACCTCGGGCCTGACGAAGCTCGGTGACGGCGTCGCCGTCATCGCGAGGAGATCCGGTGTCCCCCACAGCGATCCAGGCTCCTAGGATCTGCATCGAGGTGCTACCGCCACTGGCGAGTCTCTGAGCCGGGCCAAGGCGCTCTCGCCCGTAAGCAGCACGACCACAATGAAGCTCGTCGACCTTTGCATCCGCCGCCCCGTGTTCGCCACGATGCTGATCGCCTTTCTGGTGGCGCTCGGCGCGTTTTCCTATCGCCGGCTTGCAGTCGACCTGTTTCCCAACATCGATTTTCCGATCGTGACCGTGACGACGACCTTGAAAGGCGCCAGCGTCGAGGAAATGGAGAGCGGCATCACCAAGCCGATCGAAGAGGCCATCAATACGATCGCTGGCATCGAGGAGTTGCGGTCGGTCACCAAAGAAGGGCTGTCGCGCGTCGTGGTGATCTTCGTGCTCGAACGCAACCGTGAAGCGGCGGCTCAAGATGTGCGTGACAAGGTTGCAGGGGTTCTCTCTCGACTTCCCGCCGGGACCAACACTCCGATCGTGGATAAGTTCGACGTGGAATCATCACCAATTCTCAGCATCGCCGTTGCCGGCAAGCGGAGCCTGCGCGAGGTAACCGAGCTCGCCCGCAAGCAAGTCAAGGAAAACCTGGAAACTCTGCCAGGCGTGGGTTCGGTCATCATGGTGGGTGGGTTGGAACGTGCCATCAACGTCGCCGTCGACACGGACAAGCTCGCCGCATACAAGATTCCGGTCCAGCAAGTAAAGGCGGCACTGCGGTCGCAGAACATCGAGATTCCGAGCGGGCACGTCGATGAGGGTCCAAAGGAGCTCGTCCTCCG
The DNA here is from genome assembly GCA_046757585.1 of Binatia bacterium. GTDB lineage: Bacteria > Desulfobacterota > Binatia > HRBIN30 > HRBIN30 > JBHHYR01. The sequence goes on along the minus strand of JBHHYR010000093.1, from coordinate 1,289 downwards.
CACCATGGGACGCATCGACCGCGTCGAGGATTTCGAACAGCTCATCGTGGGCCGCGGGCACGGACGTCCGGTAACGGTGGGCGACATCGCCACGGTCACTGACGGGTACGTGGAACCACGCCACATGGCACGGCTCGACGGCAAGCCAGCGGTATCGCTGTTGCTTCGCAAGCAGTCAGGAACCAACACCGTGGCGGTCATTGACCGCGTCAAGCAGCGGCTACAGGAGCTGCGCGCGATCCTGCCTGCCGATGTCACGCTGCAGGTGGTTCGCGACCACTCGCGATTCATCAAGCTGTCCATCCGCGAAGTCCAGTTTCACCTGATCCTCGCGGCGCTCCTGGTGAGCCTCACCGTGATGCTATTCATCGCGAACGCGCGCGCGACGTTGATCGCCGCAATCGCCATTCCAACGTCAATCATCTCGACCTTTACCTTGATGCGGCTCATGGGCTTCACGATCAACAACATTACCATGCTGGGATTGGTCCTGGCGACCGGGGTCGTCATTGATGACGCCGTGGTGGTACTGGAGAACATCTTCCGCCACGCTGAAGAGAACGGTGAGACGCCGATGCAGGCGGCTGCGGCAGCCACCCGGGAAATCAGCCTTGCCGTCATGGCGACAACGTTGTCGCTCGTTGTGATCTTCCTCCCGGTGGCGTTCATGTCCGGCCGGGTTGGGCGGTTCTTCAACAGCTACGGCGTCACGGTCGCCTGCGCAATCATGGTGTCTCTGCTGGTCTCGTTCACCCTGACGCCGATGCTGTGCGGGCGATTTCTGCGTGTGAAGCCGGCGTCGCCGGGCACCAAGAGCTCCAAGGACCGGGGCATCTATCGCGCCATCGACCAGGCCTACGGCAGTGTTCTCCGTTGGTCCCTCGAACATCGATGGGTGGTCATCGGCTTGTCGGCGCTCACCGTCTGGTCCACGGTGCCGCTCTTCCGTGCAGTGGGCAAGGACTTCGTCCCGCAGGACGACCAGAGCGAATTCGAGGTGATCCTGCAAACGCCCGAAGGTTACAGCCTACGGCGTACCGACGCCGTATTCCAGGAACTGGAGCGCACCCTGCGGACGCTGCCCGGTGTGACGCATCTGCTCACTACGATTGGCGACAGCAGCGGCCGTTTGAAGGCCGGCGAAGGTCCAGTCACGGAAGGTGCCATCTACGTGCGGCTGGCGCAGCTGGGCCTGCGGCAGCTCTCACAGTTCGCGACGATGGAACGGGCACGTGCCATGCTTGCGCAGTACCCCGATCTCCGTGCGAGCGTGCAAAACGTCAACCTGT
>JBHHYR010000092.1:0-14430 GCA_046757585.1 Binatia bacterium | reverse complement strand
ACCCAGGCCGCCCGCGTTGGATACCGCCGCCGCGAGTTCGGGAGACGAGATGCGCCCCATGCCGGCAAGCACAATGGGATAGCGGATGCCGAGGAGGTCGCAGAGCGGGGTGTGAAGCGTGAGAGCGCTCATACCGGCAGACTCCACAACTGTCCGCGTGATGCGGCCGTTCGGTTCATTCCGCTGCCAGCAAGCTCGCACCGCGTAGGCGCGCTGCCACATCGTCGAGCCCCAACGCGCCGAGACGCTGCGGCGTGGGTCGGCCGTCAGTGTCCCAGCCACGCAGGCGGTAGAGGTTTTCGAGCTCGCGGGAGTATTCATCGCGATCGAGGACCGCACCTTCGAAACGCCCCTGCTGAACCGCTACGCCGTAATACGAGTCCGGAAAGTAGTCGGCGGTCTTGCGGAATCCGTGCAGAAGCTGCATGGCCTGCTCGACCTGGCGGATGCGGTCGCCGGCCCGGTACAGCTCTTCCCACGTTACGTCCATCCCCGTGACCGCCCGCGTGCAACGAGCAATGTCTTCGAGCCCCATGCGCATCTGCGCCCACGTCGTGAACCGCTGGCAGATGCCAAGGCTGTTGCACACGGTGACGTGGTTGTCGGAGTAGAACTTCGCCAGCGACTTGTCGTCGAACACCATTGGATTTCCGATGTAGGAATCGGCCCACTCCCGGGCCACACGCTCCGGCACGCCGATATGGCGGAAACGCTCGTAGTCGACGCTGCCGTCGGCCAGCAAGGTATCGGTGGTGAGTACGTCGCACTCGCGGATGTCGAAGCCGCGCGAAAAGGCGAGCCCTTTGAGCGGACGGAAGTCAGCCGGCACCTCGCGCTGCTTCCTGTTCGCTCGGATGAAACGTGTCAGGCGCTCCGGCTCGAGGCCGCGGCGGCCCGCGATCTCACTGGCGGCGGTAAACAGCCCGCCCGCCAACACCGCACCGAAGCCGCGGCGCTCGGCGATCTGCACGATGAGCTCTTCCTCGGCCTCCGTGTTGCCCCATACGAGCCGCAGACCACCGGTATCTTCCGCAGTGAGGAGGCCCTCCTGCCACCAATGCATCGAGGTGGCGACCGCACTGCCGGTGGAGATGCTGTCGAGGCCAAGGTCGTTCACCAAGTTCGTCAGGTGGAGAATGGTGGCATAGTCCGATACCCCACAGGCGGGGCCCAGTGGAATGATGGTGCCTGCCTCACCCCCTGAGCCCTGCTCTCCCATGAAGTCACCGGCAGGAATCACCCAGCGGTGGTCGCAGTGCTGAAAGCAGGCGTGGCAGGCCTTCGCGCCGGTCGCGAACTCCTTCTGGAAGCGTTCGACGCTCAGCTGCCCGTACGGGAAGTCACGCGCCTGTACGTTGTACTGGCAGTTCAAGGTGCCCGACAGCTCGACGAGCCACTTCGTGCCTTGCTCGCCGAACCGGCGGAAACGTGGCTCGGCGCGGTTCTTCTCGAAAACAGCCTGGAAAGCGGCAAACGCGTCGTCCGGCCGTGCCACCCGGACCCCGCGGGTGCCCTTGGCCACGATCGCCTTCAAGTTCTTCGAGCCGAACACTGCACCGGTTGAACCGCCGGAGGGCGCGCGGTACAGATCACACGTCGGCATCGCCCCGTGGGCCCGGTTCTCGCCAGCCGGGCCAATGATCAGTCGGGCATACTGCGACAAGCCCACTTCCGCGGACAACATACGATCGGTCTCGCGTACCCGCTTCCCCCACAAGTGTCGGGCATCGCGGAGTTCCACGCAGTCATCCGCAATGCGCAGGTAGACGGGGTGCGGCGCGGCACCGGTGATGACCACGGCGTCGTAGTTGGCGTACTTCAGCTCGGCGGCGAACTGCCCGCCCGCGTTGGCATCGAGATACCCGCCCAGCGAAGGGCTGAGCGCCACCGCGACGGTCAGGCGGCCGGAGCCCGGCGTCAGCGTGCCGGTAAGGGTGCCAGGTGCGATGCAGAGGATATTCTTGGGACTAAACGGATCGCGCTCGCTGAAGTCATAGGCATCGAGAATCAGTTTTTCGGCGAATCCCTGACCGCCCAGGAATGCATGTGCAAACCCAACCGCGAGCGGCTGCCGCTCGATCGCCCCACTGCTCAGGTCGACGTGTAGGATCCGGCCGGTCCAGCCGCAGAACGACATTACTGGCTTCCCCCAAGGGCTTGTGCCGTGGCCAGCCGCTTGCCGAATGAGACGGCCTCCGGTTCGATGAAGCGCAACGCACCGGTCTCGCAGAACCGTACGCAACGAGGGTCGCCACCACACAGATCACACTTGATCACCTGCCGGCCGACCGGGTGGACGGACATGGCACCGTAGGGACACGCCACCACGCACAGACGGCAGCCGATGCACAGCTCCCGGCTGACGACCAATGCCGCGGTCGCAGCATCGCGGCTGAGGGCCCGCGGCTGGCACACCTGCTCGCACATCGCGACGTCGCATTGCTGGCAGACTGTGGGCACGTGGAGTGCGTCGTCGTCCCACCGGACAACAGCTAAGCGCGCGGCTGCCGGGTTGGCGACGCCGTCCTGGTGGAGCGAACACGCGATCTCACACAGCCGGCACCCGGTGCAACGGGTGTGATCCACCGCGAGCATCCTCATGCGGCTGCTCCGGCAGGGGGGCTCACGGAAGCGGGCGTGACCCCCACGCGTTCCACGCCCGGCTGCAGCAACGCGCTCCGGTCCGAGATGGCGCGGCACACGAGTTCGACTGGATGCGTGACACTCCGGCCCGTCCCGTGTTCAACCTGAAGCTTACACGCGCCACAATCGGTGAGCACAAGGTCAAACTCGGGGTTGGCCATGGCGGCGAAGAGCCCCGCCCCAATGTCCATGGAGGTGGCGTAGTGTGCGCGCTCCAGGCCGAAGGTGCCCGACAGACCGCAGCAGCCCCGGTTGACATCGGTGACCCTGAGCCCGGGAATCTTGCTGAGCAGCTGCAGCGAGTCGCCGGCCATGTCGAGGGCGCGGAGATGGCAGGGGAGGTGATACGCCGCGTGCCGCGGCATGGGGCGCAGGCGCTGATCGAGGCCATCGACGTCGCACAGAAAGCGCGAGAGGAAGTGCGTGTGCCGGGCAACCCGCTCTGCTGCCGGCGAGGGAAACAGGCGCGGGTAGTCGCGGGCCAAGGCCAACTGACAGCTCGGGCAGCTGGTGACAACCTCGTGGCCGGTATCGACGTACGGAGCCAGCGCTGCGACGTTAGCCGCCGCCAGGCGGCGCGCTGCGGCCACTTCGCCTTTGGCGTACAGCGGAATGCCGCAGCACTGCCACGCCGGCAGCACGACCTCATAGCCAAGCGCTTCGAGAACTGCGAGCGTAGCATGGCCAACCTCTGGATCGTTGTAGTTGGCGAAGCAGCCGAAGTAGTAGACCAGGCGCTGCCTGCCGCTGCCGCCCTGTCGATCCCCGCAATCCCCGGCCGGCTGCGGCGGGAGCCCGGTACGCCCAGCCGTTGCGGATCGGCGGGACCGCTGCTGGAATGCCACACCGCTGGTTCGATTGACGTATCGGGACTCGAACGTATCGCGGCGAAATGTGGGGAGGGGCCGTTCGGGGGCGAGGCCGAACACCTTTTCCATGACCGTGGGAGCCAGTGGCAGACGGGGCGCGCGGTTGCTGAGCGGCGCCGTCGCCGCAAATGCCTTGCTCAAACGCCCGACATCGCCCTGCACCCGCCGGCGCCAGCCCGCAAGCCGCCGCCCACGCGTGCGGATGCTCTCGGCCCGACGCGACGCGATGAGCGTGGGCAGGGGGATCTCCACCGGGCAGTCAACCTCGCAGTTGCCGCAAAAGGTGCACAAGTCGAGCGATGGATTGTCGCCACGCACGTGGCTCCAGAGGTAGTCCTTGGGGTTCCAGCCCTGGGCGCCGCGAAAGGCCGGATACGTTGGGCATCGTGTGGCACAGGCGCGGCAGCCAATGCACGCGAGCAGCGAACGGTACGGGCCGTCTCGCAGGTCCTTGCGCCCGTTGTCAAGCAGGATGACTTCCGTTACCGGGGATCCGGAGACCGGCGGAAAGTGCTCGAGCGGACTCCCGAGCGGCGGCGTACGCGCGAGGTCAAGGAGGACGCTGCTCACGCCGTAGGTACTCGCAGCTTCCACCTGGCGGCCGGCGGCAGCGTCATCAATGGCGATCTTGTCGACTCCGGCGATGAATATGAGCCGGCGAGCAGCTCGGAGCAGGTCGCTGATGTTCTGCGAGTGCTGCAGGAGATAGATGCTCCCCGTCGTCGCCGAGAGCGCGTTTACGCCGAAAAGCCCCACGACATCACGCCGGTCCGTATTCCCGTCGACGACTGGCCGCGTCCGCCAGTTTGCGGCTGGCACGAGCGGCGACAACTCCCAGAAGCGGTGCCAGCGCGCCTCGAAGCCCATGCGGCCCGGCCCGTAGGTGGGAACGACGTCGACGCTGCGTTTCCGCAGCGCGGCGACCAGTTCACCGATTACCGCGGCGCGCGTGACCGCTACGGGAGTGGCAGCGGCGAGGGCGGCGATCCGGTCGGCAGCTGCGGCCGCGCTCGGCGCGTGGGTGACGGTGATGCCCCGCGCCTCGAGCGCCGTGGTACAGTGGGCCGTCAGCTCCTCGAGACGTGTCACCGCGCGCTCCCGTTCTCGAGCCAACGTGACCGCGGTGGGTGGCGGCGGGAGCACCCGCCGCGCACGCGCCGCCGCAGTGCGGCGGCGCGCGGCTTCGCAGGAGGGTTCGCGGAGGTAGATCGTCAGCATCAGCGCCCACGCGCGGCGGTCCGAGTACCGCGGCGGCGTGCGCTGGGGCTGCTGCCGTGCGGCCGCCTGTTGGCACGCAAGCGCCGGGTCTTGGCCTTGTCCACACAGTGCGCTTTGAGGTCGACAGCCACGCGGTAGACCTGTTCTGCCTGCTCGACGGAGACGTAGCCGTCGAGGACGTCGGCAAGCACCTTTTGCGGGTCCCGCCTGCTGGGAGGTCCGTAGCCACCACCGCCGTTGGCACGGATCCGCACCGTGTCCCCGGGCTGTAGCAGGTAACCTTTCTTGGGGTGCGGCCGCAGCCGGTTGTTGATCACCAAGTCCGCGGCCGCCCCCGGCCGCCCTCCGCGTACACCGAGAGGCGGATGCTTGATGCGCTCCTGCATGCAGAACATCGTCGCCGGCTTCTGACTGCGCACCTGGACCTCGATCTCTTGGCCCAGGCCGCCGCGATACGTACCCGGGCCGCCAGAGTCCGGAATCATCTCTCGCTTGCGCACGAAGAGGGGGAACTCGTTCTCAATCACCTCCACCGGAATGTCGGCAATGACGAACGGGAACAGCGTGGTGGGAGAGTCCTTGGTCGGCCGGGCGCCCATGCCGCCCAGGCACGTGCAGATGCCCACCATCGGATCACCGCGGTCATTGGTGCCGATGACACCGAAGTTCGAAACGGCCGCCGAATCGGCGACAATATGCCTCGGAATCACCTTCGCGAGGGCGCCGAAGACGGCCGAGGGAATGTAAAAGCCGGTGAGATGACGGGCCATGACCGGTGCCGGATACTTGGCGTTCATGATGCACCCTTCCGGCGCGATGACCGTCAGGGGGCGGTAACTGCCCTCGTTGTCACGCACGTGCGGGAAGATCGCGCACATCAGGCACTGATGCGTGAGCGCGAGCGTGTGGTTGTACACCAGGTTGATGCCGTACAGGCTTTGCGGCGAGCTGCCGGAGTAGTCGATGGTCAGGTCCGAGCCGCTGATGGTGAGCGCCACGGCGATTTTCACGGGCTCGGTCGCGTCGTAGCCATCCGCATACACCGCGTGCCGATACGTGCCGTCCGGGATCCCGGCGATGGCCGCACGCGTCGCGTGCTCGCTCGTGGTGATCATTGCCTCGGCCAGCCCGGCGAGATCCTCGAGCCCAAATTCCGCCATCATCTTGGCCACCTTGCTCGCGGCTGCCTCCGCAGCGCCCATTTGCGCGCGGATGTCGGCGAGGACGACCTCAGGGTGGCGGATGTTGTTGGACACGAGCTCGAAGACGTCGAAGTTCGGTTCCCCCGCCGCGAACAGCTTGACGAACGGGATCAGGATCCCTTCCTCGTACAGGGAGGTGCTGTCCGCCGAGAACCCGCGCCCGCCCATGTCGATGTGGTGGCCGAGGTAGCTGGTAAAGCCGACGAGTCGATCGTGGAAGAAGATCGGTACGACCACCGCGGTGTCGTTGATGTGCCCCCCAACCTTCCATGGATGGTTTGAGATCAGGACGTCACCCGGGTGCAGATCATCGGGCGAGAACTTCTCGAGAAAACACTTGACCGTTTGCCGAATGTGACATTCCCCCTCGTCGGCGTGGGTCATGAAGTTGCCGGCGCGATCATACAGCCCTGCGGAGCAGTCCTTGGCTTCGCGGATGATGGGCGAAAATGCGGCGCGGATTAGGCCGGTGATCTCCTCGTTGAGGATCGAGCGGCACCGGTTCCACAGGATCTCGAGCGTCACCGGATCGAATGTGTGCATTCAGGGCCCTCCCACCGGTACCGAGACGACGACATTTCCCTGCTCGTCTACCGCCGCGCTGCCACCGGGGCCCACGACGATCGTCGATTCGCGCTCTTCGATCACCGCTGGTCCGTCGGCGGTAAATCCTGGCGGGAGTTGATAGCGCTCATAGATGGAGCACGGCTGGAGGTCGTTGAACTCTGCGAAATACACGGCGCGTTCTCCCTTGTGCGCCGAGTGTGCCGGGCCGCTCGGGCCTGGACGGCGGTGGTTCAGGTGCACGCGCGGGCGCGGCCCTGCCGCAACGACTTTCCAGTTCACGCCCATTACTTCGAGGTCCGGGTGGCTCCAGTTGAATTTCTGCATGTGCGCCGTCGCGAAGGCGTCGAGAATCTGTTGCCGGTGTTCGGGGCGCAACGTGCCGGCGGGTATGGGCACGTCGATTTCGCGCCCTTGCAGGGCGTAGCGCATGTCCGCGGAGCGCGTGAGCGTCACGTCCGCAGGGGGCACGCCGGCGCGAGCCAGCAGACGCCGGCCCTCGTCTTCCATCTCGGCGTAGATCCGGTTCAGTGTCTCAGAGTCCAACTCGGTGAGTTTCAGGATGTAGGTACGGATGAAATCGAAGGAGAGCGGCGCCACGAGGAAGCCCAATGCCGAGGCCACCCCGGCTGCGTGGGGCACGAGGAAGCGACGAATACCGAGCTTGCGGCACACGTTGAACGCGTGCACCGGCCCGGCGCCACCGAAGGCGATCATCACGTAGTTGCTGAGCTCGACACCCTTCTCGACGGCCAGGACGCGCGCCGCATTGGCCATGTTTTCGTCCACGACGTTGCGCATGCCCCAGGCTGCCTCGGTGAGGCTGAGGCGCGCCGGGCCGGCGATGTGCTGGCGGACGGCGGCCACAGCGGCGCTCTGATCGAGCCGCATACTGCCGCCCAAGAAATAATCTGGATCGAGGTAGCCCAGCAGCAGGTCAGCGTCCGTGACTGTCGGCAACGTCCCGCCACGTCCGTAACAGGCCGGTCCCGGATCTGCGCCGGCACTCAGCGGGCCGACCGTCAGCAGCCCCATCTCGTCGATGCGCGCGATCGAACCGCCACCGGCGCCGATCTCGAGCATCTCGATCACTGGCAGATTGATCGGCAGGCCGCTGCCCTTCTTGAAGCGAGCCATGCGAGCGATTTCGAACTCTTTGGTCACCGATGGTTTCCCGTCGTCAATGAGGCAGCTCTTCGCGGTCGTGCCACCCATGTCGAAGGAGAGCACGTGCGGTTCCCCCAAGGCTTCGCCGACGGACGCCGCCAGAACCGCGCCCGCCGCGGGCCCGGAATCGAGGATGCGGATGGGAAACTCCCCTGCGACTTCCGGAGTCGTCGTTCCGCCGTGGGACAGCATGATGAGCAGGTCTCCGGTAAAGCCGAGCTCGTCGAGCTGGGTGCGCATGGCGGCGAGGTAGCGGCGTGTGGCGGGCAGGGCGAACGCGTTGGCGACGGTAGTTGACGCCCGCTCGTATTCCCGGATCTCCGGGATCAACTCGGAGGAGAGCGTGACGCCGACGCCGGGCGCCGCCTTGCGGATCAACGCCTGCATGCGGCGTTCGTGGATGGGATTGCGGAAAGAATGTAAGAAGCAGACGGCAATGGCCTCCACCCCGTCGGCTACGAGCTCGCGGACAACGCGCCGCGCCTGCCGTTCGTCGAGCTTGGTACACACCACCCCCTGTGCATCGATGCGCTCGCGGATCCCGCGGCGCCACCGCCGCGGCAGCAAGGGCTGCGGCATGTCGATGTTGATATCGTAGTTGTCGTACCGGCTGCCCCGGCCCACCTCGAGGAAGTCGCGAAACCCTTCGGTCACCAGCAAGGCCGTCTTCGCGCCGGTCCGTTGGATCAGGGTATTGATCACCAGGGTCGTGCCATGGATGAGATGCTGCACCTCGCCGTCAAGCGCAATGCCGTGCGCTGCGCAGATAGCCCGGAGGCCGTCGATGGCCGCGCGCGCGGGGTCGTCCGGGGTGGTCAGCACCTTGGCGGTGTGCAGGGCTTCGCCGGCGGTGTCGAGGACCACCAGGTCGGTGAAGGTTCCTCCGATATCACACCCAATCCGATTCATGCTGCCGTCTGCACGGCTGGTCAGACCAGTTTATATCAGAGGGCACTCGCTGCTGTCAAGAAACCCAAATTCAGCCCATCTTACCGGGCGAATAGCCGGTATTGACACCGAAGTCAGCCTCTGTTACTGGTCTGACCAACTACAAAGGGGGTGCGACGTGGAAGCACCGGCGCGAGGGGTAATCGGGGAGGTCCCATTCAAGGAGGACCTGCTTGCCGGGCAGGTCGCGATCATCACCGGCGGCGGCACGGGCCTCGGAAGGGCCATGGCGACACTCTACGCCCGCTTGGGCGCCAAGGTGATGCTTGCCAGCCGCTCGTTGGAGCACTTGGAGCCCGCGGCAGCCGAAATCCGCGCCGCGGGCGGCACGGCAGGGGTGGTCTCCGTCGACGTGCGCAAGCCAGAGGACGTCGACCGGATGGTTGCCGCTACGCTCGATGCGTTTGGTCGCATTGACATCCTCGTCAACAATGCAGCAGCGAATTTCCTATGCCAGGCGGAGCAGCTCTCACCGCGCGGCTGGAACGCGGTGGTCGACATCGTCCTGACGGGCTCTTTTTATTGTAGCCGTGCGGTGGGCCGGGTCCTGATCGAACGCGGCTGGCCCGGTCACATCCTCAACATCGTCTCGACCTATCCCTGGACGGGTTGTCCCGGCGCGGTCCATCATGCGGCGGCGAAGGCGGGGGTGATGGCGATGACGATGACGTTGGCCGTCGAATGGGCCCGCTTCCGGATTCGCGTCAACGCGATCGCCCCAGGCCCGTTCGAGACACCGGGCCCGATGGAGCGGTTCAATTTCCACGTTGGTGACGAGGTCCACGAGCGCGTGCGCCAGGATGTGCCGATCAAGCGTTTCGGCCAGCCCTGGGAGGTGGCGAACCTGGCCGCGTATCTGGTCAGCGATTACGCCGATTTCATCAACGGCGAGACGGTGGTGATTGACGGCGGGACGTGGCTGAGCAAAGGCTATTTTCCCTATTTCACGCCTGGGTTATTGTGACGGCTGATGCCAGCGGTTGTTCGGGTCAGCGTGGAATTCATGGGACCATTCGAGTTTGACTTCGGGACAGCGAGCACCGAGGTCACGTTGCGCTCCCCGGCCACCATGGCGACGCTCCTGCAGCATCTGGCGGCGCGCTGGCCGGCGGGCAAGAACCTCTGGCGTTCGCTCTGCAACCACGAGTCCCCGCGACACCGGTACTGCTACATCTCGCTGGACCATACGGCGCTGGCGCCCGCGGCGGTCCTGAGCACACCCCTGCACGACGGTGCCCGCGTGTGTGTCAGCATGCCAATGGCCGGCGGCTAGCGGCAACTTGTGTTCAGAGCGCTCCGTCTCGCGCCACGCAGATCGCCGAAAATCCTCCGCCGGGGCTGCGGAAGTTGGTGACCTGACCCTCGTAGACGCGTGCACCGAGCAGGAAGATCTCGTCACGGTAGGCATAAGCGCGGATGTCGAACTTCATCGGCTTCGAGCCCTGCGGCGTATCGACCTGCGTCATCCCGGGGGCGACACGGCGCTGCGCCAGGAAATGTCTCTCCCCGTAGAGCTGATCGAGACGGCGGCGTGAAATCTTGTCGCCGCGGTAGACCGCCTTACTACCGAATGCGGCGGCGGGTTTGAAAACCCAGTCGCGGCGCGTCCGCCAAGCCTCGTCGAAGCTCATTGCGTGAAGCGGGCGCGTCTCGGGGACGATCTCGGCCAGGAACGCGGCGTCCTCGGGCGCGAGGCCCAGGCCTTCGAGAGTTTCGGCCGAGGAGAAAATCTCGAGCCGGCGCTTGTCGGCGAGCAGGTGATGCTCGCGCGGGCAGGGCGTGACGACGACCTTGTCGGTCAGGTATGCCTCGCGCAGCGCGGCGGTGCGAAGCGAGGCAAGATAAAAGTCCGTGTCCCGCAGGTAGACCAGGTCGATCGGTGTGCCGCCGACCTCGATGCCTCCCCCCGCACCGCGCACGAGCTCAGCGGTGTCGCATATGCGAGCGTCGACACCGTGGCGTGCGAAGAGTTCTCGAAAAAGCTCGAACTCGGGACGCAGGAATTGCTCGTCTGGACGCTGGTCGACAATCGCCACGGTCCGCAGAGTCACACCCTTTCCGCGGGCCGCCTCGATTTCGGCACGGAACGTCTCAGCGATACGCTCCTCGACCTGGGACACTGGTGGCGGGTCGCAGCACAGCCAATCGAGCTGCCGGGGATCACAGAGCGAGGCCGTGTGTAGCCGGTTCAGGAGCGCACCCCCAGCGTTCGTATTGATCTCGATCAGGCGCGGGCCGTCCTCAGTGAGGTGGAAGTCGTAGCCCATGAAGACGCCGAACGAACCCGGGTCGTGCAGCGCCGTCGCGCCGGCGCCGGGATCGACCCGTTCTTGATACGGCCGCGAATGGGCGGTGTGGAAGAGCAGTCTCACCGCTCGGGCCAGCACGGTCAGCTGCGAGACCTCCAGCGCGAGCAGAGTTTGAGCGTAGGGGATGGGACTTCGCGTCGCCGCGGGCCGGCCGGCAGGGGACATGGCTGCAGGATATCCAGGGGAAGGCCAGGTTACCAGGCCGCCGGCGATGGCGCGGAGTCACGGGTGGAAAGTGATGAAGGCGACGACGTCCCCATCCTGCCGGACAGGGGACGACGGACCATGCGCTCAGGGCTCAGTGACGCTGAGCACCTGGTTTACACGCAGGTCCTTGAGTACCTGCGAGGTGCCGCTCGGCCAGTGGATCGTCAGGGCATCGATCCGGGTCGCGTTTGAGAGACCGAATTCGACTTCGATCGCGCTGTGCGAGTGCACGCTCGTCGATCCTGCCGACACCTCCCGGATCTGCGTCATGCCGCCCGCCGTCAGCACGAGCCGCGCGCCCACACCGTCACGGTTGCTCGCGGTGCCCGCGGTCCGGACGATGAGCCAATTCCCGCCACCGGCGTGGACGTTTTCGAAGACCCCGGTTCGCTGCCGCATCCTGCCGATCAGCAGATCGATCTTGCCATCGCCGGTGAAGTCGCCTACCGCCACGCCCCGGTCGCGCGTGTGGCTGTCGAGGCCCTGGGCGACCGTCACGTCGTCGAACGTGCCGTCTCCGTTGTTGCGGAACAGGCGGGTGATCGAATCGAACATGGGATCCGGATCGGGGTCTGTGGGGCCGCCGAAGAGAGGGCACCCCTCCGTTGCCATGTCGGTCGCCATGTCGATCCCCAAGCCCCCAAAGGCGACGATCAGATCGAGGTCGCCGTCGTTGTCGTAGTCGAAGAATTCCGTGCCCCAGGCGGCGGACATCCCTGTTGGCAGGGTAAGCGCAATCCCGGATGCGACGGTCTGCTCGGTAAACGCGCCGTTGCCGTCGTTGTGCAGGAGGTGTACCGGCAGCGGGGCCGGTCCAGGCCCCATAACGCCGTCGGTGAGCACGAGATCCAACCAGCCGTCGCCGTCGTAGTCTCCGGCACTCGCACCCATGATGCTGCCCTTGATGTCACAGCCACAGGTGTCTGAAACGTCCGTAAAGACCCACCCTCCCCCGGCACCGGGTCCGTCGTTCCGGAACAGGCGGTCGGGGATGAAGGCGCCCGAGTCGTTGCCGACGTAGAGGTCGAGGTCGCCATCATTGTCGTAATCGAACCAGACCCCGATGAATCCAGCGCCTTCGGTGCTACCGGCGGGCAGCAGCGCCGTTACATCTTCGAACGTCCCGTCCCCAAGGTTGTGGTAAAGCCGGTCGGACGCCGGCGTGTCCGGAAACGGCCGCTCAAACGGGAACCAGTCGAAGTGGTTGGTCACGTAGAGGTCCAGGTACCCGTCGTTGTCGTAATCTGCCCAGGCAGCCGAGGAGCAGCGGTGCTCGTCGCCAACACCGGCAGCGGCGGTCACGTCCACGAAGGTTCCGTTCCCCTGGTTTTCCAGCAGGCGATTCGCACCGAGGTTGCACAGATAGACGTCACGGTCGCCATCGTTATCGAAGTCGGCGAGGCTCACTCCCGTACCCCAGTCTCCGGGAAAGTCCAGACCGGCGGCAGCGGCCTGCTCGGCAAACCGCCCACCGCCGAGGTTCTTCCAGAAATGGTTCGGGCCGTTCTGCTGGGTGGCAAAGAGGTCAAGCAGTCCGTCCCCGTCGAAATCCTCCACGGCGACGCCGCCGCCATTGGCACAGTCGATGATCGAGCCGTACGGCCCCGGCGGCAACACCTGGAGCATGTCGATGTCCCAGGCGTCGGTGCGTTCCGCAAAGGAAGCTTGCCCTTCCGGCGAACCGCCGGAACTCCCGCACCCTGTCACGCCCCCCAGCAGTAGGACGAGGCACATTCCAAACACGCCCGCGTGGTGTGTCGCCCGCATTGCTCTGTCTCCTCTTTCCAGACCTGGGCCAGACGCTTCGTGCGAACAACACAGCACCCGCACCGCTTGCGCCATGTCGCGCTAGACCGCCTCCCGCCACTCGCGTTCGATTCCATAGAGCTTTTCCCTTGACGTGCGAATGACATTCGGCAGCGGCGTACCAAGCAGATGTCACATTCTCCACAGGGAGCCCGCTTGGCACAGGTGCCGCCGGTCGGCATCACGGAGCCCGGAAACTTCCTCCAGCGACTGCACCGAGTCTGCGGCGGGTGGCGTTCGCCGGCGATCGGGGCATGGTGACCAGCCAGAACCTCAAAGCTGCGTGAGCGGGAACAGGAGCTACGTGCTCGGCCTACAGGCGCGGACACGGCGGTCGTGAGTGCGGCAGAGGCGATGGCACTGCTGTTGGTGCTGCTGCAGCGAACCGCCGCGCAGTGGAGACGGTGCAGCGTTCGACGCTGCGGGCGATAGGCTGGTGCAGGGCAGCGGGACAAGCGAGGCGAGGGCCGCGTGGCATTTCCGGCCGCGATACATTCTCGTCCGCCGGCCCGGGAGGCTTCACAGATTCAGGGCTCGGCGCAGCGCTCGGCCAACACCTTGCGAATCCCGCTTCGTCAGGGAACCGAGCCGCCGGTCGATCATCGTTCCTCTGACGGTTCGAAGGATTCCGGTTACGACCGAGGGAAAAAGCAAACCCGCGCTCCTCCAGTCCGCAAGCAGATGATCACCGATCAAGCGCCGCTTCACGTTGCTCGTGATTGCTGCGACGATGACCTCTTGCCGACCGCGGTGGTACGCAGGGGAGCTGACGAGTGCAGCGGGGCGCAGCTTCTTTCCCGTTTCATCGGAAAACACAAAACCCACCAGAACAACATCACCGCGACTATAAGTGATCATACGCGGCATCGCGCTCGTTGTGCCACAACTCGGCAAGTACGGGGTCTGCCTCAGCCGTTAGCACCAACAGCCACTCCTCGTCCTGGCCCAGGTCGCTCTCGAGGCGCGCTTCTATTGCTGCCAGCACGTACTCGCGAACGGAAAGATCTCGCTTTGCAGCCGCCAGGCGAACCCGACGTCGCAGCGACGGCTCGACGTCAATGCTGATCCGGGGTCGCGTCGTCGAAGACGCTAGCCGTTGTGCCATTCGTTCGGCCCTCCTCGGGTTGACGATGACACTCAGCCACCACGGTGTCAATGACACCATGGTGGCATTAGTGCAGGATACGAGCACCGTCGAATCGTGCCGGGTCTGACACCACACTCATCAGGAGGGGAAGCCCCGCCTGCGCGATCGCGTTCGCCTGTCCCTGCGAGCCCGCTACTACAGCCGGCGAACCGATGCGGCGTATGCCGCCTGGATTCAGCGCTTCATCCTGTTCCATGGGAAGCGGCCCGGCGAAGAAGGGATGTCGATGAATCCATTGTGCAGAAGGCGTTCAAGCACGCGACTGCCCGCCGGCGGCGATGCAGCAGCGCGGTGAAACCGCCGGCCTCCCACCGCCGCGGCGGCGATGGCAAGCGTCGTGGCCTTCATCT